>NZ_JBICXQ010000005.1:0-122117 GCF_043200375.1 Streptomyces sp. NPDC048434 | reverse complement strand
CTACATCCCCCGGGTGGTCGTGGCTGTGGGGCGTGGGGGGGGGGGCCCCCCCCCCCGGGGCGTGTGCCACCAGCAGGGCCAGTGGGCGGCGCCTCGCAGTTACTCCCCGTCCTGGAACGCATCCGCGGCGGCCGCCGCGGTGGCGGACACCCCCGCACCCGACCGAACTTCCGGGCCGTGGCCACGAGGTTCGACAAGCGCGCCTACATCTTCCGCGGCACCGCCACCGTCGCCTCGATCCGACACTGGCTTCGTTCGTGAGCCCGGACAGACCCTAAGTCAGGGGGTAGTCGTAGCGTACGAACCCCTTGAAGCTCGCCACCTTGTCGTACAGCGCGCGGGCGGCGGTGTTGCTCTCCTGAGTGGTCCAGTACAGGAGCGAAGCCCCCTGCTCCCGAGACACACTGGCCACCTTCTCGATCAGCATCCGCGCCACGCCCTGGCCGCGCGCCGCCTCGTCGACGAAGAGGTCCTGGAGATAGCAGCTGTCCTCCATCCAGAACGTTGCGTGGAACAGATAGTGCGCGATGCCGACCAATTTCCCTTCTGACAACGCACCGATGCCGTGGAACTCCGTGCCACGCCGTAGCCGCTGCCAAGTCTCCTCATACCCCTCGTCCGGTACCGCGGTGCGGTAGAACGCCTTGTCACCGCGCGCCAGCACTTCCCAGACGGCGCGATCCTCCTCGCGCAACGCACCAATGTCGATCACGGTTGCCCCTCCTCGCACGCGAGCTACTAGCTGACTGACGGTCCACCGGACGCTGCCCAGGCATCAACTCCCTTTGCCGACGGGGCAGATACCTCCCGTCTTCCAGCCTTGACCCTCACCCCGCGGCGCAGTAGCTTCCGGGGCCGAACGGCAGGAAACTTTCCTATCAGTTCGGCGCCGCCGAATGCTCGTCCCCGAGGGAACGCCCCGTCGCCTCTTCCTGGCTGGAGGACTCCATGCACCTGCGCACCAGAGCCGCACGCCCCACCACATGGACCGTGGCGGTCGCCTCCGCCCTGGCCGCCGGACTTCTCGTCGCTGCCTCCGGCACCGGCAGTGCCGCCAGTCCGGGTCACGTGACCGGAAGCCGCGCCCTTGCCTCCGAGCCCGGCTCCCCCAAGACCGTCTCGTCGGGCTGGTCCATCCCCTGGGGCCTGAGCTGGCTGCCGGACGGGTCCGCCCTGCTCACCGAGCGCGATGCGTTCAAGGTCTACACCCTCACCCGGGACGGCACGAAGCGGCAGGTCGGCGAGGTCCCGAACGTCGTCACCACGGGCGGCGAGGGTGGGCTACTGAGCATCGCCGTATCGCCGTCCTGGGGGACCGATCACTACGTGTACGTGATGCACACCGCCGCCGAAGGTAACCGGATCGCGCGCATGACCTTCGATGGCAGCACCCTCAGCGACTACAAGGTGCTGGTCGACGGCATCAAGAAGAACACGTACCACAACGGCGGGCGCATCAAGTTCGGGCCCGACGGCTACCTCTACGCCACCACGGGCGACGCCCGGACCCCCGATCTCGCCCAGGACAAGACCTCCCTCAACGGCAAGATCCTGCGGATGACCCCCGAGGGAAAGCCGGCCCCCGGCAACCCCTTCCAGTCTCTGGTCTACTCCTACGGCCACCGCAACCCCCAGGGCATCACCTGGGACGCCCAAGGCCGGTTGTGGGAGGGCGAGTTGGGCGACAGCAAGTACGACGAGCTGAATCTCATCGAGCCGGGGAAGAACTACGGCTGGCCCCAGTGCGAAGGCAGTTGCTCGACCTCCGGGATGACCAACCCCAAGCGTCAGTGGCCCGTCGCGGAAGCCTCGCCCAGCGCGGTCGCCTACGCCGACGGGGCGATCTACATGGCCGCACTGCGCGGCGAACGCCTGTGGCGCATCCCGGTCGACGGCACCAACACGGGCACCCCGAAGGCGTATTACACCCACGACTACGGGCGGCTGCGTACGGTCGAGTCCGTACCCGGCACGAAGTCCCTGTGGCTGACCACCACCAACGCCGACAACAGCGGCGAGGGCGAGCCGGGCTCCGACAAGGTGTTCCAGATCGACCTGAGGTAGCTCCCGATGGAACACGTCCGGCGTGTCGGCCACTGCCGGTGCGGCGGGTCGACACGCCGGTGATCCGTACGCGGTGGGTGGTGACGAGCGATCGGTGGTGATCGATGGTGATCGGTGAGTGGCTGGTGGTCGGTGGCCGGCGAGTGGCCTGTGGTTGGTGGGTGATCGATGGGCCGTCGCTGGCGGCTCGCGGCTCGCGACTGGCGACTGGCGACTGGCGACTGGCGACTGGCGACGGGCGACGGGCCAGCAGCGCCCAATCGTGACGTCTGATTTCCGCCAGCCGAGCCGCGGCCGAACCTGCAGACTCGAGGAATAAAAGCGAGGAATGAAAGCAGCGAACACGAACAAGGAAGCGCCATGATCTCCTCCGCGGCAACCACCGCCACCACCAGGTACACCACCCTCGACAGCCCCATGGGCGAGCTGCTGCTCGTCGGCGAGGAATCGTCCACCGCGCCCGGCGGCACCGCCCTGACCGCCCTCTCCATGCCGGGGCAACGGGGCGCCGCCACCGTACAGCCGCACTGGCGCCGCGACCCCCGCTCCTTCGCCGAGGCCGCCCGTCAGCTCCGCGCCTATTTCGCCGGCGAGCTCTCCCGCTTCGAGCTGGAGTTCCGCACCACCGGTACGGAACTCCAGGAGCGCGTCTGGCGGGACCTGGAAGCGATCCCGTATGGCACCACGACCACCTACGGCCGGCTCGCCGAGGCCATCGGCGTACCGCGGTCCGACGTACGGGCCCTGGGGGCCGCGATCGGCGCGAATCCCCTGCTGATCCTGCGCCCTTGCCATCGTGTGATCGGCGCGGATGGCACCATGCGCGGCTACGCGGCGGGCGTCGAACGCAAAACCGCGCTGCTCACGCACGAGGGCGCTCTCCAGCCCACGCTCCTCTGAGCCCGGCCACGGCCCGGCACCCCCTCCCTCATGGCCCCTTCCCTCATGACCTCTCCCCTCATTTCCCCGGCGGAGGCGGCCGCGTACGGCGACCTCCCCTCCCCCGCCCCGCACACCGACGCCGAACTCGCCGCCCTGCTGGACCTGTTGACCGCGCCCCGGACTCGTATCGCCACGGTGGTCGTCGGGCACGGCCGGGACACCGCGTCGCGCTCGGCAGCGGCAGCGTTTGCCGAAGCATGGCGTGCCCACGGGCGGCTGCCGGCACTCGCCGTCGTCGACTGGCCGGAGTCCGCCGCGTCCTGGCTCCGTGCGGCCAACCGCTTCACGGCCGAGGAGCCCGACGCCTGGGTGGTGGCCGCCGCACCTCTCGGCTGGGCCCAGATGAGCCGCCGGCTGCGCCACAGCACCGACTGGGACCCGGCACGCACCTACGGCTTCGCGGCTCTCGGCGACTCCCGCGTACCCGCCCTGGCGGGCCCGGAGACGCTGCAGGGCATGCGCGGTGTGGCCGCGGACGGCAGCACCTGGACCATCGACCGCGGCTGGGTCACCCAGCAAGTAACCGGCCCGTCGGCCGACGACTCACCCCGTGGGACGCTGTAAACAGCGAGCGATGAGGCAAGGCAGGAGCACATGAGCACGCCACTTCCCGGCTTCGAGGACTTCGGCGATCCGGCGGGTCCCATAGGCGCCGGTGTGCCTGACGGATCGGGCGGGCCTGACGGACGCGGTGGGCCCGGTCGACGTCAAGGAGCACGAAGCGGCGACGCCGCCGAGCTGCCCGGCGAAGGACCCGACGGCACGGCCCCGGGCGCCGCGCGCCGCCATGGGCTCCTCCACCCCACCACGGCCGACGGGCACCACGCCCACGCCGACCGCCGGGAAATCGCCCCCGGTGCCGTCCACGTCCCCGGCTGGCTGACCATGGCCCAGCAACGCGAGCTCGTCACCGCGTGTCGCGGCTGGGCACGCGGCCCGGCCCCGATCCGGCACACCAAGCTTCCGCGCGGCGGAGTGATGTCCGTCCAGACCGTGTGCATCGGCTGGCATTGGCAGCCGTACGCATACACCCGCACGGCCGATGACGTGAACGGCGCCCTGGTAGCCGAATTCCCGTACTGGATGGTCGAGTTGGGCCGTCGCGCGCTGGTCGAGGCGTATCAGGACGACGCCGCGGGCGACGACTACACGCCGGATACCGCACTGATCAACTTCTACGACGGCCAGGCGAAGCTCGGCATGCACCAGGACAAGGAAGAGCGCTCCGGCGCGCCGGTGGTCTCCCTCAGCATCGGCGACACCTGTGTCTTCCGGTTCGGCAATACCGAGACGCGCACCAAGCCGTACACCGACGTCGAGCTGGCCTCCGGTGATCTCTTCGTCTTCGGCGGACCGTCGCGTTTCGCGTACCACGGAGTGCCCAAGGTCAGGCTGGGCACCGGCGACCCGGCGTCCGGCCTGACCGGCGGTCGCCTCAACATCACCATGCGGGTGACCGGACTCGACGGATAGGCGGATATCGGCCACACCCCGAGGCAGACTGGACTCATGTGCCGCAGCATCAAGACCCTCCGTCCGCCCACCACCCCCGAGGTCTCCGACGAGGACATCCGGGCCGCGGCCTTGCAGTACGTCCGCAAGGTCTCCGGATTCCGCGCCCCGGCCGCCCACAACCGCGAGGTGTTCGACCAGGCCGTGGACGCCGTGGCGGCCGCGACCCAGGAACTCCTCGACGGCCTGCAGATCCGCGGCTCCGCCGCCCGCCCGCATTCGCAGGTCTGAACCACCGGCACCGGCATCGCCGGCACCACTCGGCAACGCCCCTAGCCGGTGGGTGATCGCGCGGACACCGACCGTGCGCGGAAGGGAAGGGCTCCAGACGCGCGGCTCACCCATGCCAGGCTCCTGGGCCTCCCCGGTCCTGCGGGCGGGCTCGGCTCCCCGTCCGCTCCCTATCGATCGCCCGCCGGCCCCCGCCAGTCCGCATGCCGAATACGGGAGATCTCCCGTACGCCGCCGACCGTGCCCCATTCATCCTTCCCCAGCCGCGACAGGGGCTTCAGCCTGGCGATCTCGGGATGCCCGTCGACCAGCACGTCCTGCGATACGGCCGCATGCACCACGCGCCCGAACACGATGGTCGAATCCCCGATGCCCAGCGTGCTGTGCACCTCGCACTCCAGCGCCACCGGCGAGGCCGCCACCCGCGAAGGCTTGACCCGCAGACTCGGCTCGACAGCGATCCCGGCCGCCTCGAACTCGCTCACCCCGTGCGGGAAGTCGGTGCCCGTGTCATTGATCTGCTCAAACAACCCCTCCGGCGCGAAGTTGACCACGAACTGCCCGGTCGCCTCGATGTTGCGCAAGGTGTCCTTGCGTCCGACGGAGCTGAACTGCACAACGGGCGGCGCGACGCTGGCGATCGTAAAGAAGGAGTGCGGGGCCAGGTTGTGCGTGCCGTCGCCCGAGACGGTGGACACCCAGGCGATCGGCCGCGGCACCACGGTGGCGGTCAGCAGCTTGTAGAACTCGTTGCGGGACATGGCAGCGGGATCGAAATCAGTGCGCATGGTGATCAGTATCCAGGTGCGTGGCCGCGGACCGTACAGCGGATCCACGGCACCACCAAACCCCTGAGTTCGGCGGAGAGCGCCCGGTATCGGAGCCACCGAGCACCAGGAGCCGACACAGTGCCATCAGCAGCCCCCGCCGTCTGGGAGGACTTCGAGGTCCCCGCTCATGCCCGCGGCGGACAGGTCACCCTCAACCTCCACGATCACCTTGCGCCGCGTACGCGCCAACCGCCCGCACAGTCACGGGGATCGAACGCAGGCGCAGCCAGTCGAGGAGCGCCCGGACGGTCGACAGGGCGAGGAGAGTATCCCCGAGCTTCCCCTCGAAGGCCACCTCGATCTCGCCGCATCCGCTCAGTCGGTCGACGAGTGCGGCGGCGGCAGGCACAGGGAGCGGCGCGCCGACGGGGACGTCGTCACGGTCGTACCCCAGCGGCGTGGTGTGGACAGAGGCAGCGGGGATGGCCTCCGAGCCGGAATGGAACCGGACTCCCGCCGATGTAGCCGTGGTCATGCCACCCCCTCGATCGTGGTGAGGGAGATCAGCGGCAGGCCGAGGCCGGTGAGCAGGTCGCGGGCTCCCCGCGTTGTGTCTTCCACGAGGCAGACGGCAGCCAGCGGGACGGCGCCGGCCTCTTGGAGGCGGCGGGTGAGGTCGGCCAGCGTGCGGCCAGTGGTGATCTCGTCGTCGACCAGGACGATTCGCTGTCCAGGGGCAATGCCATAGGCGAAGACGTCCGTGCGCATCGCGTGGGGCTCGCTGAAGCGGACTGCGCCGTCGAGGGGAAGATGCAGCTTCCAGGCGATCTTGTAGGGCAACTTCGCAGCACCGGCGAGGGAGACGGCGGGCAGGATGCCGCCGGCATCCAGGCCGAGGAGGAAGTCCATGGATTCGAGCCCGAACGGCACCTGTTCCTGTAGACGCCGCCACAGACGGGCCCCGGTGGTGGCGAGGGCGTTCGGGTGGACCGGTTCCTCCAGGCCGTCCAGGGAGTGGACGACGCGCTCGCGGCGGCTGGTGACACCGACCCCGAGGCGTTCGAGCAAGCCGACCGAGCGAGCAGGCGGGCCGTAGGAGCAAGCCGACGGAAAGAGCAGGTGGTTGCGATGACGGATGACTTCTCCACACCGGCCGGGGTGCGTGTGCCGGACTCGAAGCTGGCGCGGGAAGCGACCGAGCTCGTACGGGACAGCACCAGTGAATTGATCTACGACCACTCGCGCGTGTGTACTTTTTCGGCAGCCTCCAGGGGCGCAACCGGGATCTCAGCTTCGACCCCGAGCTGCTCTACATCGCGGCCATGTTCCACGATCTGGGCCTGAACGAACCGTTCCACGGAAGCGGGCGGCGCTTCGAGGTGGACAGCGCCGATGAGGCCCGCCACTTCCTGCAGGCTCACCAAGTTCCGGAGGACAGCATCCGACGGGTGTGGACCGCCGTCGCCCTGCATACCACCCCGGGCATCCCCGAGTTCATGGAACCGGAGGTGGCACTGGTGACCGCAGGCGTGGAGTACGACGTCCTCGGCATCGGCTACCACGACATCGACGAGGCGGACCGCGCCGCGGTCGTCGCGCTGCACCCGCGCCCCGGCTTCAAGCCGCGCATCCTGGAGGCATTCGTCGACGGAATCCGGCCCAAGCCACAGACCACGTTCGGCAACGGCAAAGCCGACGTCCTCGCACACTACGTGCCCGGCTTCGAGCGCGGGGACTTCGTACGGACCATCCTGGACTCCCCCTGGGCCGAATAGCCCACCAGCGAACCACGACGACCGCAAGATCCTGTCACCACGCCCATATTCACTCCAGGTTTTGGAGCTCTGGTAGTCAGCACGCCTGATTCCGGTGCTGGTTCGGTGCTGACTTTTCTCAGGGTGGCTTCAAGTTCCCGAAGGATGCGGGCTGTCGGTAATGCCCAGGATCCAGGCAGCTCGTTCGGGTAGGTCCCGGATGGCCCCGTTGGTCGGGGCGATGCTCATCGCGCCGAGCAGTTTCACTCGCCCGATCGCCAGGTTCCGCAGCGACGCCGTTTTGCCTACCTGCTTGGCATGCGGCGAACCGTCAGAAGGTGGTCGGCGAATGGTGACCACCGCAGCTCCCGGCCGGTGTTCACGTCGCGTTGCCGCGCAGCAGCGCCGTCGCCGCGCGCGTGGCGCGGGTGGCGACATCCTCGGGGGAAAGGCGGGAGCCGGTCAGGAAGTCCTCCGCGTCCAGGGTGATGTAGCCGTGGGCCAGGCAGAAGAGCTGTTCGAGCAGGAGCAGTGCCCGGGAAGGGTCGGTGTGGCCCGCCCGCCGGGCGAGATCGAGCAGCAGCGTCATCAGGCCGCGGCCGGCCCGGGCCAGGTCGGCGTCACGCAGCAGCCTCAGCTCCCGGGCGAAGATCACGTCAAGGCCGGCGCCGCGGTCGGACACGTGGCGCACGTATGCCCCCGCGGTGACCGCGAGCCGGTCGATCGGGTCGGGGCCGGCCGTCTGCGCGGCGGTCTCCATGGCGCGGGTGAGCTCGTCGGCGGCCTGTGCCGCGACGACGGCGAGCAGCGCCTCCCGGTTGCGGAAGTGGCGGTACGGGGCGGCGGTGCTCACCTTGAGCCTGCGGGCGAGTTCGGCGACGGAGAAGCCGGCCATCCCCTTCTCGGAGAGCAGCGCGAAACTCTCGGCGATCAGCGCCGAGCGGAGCTGTCCCCGGGCGGGACGCCCAATGCCCGCCCCAACTGCGGCCTCGGCCACTCGACCCACCTGCCTTGACCAGAAGTAAGAGGCCTCTTACTGTAAAAGTGATAGCCCTCTTACTTCTAGTGCTGGAGGTCGCACGTGACAGGGATCGACGGCAAAGTGGTGGCCATCACGGGCGCGGGCAGCGGGATCGGCGAGGCGAGCGCACTGCTGCTGGCCTCGCGCGGTGCAAAGCTCGTCCTCGGAGCGCGTCGCAGCGACCGACTGGAAGCGCTCGCCGCCCGCATCGAGGCCGAGGGCGGCACAGCCGCCTGGACGACGACGGACGTGCGTCGCCGCGGCGACCTCGCGGACCTGGTGGCGTGCGCCCGCGAGCGCTACAGCGCGCTCGACGTCCTCGTCAACAACGCCGGGATCGGCCCCATCTCCCCGTTCGACGAGCTACGCGTCGAGGACTGGGACCAGATGATCGACGTCAACTTCCGCGGCGTGCTGTACGGGATCGCCGCAGCACTCCCCGTCTTCCGCGAGCAACGCAAGGGGCAGTTCGTCAACGTCGTCTCGACCGCCGGGCTGCGCATCGTGCCGAACCAGGCTGTCTACGCGGCGACGAAGAACGCAGTCCGCACCCTCTCGGAGGGACTGCGCCAGGAAGCCGGGCCCGACCTGCGGGTCACCATGGTCTCGCCCGGCTACGTCGGGACGGAGTTCGCCGACTCGGTCACCAGCCCCACCGTCAAGTCGCAGGCCCCGACGGTCGACTTCTCCCTCGCCCCCGACGACATCGCCCGCGCTGTCGCCTTTGCGATCGAGCAGCCCTCGAACGTCGACGTCGGCGACATCGTCGTCCGCCCCACGGCCCAGGGCTGACGCCTCGCGGACGGCAGTTGACGGGGCAACAGGTAGGGCACGGGACCTGTGATCATCGTGGGTGTCGAAGCCAGCTGATCACGAAGAGGTCCCGTGCCCGCCGCCCCATCCTCCCCGGTCCCTGCCGTCCTGGCCAAGCTCGGCCCCCTGGACGAGGAGGACACCGGCCGCCTGCGACGCCATCTCGAGCGCGTCCCCGACCCGCGCTCCCGCCGCGGACGCTGGTATCCCCTGACCGGCATTCTGCTGATCTGCGCCTGCGCCGTTCCCGTGGTGACGGCCGATGCGCTCACGGGTGCCGATGACGCGGAATCCGGCCCGGGTGTGCAGGGCGAGGCTGGCGGTGTTCTCGGGGAAGATGCCGGACTGCACCGTCCAGATTCCGGCTGCGTCGGTGGAGGCGAGCAGTGCCTGAAGCAGGGTGAGCCCCACCCCGCGGCGGCGGGCGGCGGGGTGGACGTAGAGGGAGTGTTCGACAACACCGGCGTACGCGCATCGGTCGGAGACCGGGACTACGGCGGCCCAGCCCATTACCCGGCCGCCGGTGTCGAGGGCGACCAGGCGGTGCTCGGGAAGCTTGGCGGCATCGAACACCTCCCAGGTCGGGGCGGTGGTCTCGAAGGTGGCGTTGCCCTCGTCGATGCCGAGCTGGTAGATGGTCAGGACTTGGTCGGCGTGCTCGGCCCGCATGGCGGTGACGCTCACGGCGGTGGCGGTGCTCATGGTCAGGCCTGGATGCCGAGCTCGGCGAGCAGACCGCGCACCCGGTGCTCAATGTCGTCGCGAATGGGTCGGACGGCGTCGACGCCCTGGCCCGCGGGGTCTTCGAGCTTCCAGTCCAGGTAGCGCTTGCCGGGGAAGACGGGACAGGCGTCCCCGCAGCCCATGGTGATCACGACGTCTGAGGACTGCACCGCCTCGGGCGTGAGCACCTTCGGCCTCTGGGCGGAGATGTCGATGCCGACCTCGGCCATCACCTCGACCACCGCCGGGTTGACGGCGTGGGCGGGGGCAGAGCCGGCCGAGCGGACCTCCACCTTGTCCTGGGCGAGGTGGGTGAGGAAGGCGGCGGCCATCTGGGAGCGGCCGGCGTTGTGGACGCACACGAACAGCACCGACGGCTTATGGGAGTCAGTCACGGGCGGGCACCTGGAGGCTGGCCGGCTCGGCGGCCGGGGCGGTGTGGGGGAAGAGGCGGCGGGCGGCGAGGGCGACATAGACGAGGCCGATCAGTACCGGCACCTCGATGAGGGGGCCCACGACGCCGGCCAGGGCCTGGCCGGATGTCGCGCCGAAGGTCGCGATGGCGACGGCGATGGCGAGTTCGAAGTTGTTGCCGGCCGCGGTGAAGGCCAGCGTTGTGGTGCGCGGGTAGTTCAGGCCGACGGCCTTGCCCAGGGCCATGGAGCCGACCCACATGAGAGCGAAGTACACCAGCAGGGGCAGCGCGATCCGGGCGACGTCGAGAGGCTTGGAGGTGATGGCGTCGCCCTGGAGGGCGAAGAGCACGACGATGGTGAACAGCAGACCATAGAGGGCGAAGGGCCCGATGCGGGGCATCAGCTTCGTCTCGTACCAGGTGCGGCCCTTGGTCTTCTCGCCCAGGCGGCGGGTGAGGAAGCCTGCGGCCAGGGGGATGCCGAGGAAGATCAGGACGCTGCGGGCGATCTCCCACACCGAGATGTTCAGCCCGGTCTGTTGCAGGCCGAGCCAGCCGGGCAGGACGGAGAGGTAGAACCAGCCCAGCAGGCTGAAGGCCAGGACCTGGAAGACGGAGTTCAGGGCGACCAGGACGGCGGCGGCTTCGCGGTCGCCGCAGGCCAGGTCGTTCCAGATGATGACCATGGCGATGCAGCGGGCCAGCCCGACGATGATCAGCCCGGTCCGGTATTCCGGCAGGTCGGGCAGGAAGATCCACGCGAGCGCGAACATCACGGCGGGGCCGAGGATCCAGTTGATCACCAGTGAGGGGACCAGCAGGCGGCGGTCGCGGGTAACGGTGTCCAGGCGGTCGTAGCGGACCTTGGCCAGCACCGGATACATCATCACCAGCAGTCCGAGTGCGATCGGCAGTGAGACGCCGGTGACGGTCACTTTTGCCAGCGCGTCCCCCAGGCCGGGCGCCAGTCGCCCCAGGCCGAGTCCGGCGCCCATGGCCAGCAGGATCCACACGGCCAGGAAGCGGTCCAGGAACGACAGGCGGGCCGCGACGGGCCCCGCAGGCGCGGTCCGCGCCGTCGCCTTCGCGGTCATGAGGCCGCCCCTGCAGGCGTCTGGGCGGGCTGGGCGAGGGGCTGGCCGGCGGGCCGGGTCAGGATGCCGGCGAGACGGTCGGTCATCTCCGGCAGCAGCCAGTAGTACACCCATGTCCCGCGGCGTTCGCAGTCGATGAGTCCGGCCTGCCGCAGGTGCTTGAGGTGGTGGGAGATCGTCGGCTGGGCCAGGTCGAAGGCAGGCGTCAGGTCACACACGCACACTTCGCCGCCGGCCCGGGAGGCGATCATCGACAGCAGTCGCAGCCGCACCGGATCGGCGAGGGCTTTGAAGACCTTCGACAGCTCGGTGGCCTGCTCTTCGTCCAGCGGCGCGGTCAGCAGGCCCGGGCAGCACTCCTGGGCCTGGCCGAGCACCTCAAGCTCTTGATTCGACATGCGTCTATGTTGACAAACTTCGATTCAAGACGCAAGGTTGCATCGATGGACATCAATGCAACGTGCCGGGAGGCCGTCATGTCCCGTGTGCAGCTCGCCCTCAACGTCCCCGACCTTGACGCGTCGGTGGAGTTCTACTCCAAGCTGTTCGGCGTCACACCGGCCAAGCGCCGCCCCGGTTACGCCAACTTCGCCGTCGTCGAGCCGCCGCTGAAGCTCGTCCTCGTCGAAGGCGAGGCGGGCCAGGAGACCCGCCTGGACCACCTCGGTGTCGAGGTCGACTCCACCGAGCAGCTCACCGCCGCCACCGACCGCCTGAAGGAAGCGGGGCTTGCGACGTTCGAGGAGAGCGACACCTCCTGCTGCTATGCCCTCCAGGACAAGGTGTGGGTGCACGGCCCCGGCAAGGAGCCCTGGGAGGTCTACGTCGTCAAGGCCGACGCCGGCCAGATGGGCAAGAGCGACATCCCGGGCAGCGACGCCTGCTGCGGCGGCCAGTCCGCCGCCGACCCCGCCGAGCCCGCCTCCGGCTGCGCCTGCGGCAGCAGCTGACCGGCCCGCCAGGGGCGTGCCGCGCGTCGCACGACAGCTGAGCCGCCGGCGTCTGACGGACAGCGCTACTGCAGGGTGATCCAGCCGTCCACGTACCCCTCCAGGAACAGCCCCAGGTCGCTTACCGCCAAGCGCCCGACGTGGTCGGCGACTTGGTTGTACGGGAGCCAGACGAGCGGCACACCGACGTCGCGCAGGGCACCCGGCGAGGCGACATGCCCGAAAGGAAGGTGCGCGAGACGTCCGCGCGACGAGCGACGGCGGCGACACTGACCTGCGCCTTCTCACGCCGGAGGCGGGCGATTGCCGAGTGGACCCGCTGGAGGGCGGTCTCGGCCTTGCGGCGGCGGGCCGCCAGGTGCCGCTGCGGTGCGTGGTTCGGGGAAGAGAGCGGTCTTCATGCGACGTCCTGTTCGGGGTCGGTGTCCTCGGCTGCGCACGTATCGCTGTACTCGTTCTCCTCGCCGCTGCCCACGTGGGCGAGATCGGCGGCGCGGAAGGCGGTGGACCACACGCGGTGGAGGTAGTCCTGGGGATTACGCAGGTCCAGGCCGAGGGCGTCGTCGAGGAGGCGAGACCGGCCAGAGCCTTCTCCAGGCCGTCGATGGCGCGGGCGGTGGGCTCGAAGTAGCGGTGGAGGCCCCCATGGCCACAGCTCCGACCACCGGATCCCTCGCCCCTCCCGAACGGCTCGTCCAGCACTCCGCAACCTTGATCGCCTGAGCCGCTATCGCGATGATGGCCTGCCGCATCGCCCGCGGCACAGAGCGGGCAGCCCAAGGGCTAGATCGCAACCCTTTCTTCGGTGACCATTACTGCCACTGAATTCATATCGATGAACTTACTCTCGTCCGGGTTCACCAACTCCTTGTAATTCTTAGACGCGAAGAAGGCGTCGTGATCTGCCCAGCTTTCGAACCAGATTTCAGTGAGGCCGTCGTAGGCCGGACTGGGGTACCCTTCAGCGGATATCGGGTGAGAGACGGTGTACCTCTTCACGTACTGCCGCGCTTCTGGAATGGAGGTAAACAACGGGGCGTGGCGGTTTCGGTGATGCTCAACGAATTCCTCGAAGGTCATTCCATCGATACGGTTGATCATGAAAGCGAACTTGATCAAGGAGTTCTCCCTTTCGTGCTCTCGCGGACGCGAGAGGTCGGCGACCTGATACCCCGGCAGCGGGTCGCGAGTCATGGGGTTAACCTAAACGCTCACATCGATGTCAAGGGCAAGTCGCTGTGACCCAATACACACGAGGGGTTGAGATGCGGATCGGTGAACTGTCCGCCCGGACAGGAGCAAGCCGTCGATCGCTGCGCTACTACGAGCAGCAGGGTTTGCTGGTCAGTACAAGGTCCCCCAGCGGCCAGCGGTTCTACAACGACGAGCACGTCCAGCGGGTGGCGCTGATTCAGATATTCCTGGCCGCCGGAATGTCCAGCAGAACCATCGCTCAGTTGGTCCCCTGTATGACGCAGCCCAACATAGACAGAGCTCGGCAAGCCTTGACGGCAATGGATCAGGAGCGAACCCGCCTTTCATCCACAATTGACAGCCTAGCCGCCGCCAGGAAAGCACTTGATCACCTAATTGACGTCAACCGGAAATTCCTGGCGAACGTGGCGGATGACTCGGCCTCGGACAGACCGAATCAACGTTCCGGTTTTCCTCCGGTGAGATGCTCCAATACAGCTCGCGCTCAGAAGATTTCCCTGGCTGACATCTTCCGCGATCCGCCGGGTTTGGGTCTGTGAAAGTACGCAGTGTAGGCGTGCGGTCATGGCCGACGGTTCGTGCGTACGTCCCAGCGGTGAGTCGTCCATGCCTGTCGGATGCGGCGGCTTCCGATGATCAACTGGTGGGGTGTGTTGGCCGGGTCATTGGTGTAGGCGGTAATGCGGTCGGCGACCGTGTGAGCGCGGTAGAGCAGGGCACGCTGCACGATCTTTTCGCCCCAGTGTTTGGGCAAACCGACCGGTGTGGAGAGCAGCGTCATCAGGTCGCGTGAGGTGGTGCTTTGGGCGAGGAGGCCCCGGTGCTGAGCCTCCCACAGCATCGTGACCCGCTCGACGGGTTCACCGCGGTATGTGAGCGCGGTAAGGCACTTGCACACCGGCATCCAATGGGAGTACCTGCCTCAGGAGTTGGGCTTCGGCATGACCTGCTGGTCGCGGCTGGCCGCGTGGAACGAGGCGGGTGTCTGGGACCGCCTGCACGTCGTGCTGCTGAAGGAACTGCGGTCGAAGAACCAGCTCGACTGGTCGCGGGCGGTGATCGACTCATCCCACGTCCGGGCGGCTCGGCGGGGTCCAAAAGCGGGGCCCAGCCCGGTCGATCGCGCACGGCCGGGCAGTAAGCGCCACGTCAACACCGACGGCCAGGGCATCCCTCTCGCGGTACCGCTGACCGGCGGAAACCATGACGTCACTCAACTTCTGCCGCTCCTCGACAAGATCCCG
Source organism: Streptomyces sp. NPDC048434 (assembly GCF_043200375.1). Lineage (NCBI taxonomy): Bacteria > Bacillati > Actinomycetota > Actinomycetes > Kitasatosporales > Streptomycetaceae > Streptomyces > Streptomyces sp. NPDC048434. The sequence goes on along the minus strand of NZ_JBICXQ010000005.1, from coordinate 107,369 downwards.
GCCATCGCGGGCCGCGTCGGAAGACCACGCCGACGGCCAGATGTCCTCCTGGCCGACCGCGGTTACGACCGCGGTTACGACCACGACAAGTACCGTCGACTCCTCTGGCAGCGCGGAATCCGACCCGTGATCGCAGAGCGAGGCCAGCCGCACGGTACGGGCCTGGCATCTTCTGCTACATCGTCGAGCGCACGATCTCCTGGCTGCACGGCTTCCGCTGCCTGCGCATCCGATGGGACCGACGCGACGACCTCCACGAGGCATTCCTCGGCCTCACCGTCTGCCTGATCACACACGGCCCCATCCAACGGCTTTGTTTGGGTCAGTAAGACGTGCGACCGGGGAGCGGGTTGCCCTGTCTGCACGAGCACGCCTGTGCCCAGGCGTCAGGTGAACGCCAACGTCCGGTGCACAACGTCTTTGTCGCCGCTACCACATATGGTCGACGGAAGTCATCTCTCCGTTTCTCCGGTGCGGCTGGTTATGATCGACACCCCCACATCGCGCCAAAGCCGAACCGGGCTTCCCCCAGTCCTGAACCTAGGACTGCGTCTGGTCTCGGCTGTTGGGCCGTCCCCACTGTTTTCCCCGCTCCCCGAGGACTGATGTCTCCCATAGAACCCGAAGGCGCACGAGGGCAGTCGACGACTCGTCGGCGGCATACCTTGCGCCTGCGTACGCTGCTCATTTGGCTGGCAATCGTCCCTATTCTGGCGATGAGCACCCAAGTGGTCATGACCGCACAGCGGCTGGTGCACCAGTCGGAGAACCTGCGCGCTGATGTGGCAGTTGGTGAGCGGATCGACGTACCCCTGACCAGGCTGATGGTCAAAGTGCAGGTTGAGCGGACGATGACCGCCACACGGTGGGCGGGCGGCTCCGTGGCCGAGAACGAGCTACGCGAGCGGCGCGCGGCCACGGACCGGGCCGCGGACGAGTTCCGCCGGTCGGCGGACGGAGCTCTGGCGGCGGCCGGGCGCGAGGACGAACGTTACGTCGCGGACCTGAAGCGCAGCCTCGCGGATCTGGCCGCGTTCCGCGAGCGGGCGGACTCCCGCAGAGGAGGCGCGGAGCGGACGATCGGCTACTACTCCGACCTCCTCGACCGCATCATCCGGGTGTACCAGAACGAGTTCAGCCATGCGGAAGACGCCGAGCTCATCCAGGAGAGCGGCGTGGTCGTCACGATGTTCACGGTGTCCGAGATGGTGGCGCGCGAGACCACCATCCTCGCCGTGGCCGGGCCGTCCAGGCGCCTGAGCTCCTCCGGGTTCGCCGAATTCGTCAACTCCGTCGGATCCCAGCGGTACCAGTACGACGAGTGGGTCGCGCCGTATCTGACGGCCGAGGACAGAGCGGACTACGACCAGATCTTCGCCTCGGACGGCTGGAAGACGAAGGTCCGCATCGAGGACGCGGTCATCTCCGACCACCGGAACACCGCGTCCGGCATCAAGCTACCCACGGAGGCCGGCGCCTGGCGGGCCGCGTATGACAAGTTCGCGGCGCGCCTTGCCGCGCTCGACGCGAAACAGGCGCGAGCAGTACTCGTGCACGCCGACGCCAAGGCCACGCAGCTGGAGACCGAGGTCATCTGGCTGATCGTCGGAAACGGCGCAGCCCTCCTTGCCGTCGCTGCCGTCATCGTGCTCACCACGCGCTCCGTGCTCCGCCGCCTGCGCGGTCTGCACCAACGCACGGTGGCCATTGCTGAGGACACGCTGCCGGATGTCGTGGCCCGGCTCCAGCGGGGGCAGCGCGTCGACGACGATGCGCTGCCGGCGGTGAGCGGAGACCAGGACGAGGTCGGACGTATCAGCGATGCGTTCGCCCGGGTCGTCTTCGTATCCGTCGACGGGCATGCGCAGCTCGCGGCCGAGCGTCAAGGCTTCGGTATGTTCGCCGCGGGCATCGCCTCGCGCACCGGAAACCTGGTCAGCCGGCAGTTGACCCTCACCGACGAACTGCAGGACGCCTTCGGTCACGACGAGGAGCTTCTCGCCGGGTTGATGCGATCCGACCAGTTGACGGTGGGTATGCGGCGGCAGGTCGAGAACCTGCTCATCCTGGCAGGTGGGGAGATCCCCGATCCGCACACCGAGCCCATGCGCGTCGCCGACCTGCTGCGCGAAGCCGCCGCGGAAGTCGAGGACTTCCGGCGGATCGAGCGCCAGGCCCTGGACGAGATCAGCGTGGCAGCGCGGGTGATCAGCGAGATCAGTCACCTCGTGGCAGAACTCCTCGACAATGCCACCCGGTTCTCCCCGCCGCAGTCGAAGGTGGTCGTCCGTGCCGAACTGGTGACAGACGGGCTGTTGGTCGACATCGAGGACCGCGGGCCGCGGGTGACCGCCGCAACCTACGAGGAGATGAACGGGCGTCTGCACTCGGCCCCGCCGTATTCCGTCTTGGCGGAGAACGCGCACCGGCTCGGACTCTTCGTGGTCGGCCACATCGCCGAACAGCTCGGGGCCACAGTGACGCTGCGCCGCTCGGTATACGGGGGGACGTCGGCCGTGGTGATCCTTCCCGAGGAACTCCTTGTGCCGACCGAACCGGTCCGGGCAGGAAAAGAAGCGCCGCGTGCGGCGGTGACGCCCGCACCGGCACCGGGCACGCTCAACGAACGCAAGCCCGAGCTGGTCTTGCACGCGAAGACCGCGCCGGCCGGCCGTAGGACGCCGGAGCGCTCGCCCGAGCGGCCGGTGGAGAGTAAGCCGCCGCTTCCCTCCGTGACACGGGACGGTGACGCGAAGCCGGTCCTCCCCGAGCGGGTCCCGCAGGCTCACATCGCCGAGCGGCTCCGCGCGCCACACGCACCGGAGACTGCCGTCGATCAGGACGCGGCGACACCCGAAGAAGTGGCCGACGCCTGGGCAGACTACGAACACGGAACTCAGACAGTGGAAGAAGAACTCCGACAGGATCAGCCATGACGACGCAAACGAACGACATGATCTACAGCGTCCTGGACAACAACCTGAGCAGGATCGCCGGCATCAAGGGAGCCGTACTCCTGTCCAACGACGGGATCAAACTCAGCTCGTACGAGCTGGAACGGGACCAGGCGGAGCGCATAGCTGCCGCGTCCTCTGGTATCGCTTCCACGATGAAGGCGATATCCAGGGAGGTCGACGGCGGCCGGGTGATCCGCCAGCTGGTCGAGATGGACGACAGCTATCTCTGCATCGTCGGGTGCGGGGAGGGCAGCACGCTTATCGTGGTGACCTCCCGCAAGGCGCGGCTAGGGGAGCTGGGCGGTGAAGCCGTGCGCACCGCCCAGGCGCTCGGTGAGTGGCTGAGCACGCCTGAGCGCGGCCAGGCGCAGCGCTCGTAATGGCGGACGAGCCTGGGCCGCGAGAGGGAGGCCGCCGCCGGACGCGACTGTACGCGCTGACTGATGGACGTACGGCGGCTATACACGCCGCCCTCACCATGGACACCACGATCACGGCCGTGGCCGTCGCGGACGGCCACGGCGGTCTGCCCAGCGAGTGGCAGGCCATCCTCGCGATGTGCTCGCCTCCGGGCGGCCTGGCGGTCGCCGAGATCGCGGCGCGCATGCACATCCGCCTCACTCCCATGACGCTTCTTCTCGGCGAACTCGCGGATCGGGGCCTGATCGAGCACCGGTCGCCCCTTGAAGGGACCGAGACCACCAATGTCCACCTGCTCATGAGAATCAGGGACAACCTTGCCCGGATATGACACCCCTGCCCAGGAAGCGGCCCCCGTCAAGATCCTCATCGCTGGGGGGTTCGGCGTCGGCAAGACGACCCTGGTCGAGACGGTCTCCGAGATCGAGCCGTTGCGCACCGAGGAGCGGCTGACGAGCGCGGGCGTCGGCGTCGATGACCTCGACGGCATCGAGTCCAAGGCGGTTACCACCGTCGCGATGGACTTCGGCCGCATCACCCTCACCGACGCACAGGTCGTGCTCTACCTGTTCGGCACACCTGGCCAGGAGCGCTTCTGGTTCATGTGGGACGACCTGCTGAACGGGGCACTCGGGGCGATCGTCCTTGTTGACACACGACGCCTTGACCGTGGTTTCCCGGCCATCGATTTCTTCGAGAACCGAGGGCTTCCGTTCGTGGTTGCCGCGAACTGCTTCCACGGCGAACAGCCCTACACCGCCGAGGAGATCAGAGCGGCGCTGCATCTGCGTGACCCGAACACACCCATCCGTATGCTCGATGCCCGCTCCCCTGACGAAGCTCGCGGTGCCCTGCTCGCGCTTCTCGACATGCTCATCATCAAAGCCGGGGTCGCGGCGACCGGCTGACACCCGCGACGCCGCCCAGTCGCCCTGGGCTGTAAACGGGCCGCCGTCGCCGGATACTTGATCGGCGAGGCGCTCGGCGAGGCGGCGATGTCCGGCCGTCCGTGGGATACGGGTGTGTGACCCAGTGCGTGGCACCACACGGCGGCCCGCCGCCGCGCCAGCCCGCACTCCGGCCGTCCCCGCACCTGGAATGCCGGGTCGACCGACACGCCGCAGGCTGGAAGCATGAGCGCACCCATAGCCGTCCACCCGCCGCAGGGCAGCGGCGGGCGTCGCGTCACCGAGCGCGGACGCTCGCGCACGACGACACCGACCTCTTGGAGTTCCTGCGCCGAGCCGGGCTGCCGGATGCGGAGGGCCTGCTCGACGATCCGGTGTGGGGTGACAGGGCGGGGCGGGTGCGCCCACCACTACGGGGCGGCTTGACTCACAAGGGGTAGGTGAGCATCGACGCCACCCCGCATTGCGCCTGCCGAAAGCCTCATCCGTGCAGCTCAGGCTGTAGCGGGCCGGCGTTTTGCGGCCCGTCTCATCCGGTCGCTGCTCATGGGCAGTTCTGGCCCGACGACAGATCTCGTACTTTTGGGGGTCATGCGAAAGGCCGGGTGCCCGGCAACTCAGCTGGAAAGCTTCCGGCCCCTCTGCCGGTGCCGAGCTGGATGCTGGGCCGGGGCGGACAGCCGGAGGCGTACTGCCACCGGGCGATGCTCGATGCGATCCGCTACCTGGTGGAGAACGGCAGCAAGCGGCGGGCGATGCCTGGGAACTTCCCGCCGTGGGGCCGGGTTTACGCGTTCCTCCGCCGGCGGTGCGACCACGCCATGGTTACTTGCTCGCCTTCACCGGCATCGCCTGCACCCTCATCTGCTACCGCAGACTCGCCACATGAAATGACGTCCAAAGCCGGGCCTGTACGACGCCGCGGCCGGCATGGTTCATGACTGCCCTTCCGGGGCGGGGACCCGGCCGGTGGGCTCGGGCTCGGCTGTGGGCAGGAAGTTGCCGATGAGGAACTTGTAGAAGCCGGCGCCGAGGACGCCGCCGATCAGCGGTCCGACGATGGGCACCCAGAAATACAGGTTGCCCCACTGATCTCGCCAGGCGCCTCCATAGCCCGTGATGAAGCTGGCAAGTCTGGGGCCGAGGTCGCGTGCCGGGTTGATCGCGTAGCCGGCGTCGGTGCCGAAGGCCATGCCGATTGCGACCACGACCAAGCCGATAATCAATGGGGCCAGATTGGCGCCGGGCGGCGTGTTCATCAGGTCAGTGATCGCGAAGATGAGGAGTACCAGCAGGGCGGTGCCGATAACCTGATCACGGAATGCGCCCCATTCGTGAATTCCGGCCGTGGTCGAACCGTTCCCCGGCAGTGTGGAAAAGACGAACTGCGTCTTGATGCTGTGCGTCGGATCAGCCCTGGCCAATACTTCGGCGTAGTCCCAGCGCACCAGCAGTGCGGCCACGAAGGCGCCAGCTGTCTGGGCGATAGCGTAGGGCGCGACCTTGGCCCACGGGAAGCCTTTGAAGGTGGCCAGGGAGAGCGTCACAGCCGGGTTAAGGTGCGCACCGCTGAGGCGGGCCGCGACGTACACGCCGAGAGTGACGCCCAGCCCCCAGGCCCAGGCGATGCTGTCGTGGTTGCCCAGTCCACCCTTCGGATCGGTGAGGGCGCCTCCAGCTACCACCTGAGCCACGACGCCGCACCCGAAGAGAATAAGGACCATCGTGCCCACGAATTCTGCAGAGAGTTCACGGAACAGCTGTGGCTTGCGCACCGGTTCGCTCATGGTTATCGGCGTCTCCTCGGCGAGTCAGAGCTCAGTGTGCTGGCGTCGGGGTTATTAGGCCTGATCATCATGGGACTGCGGACACTCGCGCCACCCGGACTCCGGCTGACAAGGCGTAATCACTCTGACGGGGCGATGCGGTTGCTCCGTTGGAGTTGCCGTGTGGCATTCGGTGATTCTGCCCGCGCGCGGTGGGATTCCCGCCGGGATCCAAGGGTTATTGTGCAGAGTCAGGGCGTAACGGTTCGCCGAAACCGCGACGTGCCGACTGGGCAGTGGCACTGTTATCCACCTGACGTACCCTTCAGGGCGGTCACCTAAGGGCGGAAGAGGCAGGCTCCGTTTTTCTGCCGGTGATTCACCGCCCATTCGCGATATACCGCGTCATACCAAGTGGCAGCGCGATCATGACTCCGTTGTCGCGCGTTTCGCGAAAGGGAGCTTTCCCGTGTCTCTACTACTGATGCTGCTGGGTGGATTGAGCGGCGCAGCGCTGCGCTACGGGACGGAGCGGCACCTTCGGTCGCGTTTCCGGAATCCTACGCACTGGGTCCCGTTCGTCCTCAATTTCGTCGGGTGCTTCCTGTTCGGCGCGCTGGCGGGATGGGCCTATCTGCACCGCATGGCCAGCGGCACGATTCTGCTGGGCGGGGTTGTCACCGCATTCAGCGTCTGCGGCCATGAGGCCGGTCGGTTGCTCGTACGCGGTCGACACGGGGTCGCGCTGCTCAACTCCTTGACCGGCTGGTTCATCGGGCTGACCGCCGCAGCCATGGGTGTCTTCCTCAGCCTCAGCTGACGCCGCATCCGGCGGCACCCCCGGACTTGTTGAGGCCGGGGTCCGGCCATGGGCTCCGGCTACCCGACTAGAGCGTGTCTCTTTGACCGTGGGGGCGTGTCCGGGCGCCCAGCACGGAGGTCCCGCAGCACGTCCCAGCCCGCGCTCCGGTGCCAAGTGCGAAGGGGAGCCCACGACCTCCCCGGCGGTCACTCTGCAGGCTTCCTCGGTGAAGCGCGCGATGCCGAAGTCGGTGATCTTCACAGTGCCGTCGGCAGCCAGCATCAGATTGCTCGGCTTGATGTCGCGGTGTACGACGCCATCGCGGTGGGCCGCGGCCAGGCCGACCGCGACCTGGACAGCGATGCCAGCCATGCGTTGCGGGTCCAGCGGGCCGTGGGTGGCCAACTCCTGGGCCAGGCTGTGCCCGTCAAGGAGTTCCATCACCAGATACAAGCGGCCATCGTGAGCACCGAAGTCATAGACGGCCACCGCGTGGGGATGATTCAGGCGAGCCGCCGTCCGAGCCTCCAAACGGAAGCCCTCGGCCGCCTTCGCATCGGCGCCGTCGGTCAGCATGAGTTTCACCGCCACCTGCCGGCCGAGAACCTGGTCCCTGGCGCGCCAGACCTCACCCATCCCCCTCGGCCCAGCGGCTCGTCCAGTCGATACCGATCCGCTACCAGCACGCTCGCACCCATTCCGACCTATTCCGTTTCACCGGCCGAGAGACCCGAGCCCCTCACCGGAGGGCAAAGGCGCAGGCGCGGGCAGGGAGCAAGCCCCACCCGCGCCTGGCGTGGATGCCCCGGCACGGGGGGAACCGGACATCCACGGACCGAGAACCAGTCGGTCCAGTCCGTTCAGCGTGACGGGCGCCGAATCTGTCACACCCCAACTGCACGATGTCTGGACGTCAACTACCCAACGCCGCCGGCCGACAGCACTCCCGGCTCTATGTCCACAAAGCACCATTTATTGCACCGGAGAATCCGAAATGTACGAACAGACTAACGAGGTTCAGGGCGCCCGGTATAGCCCTACGAGCATCCGCGCCACCTGGGACGGAACGGGGAGCGTGGAGGAGGCTTCCAGGGCGTTGGGGTTCTCGCGGCCGAAGGGGTACGACCTGGTTCGTCGCGGGGAGTTCCCGTGCCGTGTGCTGCGCATCGGGCGTAGCACACGTGTCGTCACCGCATCCTTGCTCCGCGTGCTCGAAAGCGGAGAGCCGGAGTGCAGCGGCGCCCCCACACCGGACACTGCACGCCGTCGTGACCCGCCACGCACGAACTTCCGCCGGAACAAGCCGACGTGGCTTTGTTCACGAGGACGGGTTCTCGCTCAAAGCTCAATAGACGAGTCCCGGGGCGGACGTCAGCACATGGCGAGCTCTCGTGCTCGGGAAGGTCGAAGTGGCTGATCCGGCCCTCGTGCCCGGCCTCTTGCAGTTCCTGGGCTTCCTGGGCGCTGCGGACCAGGGCGTGTTCGAGCTCCAGTTGGGGTGAGACCGGGACCAGGCCGGGGCACGGCCGCACGATCCCGTACAGGGAGCGGCGCTTGCCTTGGGTGTACGCGTCCCGCCGCACACGGCCCCCTGTCGGCGGTATATGTGGTGACGTGGGGGGCCCGTACGCGTTGTAGAGGCGTGCCGACGCCTCCCAGCTCCTCCCACGCCCCGACCACGTCCGCTGCGAAAGGCGCCCCACAGCCTTTCCTGCTGACGACCCAGCAGGGGGCAGCCGCACGCCTACTCCTGGGCTACGTCGCCTCGGTGCAGCTCACAGATGCCGATGCGCAGCTCCTGGCCGGAGTGGTCGCCATCCGCGCGGCGCGGGGCGGAACCGGACATGTCCCGGGGCAGGACCTGCGCCTGACTGACCCGGAGGGTGCTGTCGCTGCTCTCACCGCTCTGGGCTGGCAGTTCGCGGGTGACCTGCTGAGCGGTGATGGCGAGACTCCCGTGGCCGTCACGGTGCCGAACCTGGCCGAGGAACTGCCGCTCAGCGAGACGGCGCGGTCGCGGGTTTCGGCCTGGATGACCCGCACGCTCGCCGCGAAACCGCTCGCGGGCTCCTCCCCGGCGGCGCGGCTGGCGGCGCTGTTCCTGGCCGCTCACAGCTCGAACGACCGCGCCGGTGTGCTGCCCGACGAGATGCCCGGGCACTGCCGCCAGGCGCTGCCCGAGCTGCTGTCGAAGGGGTTCGTCGTCGACCTGGCCGACGGCCGGTATCTGCTGGACGAGTCCGTACGGCACCTGTCCGGCATGCACCCGCGCTCGCACGACAGCATGGTGCTCGTCCGGGTGCGCTGGGAGGTGTGGAAGGACGGGGTGAGTCCGGCGTTGCGCCGTCACGCCGAGGCCGTGGAGCACTGCCCGCTATGCGCGCTGCCTCTGGAGCGGGTGGCGCGGGCGTTCCTGCAGCAGGGCCTGTCCATGCAGGTCATGCCGAAGGTGCGAACCGCGTACGCCGCGTGGAAGTACACGCAGCCCGACCGCGGCCCGCGCGCTGCAGAGTTCGCCGCGACCTGGCGGGCCGAGCACGGCCACGGCCCCTCGATCACACAGCTCTGCGGGGGGATGGGCTGGCCGCTGGAGTCACGGGAACTGCGTGCCTTCATCGTCCAGCGGCTGGTCGCCACCGAGTGGCTGACCCACACCTTCCCCGTGCCGTGGACGCTGCGCCCAGGAAAGGCCGGGCAGGGAAGCGGGCCCTCGGCAGCGGTGTTCAGCGCTGGCAAGCAATGACCGCCGCGCCCCAAGCCGGAGGCAACGGCGCCTGCCTAGTCAGCCCGGAGGCTTGGCTGTGGAGATGAGGAAGGCATGAGTCGGGCAGCGCCGACCGCGGTCCGGGAGAAGGCCCACGCCCGCACTTGTCCGGACTGCCGGGCCGCACCGGGACAGAAGTGCGCGCCCGACCGGGCCGGTCGCTCCCAATTGCACCGCGGCCGCATCCAGGATGCCGAGCGCGCCATGGCACCCCTGCCGCATACCGGATCCTGCCGTCGGATACGGAGCAGGGCCGCAATCACTTCGAACTGGACCCCGACTCCGACAACACCCTGGTGGTGTGGTTGCACAGAGACGCTGGCGTGGGAACAGGCGGGGAGGCGACGGCCCGAGGTGCCGCCGACGATGAGGAACTGGCAGTTGGAGTTCTTGCTCGCGCCCATCGATTTCCTGACCCGCGGCGAGGTCCTCGAAGCGGTTCACCGGCTCGCCTCACGCGGGTTCGTCAAGCGGATCGGTCCGCGGGGCGTGTGGATCAACCCCGTCGCCGTCCGCGTCGCCCCGCGCCCTGAGCTGCCCGCGCGGCTCCTGATGGAATGGAACGCGGCCAGGGCCAGACGGGGTGGCAATCCGGCCCCACTGGTGCCGGCCCCATTGGCCTGACGGTGCGGGACCTCGTCGGAATCTCCACCCCGACTGGGTGGGTACGGGGGAAGGACCGGCTTGCGGCGATCGCGGCCGCCGAGGGCCTGTCGCTGCGCGCCTACCTGGCGCGCTTGGCCGAGACCCTGCTCACCCCGGCCGAGCGCGCCGAGCGCGCGGAGAAGGCCCTCGCCGCGCTGAACGAGTGGAACGGCTACGCCCCCACCGCGGCCCAGCAGCAGGACCTGGACAGTGAGCTCGACCGGCGTCTGGCTCAGGTGACCGGCCAGTGAGCGACGCCATGCACATCGTCCTGGACGACACCGCGATGACCGCGGCCGGCCAGGGCAACGTCCTCGCCTCCCGTCTGATCCACCGGGCCCACGCCGAACCCGGCTGGTACCTCTACGCACCGACGTGTGCGCTCGTTGAAGCCGGCCGCGCCCGGCCCGGTACTCCCGAGCACCTCGCTGCCCTGCCCGGCATCACCGTTCTGAATCTGGACCTGCCCGCAGCCCTGGCCGTGGCGCAGCGGGAGACATGGGCCGCGGCCCACAGCCAGTACGCGGCCCAGCCCACCCCGGACCGCCCTGACGGGGCGATCGTCGCCACCACCGCGCCGAAGCGCTGGGATGGTGAGCCGGTCTGCGTTCTGGACCTCAACGCCTGACCACGGCCCACGGTGCGGCCCGCCCGATGGCGGCGGGCTGTGCGGAGCGTGCTGGGCCTGGGAGGAGACCGAAGCCCTGCTCGCTCAGGCCCAGGCACTCTTCGCCGGGGGCTGCGGCAAGCCCGAGGACCCTGAGCTGACCACTGCGCTGGCCGACACGGCCGAGCAATGACCGGCCCCAGGTCGAGCACTGGCCACGCGGCGCCATCCGCGCCTTCAAAGCCGGTCGGACGACGGGCACAGCACGCACCGCACCCGCCGTGACCGTCCCGCCTTCTCCACCGGGAGCGGGGTGCCACGCCCACCCCTTTGACCGGCAACGAGGACGCCTACCCGCCCGGCGCGGTCACCGTCGACATCGACTCACCCGGAATGCCGGGCTTCCACTGACGGAGCGCCGGCCGGACCGGCCTAGCGGCGGGAGCGGCGCGCGGCCTGGACGCTCTGCTCCAGGGCGGCCATAAGGTCGACGGCAGGCTGCGGCGTCAGCAGCGCCGGCACTTCGCTTCCCACGATCTTGGCAGCCACCAGTTGCTCCAGCGCGTGCCCGTACTCGTCCTCCAGCTGCTGCACCTCGACCCCGGTGAGTTCGGACAGGAGCATCTCGGCGAGCTGCAGCTCCCGGTCGGTGACGGGCGCCGACGGGCTCAGGTCTCCGGGCTCGCGCACCTCGTCGCGCCACAGCAGGGTCTGCAGCACGATCACCCCGTGCCGGGGGCGCAGCACCGCCAGTCTTTCGCGCTGGCGGAGGGCGATTTTGCAGAGGCCCACATAGCCGGTGCGCGCGAGGGCCTCGGTCAGCAAGACGTACGGGCGGTCCGCGGCCGCCCCGTCGGGCGCCGCGTAGTAGGCGCGGCCATAGCTGATCGGGTCGATATCGGAGCCCGGGACGAAGCCGAGGACTTCCGCCACGTGCCGCGTTGGCAAAGGGAGGCGTTCCAGCTCTTCGTCGGTGACCGGCACCAGCCCTCCGTCCGGCAGCTCCACCGCCCGCCCGACGTCCCCGTACGGGATTTCCTCCTGCGGGCCGTCGACCTCGCAGACGCGCTTGTGACGGATTCGGCCCCCGTCAACGGAGTGAATCTCCCTGAACCGGCCGCGATGCTCCTCGGTCGCAGCGACCAGCCGTACAGGCAAGACCACCATGCCGAAGGTGACGACACCTCGCCAGACGGTCCGCATCGGCGGTGTGGCTTCCATGACCTCAGCCTCCGGCGGCCGACGGCAGGGCGCACTACGGACTACTCCACAAAGCAGGCGGGCCCGGCCGGGCTCAGTCGACACTGATCAGCATCCTGTGGGCGGTGCGGTCGAGTACGTCGCCGCCACGCTCAGCGCCACCATCGGCCGGGGCACCGTCTCGGTCCAGAGCCAACGCACCGGTGAGGGGGAGGTGCTCGGCGAGTGCTGCCGCGACCGCGCGCCGGAGGCGGTGGTGAATCGGGCCGGCAGACCCCGCCCTGGCTCGCTGGGCGTAGCGCCTGGGGGCCCGGCGATGACATCTGGGAGCACGGCGGCTTTGCCGTCTCTGTGTCAGTTCTTTCTCAGGGGAGTCGTTTGTCGGTGGGTTCGGGAGTCGTTCTGGCCGGCCTGGATCGATGGCACTGAGTTTTGATGTCGCTTGCGTGTTCGATGCTGGGGCGATGACCTCGTGACGGACCGGTCCATGGCCAGCGAAACTCCTCATCCCCGACTGGCCCCTGTCCTGCCTGGAGGACACAGTGCCTCACGCACGTCGAGAGGCGCCGGACTCCTCCCAGCCTCGGGAGTCATGCCGGTTACCCGGCGCGGGCCGACCGACGACTACGACCCGGCGGGTATCGGCATCGATCACAACTTGATGGGCCGTGGAGTATCGATAGTTCTTCGACTGCTCGGCCACTGAGAGGTCGCGGGTGGGCACCAGGGTGCCGTCGACGATGAGGACGGTGTCCCTGTGGAACCGGCTCTGCTGCCGGAGTGCCAGCAGCGGGCCGATGTGGTCAATGATGCGGTCTGCGGCCGACTTGGAGATCCCGAACAGCGGCGCCAGCTGGCGCATGGTCAAGTTTGTGCGCCAGTACGCCGTGACCAGCAGGACGCGATCCTCCAGCGACAGACTCCAGGGCCAGCCGCGCGGTCGATCTGCGGCTTGCTCACGTCGTACTGCGGCTACCAATTTGCCGAAGCAGCGCGGGCTCAGCCCAGTAAGGGCCCTATCCAGGACGGCGCCGATGCCGTGATCACTCCACCCACAGCGTGATCGTCTCAGCCGGAGCGAGCGGGTCGGTGAGGGGCTGGATTGACCTCGGCTGAGCATGGTGCCGTTGGGGCAACGGAATCAGCATCATGTTGATTACACTCGACGCAGCGTAGACTTTCCGAGTGAGGGGGCAGTCCAGCTTCTCGTGAGACCTTTCTGGAGGAACAGTGCAGCAGCAGAAGTGGCTCGTCACTGGCGTCAGCACGGGCCTCGGCCGTGCCTTCGCCCAGGCCGCCCTGGCCGCCGGGCACACCGTCGTTGGAACGGTCCGCTCCGAGGAGGACCTGCGGGCCTTCGACGGGCTGAAACCCGGGTACGCTCACGGCCGCATCCTGGATGTGACTGACGGCGACGCCGTCTCGAGTGTGGTCGCGGAGGTGGAGCAGAGCGTCGGTCCCTTGGATGTCGTCGTCGCCAACGCGGGCTACGGCCTGGAGGGCACCTTCGAGGAAACCCCGCTGGCCGAGGTGCGGCGGCAGTTCGAGGTCAACGTATTCGGGGCCGTGGCCACGCTGCAGGCAGCCCTGCCCCACATGCGCCAGCGCCGTCGCGGACACCTGATGGCCGTCACCTCCATGGGCGGGCTCATGGCCGTGCCCGGTATGTCTGCCTACTGCGGTAGCAAGTTCGCCCTGGAAGGCATCCTTGAGGCGCTGGGCAAGGAGGTCGCACAGTTCGGGATCCATGTGACCGCGATCGAGCCCGGCTCCTTCCGCACCGACTGGGCCGGACGGTCCATGACACGCGCCGCGCAGTGCATCGACGACTACGACGAGCTGTTCACCCCCATCCGGGAAGCGCGGCAGAAGGCCAGCGGGAACCAGTTGGGCAATCCGGCCAAGGCCGGGGACGCCGTGGTCCACATCGCATCAGTCGACCAGCCGCCGGCTCACCTTGTCCTGGGCTCGGACGCGCTGCGACTGGTCACCGCCGCGCGCACGGCCGTGGACGAGGACATCCGCGCATGGGAGCCCCTCTCCCGTACGACCGACTTCGCCGAGGGCGATCAGCTCTGATGCCCAGCCACCACCCCGCGCGGAGCCGGCGCGCCACCGAACGCAAAGGCGATGTCCGAGAGCGGGCCATTCTGGACACCTGCGAAGCTCTGCTGGCGCAGAAGGGCTACGACGCCATGACAGTCGGCGACATCGCGCAGGGTGCCGGCATCACACGCGGCGCTCTGTACTTCTACTTCGGGTCCAAACAAGAAGTGGTCACGGCGCTCGTGGCCCGGACCGTCGAGCACCTGTGGGAGCGGTCCCGGGCCACTGCGCAGACCGACGAGCCGCGCCAGGCCATCGCAGCAGCCATGCGGCGCACTGTTGAGCTGTGGGATGAGCACGGCCTGGTCATGCGCACGGCTATCGACCTGTCGTTGACCGTGCCGGAGATCGGCGAGTTGTGGAGCCACACGGCTGACTTGTTCATCACGGCCATCACCGTCGTCCTGGAACGAGCCGGCATCCAAGCCGGCAGCGAACCGAAACAAGCGTCAGCGATGGCACGCGCCCTGTGCTGGATGATCGAGCGGACCTTCTACCACGCCTCGCAGGAATCCCGCGGGGAGTTGCAAAAGGCATCTTCGACCTGCGAACACATCTGGCTGATCAGCGCCGGCCTGATCACCTGATGCATCTGGCGCGGACGGTGAGGCACGAAACCGGACCCCGTGACTCCGAGGCCCACCGTCCAGGCACTCCGCCAGCGGAAATCCCGCGAGGCACAGCGTCCTCTCCCAGCCCGATCAACGGGAGCTGGTGTCCACAACTCCCGTGTGTGGGCCTTCCGGATCAGGTTGCGATACCTGGAAGGTCACTTACCCCTGGATCTCGTGGTGTAGCGCAGGGATGAGCGGCTCGTGCGGCGACCGGCCGGTGACCGCCTATGTGAGGCGTTGCTCGAAGTCTTGGTCCTGCTCGAACACCAGGGCCTCTTTGGGGGCGAAGTGGGAGAAGAGCGTGGTGACGGCCACGTCGGCCTCAGTGGCCACGTCGCGGATACCCACCGTGTCGTGGACGCCCCTCCAGTCCTGGGCGAAAAGCTGCTGATGGCCATCGAGGAAGTCACCCCGAAGCCGATAACTCGCCTCATCTACAGCCACGCGCACGCCGACCACACCGGGGCCGCTCATTTGCTGGACCGGCGCGGCCTGAAGATCATCGCCCATGAGCTCACCGCCCGATTCATCAAGGAGGCGCACGACGACAGGCGGCCCTGCCCAACGAGACCTTCAACGGGACCAGGAAAGAACTCCAGATCGACGGAGTGAGGTTCGTCCTCGATTACACCGGGGACTGGCACCAGGCGGGCAATGTGTTCATCCACCTCCCGGAACAGAAGACCATGGCGGCGATGGACAGCTTCACCATCAAGAACGCGCCGTCCTTCCGCCTTGTCTTCCCCGCGCACGTGCCCGCGTACTTCGAGGCCATGGATCACCTGCTGGAGTACGACTTCGAGACCCTCGTGACCGGTCACATGTCCCTGTACGGCACTCCCGAGGACGTGCAGACGAATCGCGAGTACATACGTGACCTGCGACCCTCCGCTGCCGAGGCGCTGCGGACAGTTGACCTGAAGGAGGCCGCCGCCGCCGACGTGCCGAAGAGCAATCGGCAGGCGGAGCGCAAGGTCTGGATGGACGCGGTCGTCGCTCGGGCAGCAGAGCTGATGCCGTCCTGGGAGAAGCCCCTCGGCGGAACCGACATCTTCCTTGCCGACGGCCTCAACGCCGTCGCATGGAGCGTGTTCATCGACTGACGCAGAAGGCGGAAGGCGGAAGGCAGAAGGCAGAAGATGGAAGACGGAAGGTAGTTACCCCATGAGCACCGTCGAAGACAAGAACAAGGCTCTCGTCCGTGAAGCTTTCGACGCCCTTTTCAACAAGCGGGACTACACCGCTGCCGAGCGATTCTGGTCCCCCGGCTACATCCAACACAGCGCCCATATCGCGCCCGGCCGGGAGGGGCTCTTCGACCTGGTCAAGAGCTCCCCGGCTCAGCTGAAGCACGAATGCGAGCTGATCATGGCGGAAGGGGACATGGTCATGGTGCGCGGGCGTTTCTCGGGGCACGGGCAGCCCGCTCCGTGGATCGCCGTCGACTTCCTCCGCCTCGAGGACGGCATCATGGTGGAGCACTGGGACGTGATCGAGGAGGAAGCGTCCCGGAAGCAGTCCCTGAGCGGCCTGCCGATGTACGGCGACGACTTCCCCGAGGAGCGCCGCTGAGACCTGTTCCGCGAACTGGTGAGACCTGTTCCGCGAGGTGGGGATCAGTTGGATCGGTTGCAGAGGTCATCGACGTACGTGCGCGCATCCACTTCGGGCAGCGTCCAGGGCAGGAAGATGACCCGGTAGATGATGGGGGCCACCACCCGGTCGATGACCTCGTCGCCGCTGAAGGTGCTGCCGGGCCGGGAAGCGAAGCCGGCTGCTTCTGCCCGGCGGTCGCGCAGGCAGTCCGACTCGCTCTCACCGGCTGCGGCCGCTCCGCCCCGCAGCAGGGCGGCGTTCACCGTGACGCCGTAATGGCTGAGCAACTCCTGTGCCCACGCGGTCAGATCGGCACGCAGGTCTCCGGTGTCGGGAAGGCCGCGATCCGGGTCGAGCCGGTAGGTCGCCAGGTCGTTGATCATGGCGCGCGCGTCGCCCCACCGTCGGTAGATGCTCGAGTGATTGACCCCGGCACGCTCCGCGACCATGGGGATGGTGACGGCGTCGCTGCCACGTTCGGCGACCAGTTCCTCGACGGCCTTCCTGATGGACGTCAGCACCAGGGCGCTGCGGCCTCCGGTGCGCCGCCGCGGGGACGATTCTGCAACCATGCCTCCACCGTAACGCACATCGTTTGGCATTAAGCCTCCTCCGGGTTTACGGTGAACGTAATGCACAGAGTTTGGCCTTAGGGGGCTCCGAGATGTTCCACATCGCATCAAGGCGTGACCGCGGCCATGGCTCCGCGGCCCCTGAGCCCGACCGGTCCGGCAGGCTGCTTCCTTCTTCCGCGGCGTTCGCCGGGTCGGCTGCCGTCTTCGCGGCGCTCTATGTGGCCGCAGGCGCGCCCACGCCGCTGCTGGTCGTCTTCGAGCAGCAATGGCACTTCCCCGCCTGGGTGCTGACGGTTGCCTTTGCTTCCTACGCGCTCGGCCTGCTGGCGGCTCTGCTGGTCGCCGGATCGCTGTCCGACTACATCGGACGCCGGCCTGTCCTGATCGGGTCGCTCTTGGTGGAGCTCGGGGCGATGCTCATGTTCGTCTTCGCTCCGGACATCGGCTGGGTCATCGCGGCCCGCACCATCCAGGGCGTCGCCACCGGTGCCGCCACGAGCGCTTTCTCGGCCTCGGTCGTGGAACACGCCCCGGAACGCCACAAGAAACTCGGCACCATCATCACCAGCATTGCTCCGGCGGGCGGGCTGGGCCTGGGGGCCCTGCTGACCGGCGCAGCCGTCCAGTTCAGCAGCCACGCGACGGCGATCGTGTTCTCGGCCCTCGCGGTCGTCATGGTCGTCGGCACGGGCCACGCCGGCCGATGCGGACCCGCGTGCCGCAAGGCGGCCCCCTCATCCGCAGAAGTCCACGGACCAGGCGCGGTGTTGGTGCGCGGCCGAGATCTGGCCGACCGGGACGGCAAACGGCATGTCCAGAGCGGCATAGACCGCATCGGCCGCGGGGTCCGAGCTGGACCAAGTGGGGCGAGGAGTAGCCCTGGTCGTTTCAAGAAGCTCCATCACCGCCTCGCGATGGTGGCGGCCTGGCCGGACACGCGTACTTGGAACGGGCCGCAGTGTCCCAAGTGTCAGAATCGAAGTGAGGGTTTCTCGATCAGGGCAAGCTCTCCCCGATGCACCTGCGGGGGCCGCCGTCGAAGGCCCGCTCCAAGCTGTCGCGGTCGAGGCCCGGTGCGGTGAAGACCAACTGCTGGCAGCAGTCGCCGTGCCAACCGACCACGGTGTTGCAGCAAGCTCTGGAATCCGCCCTCCTCTTGGCGAGGCTTCGTCGCGTGCGACACGGGAGCGGCAGCCCTGAGGTCCTGTTCGCCACCCACTCTGCTCTGCTGTACTGCCCTGCGGCTAACTTGTGTGCAGGAGAGATACGCAGGCCCGTGGTGGCAGAGGTGCACGAGGGACAGGAGGTCGGGAAGAGTGTCGCTGCGCGCAGGTGATCCAGCCGAAATCGGCGGTTATCCGCTTGAGGCGCGACTCGGCTCGGGTGGCATGGGCACGGTCTTTCTGGCCCGTACGAGTTCGGGTCGTCCTGTCGCGATCAAACTGATCCACCCGCAGTTCGCGGCGGACGACGAGTTCCGCATTCGCTTCCGGCAGGAGGTGGCGGCGGCAAGGCGAGTGAGCGGCGCGTTCACCGCCGCCGTGGTCGACGCTGCCCCTGAGGCCGAGCAGCCGTGGATGGCGACGACCTACATCCAGGGGGACACGCTCGCCCGGCGCATCGCCACGAAGGGCCCGCTGAGCGGAGCGGAGCTGCGAAGGCTCGCCATCGGGCTGGCGGAGGCGCTGCGGGACATCCACCGGGTGGGGGTCATCCACCGTGACCTGAAGCCCTCGAACGTCGTGCTCTCGCCCGAGGGCCCACGCGTCATCGACTTCGGCATTTCGCGCGCCGTGGACCAGCAGACGCTGACGATTACAGGGCGGGTCATCGGTACGCCGCCCTTCATGTCGCCGGAGCAGTTGCAGGCGCCGCGCGATGTGGGGCCGCGGTCCGATGTCTTCTCGCTGGGGACGCTGCTGGCGTACGCAGCGACGGGCCACGGGCCCTTCGACGCGGACAGCCCATACATAGCTGCGTATCAGGTGGTGCACGAGGAGCCGTCGCTGGAAGATGTGCCGATGGCCTTGCGCACGGTCGCCGAGTCATGCCTGGCCAAGGAGTCCAACGGGCGCCCCTCGGCGGACGAACTCCTCGTACTGCTTCGGGACCTGCCGACCGACCTCGGCCAGATCGACGCGAGGGAAGTTGGCGCGGCCCGCACCCGCGACATGGTCACCGAGCATCACTTCGCGACGCCGGCCACCCCGACGCCGGCCACCCCGACGCCGGCAGCCCCGACCACCACCCCGGCCGGTCCCGATACAGGGAGCGCCGACGCCTCCATCGGCCGCCGATTGCGTCCCCGATGGCGTCCCGTGTTCACGGCCGCGGTCGCGGTCACGGTGGCAACGATCGGTGGAGGAGTCGCCGCACTGACGGCGGGCGGCTTCGGGGGGAACAGCGGCGGCGACAAGGGCAACAGCCTTGCAGTGCCGGGTGCCGCACTTCCGGACGGCTTCGAGCCGTGGCACAAGGCCGTGCCCGGCGGTCGCCCGGACATCCCCGACGAACTGCGTTGCGTCGTGCGCGGCGACGCGCTGTTCTGCGGGGGCGGCAGTGTTGTCGCGACCCGTATCAGGGCCAGGGACGGCTCGCGGGTGTGGACGGCGAAGAGCCCCGGCGTCCCCGTCAACGGCATGCACCTGGTGGGCGCCACCGACGACACGGTGCTCGGTTACCGCTTCGCCGCCCAGGACGCCCCGCAGGACCCTCCGAGCGAGGTGGTGGCCATCGACGCGAACAACGGACGGGAGCTGTGGTCCGTGCCGTCCGGCGCCCAGTCGACGGCCGTCACGGGTCGGACTCAGGACGCCATTGTCATCGGTTCCGACGTCGTGACGGTCGACGCTTCCAACTCCCGCTTCGAGGCCCGCAACGCGCACAGCGGTCAGGTCACATGGACGTCGCCATTCCCAGCGGGTACGCAGTGCGCTCCCGTCCCGGTAGGGCCACAGCTCGTCGCGATGTGCGCGAAGGATGCGGAGGTGGATGCCTTGGCAGTGCGCCACCCCACCCTGTACCCGGTCGACCGCGCCTCGGGGACACTGGGCAAGCCCATCGCGGTCAACGGCCCCGCCGTGCCGATGGGCGTCGCCAACGGCAGGCTCGTACTCCTGCAAGTACACAGGAAGGGAACGGAGCTGGCCGGCTACAACGGGGTGGCGCAGGTCGACCCGGCCTCGCGGAAGGTCACGTACTCCCGACTGGCCAAGACATACGCGGGGACGCCCGGCATGGCGGACAGCACCGTATACGTGAGCGGGCAGACCGGCCTCGTCACAGCACTCGACCCCGCGACCGGCCGGAAGAAGTGGTCGCGGCAAACCGGCGTGGAGGGCGCGTCGGGTCCTGGTGCGGGAGCGGACGCACTGTATTTCAGCTCGGCCACCGGCCGGGTGGTCGCGCTGTCGCCGGACGATGGCAAAATCCTGTGGACAACAGATCCGCAGGTCGATGGTTTGACGGGCCAGCAGGGCGCAAGCCCACGTGTGACTCTTGCAGGGCGTGCGGTGATCGTGGCCGCGGCCAAGAACACTCTCTTCGCTTTCGACGCGCAGAAGCCGCCGAAGTCGGGCTGACCCGGTAGCTGGACGGCGGCTGCAACATTGCCAGGGAGTGCCGCGAGAAGCTCCGCCGCTGGCGCCACATACCAAGATCCGGGCCAGGTGCGGGCCAACCGGGCTTCGCATCGGGCATTTCCATCCGTCGCTGCAGGTCAGACTGATCGACGACAGCCGCTTCGTCGCGCTGGCCGTGGGCACTATCGCCAAGGGCAGCCCGACGGTGCATGTCGGCCCCGGTGTCCTAGCTCGGACCCCAGCCGCAAACTAGCCAGGGGATCACGCGCCCGCCGCCGTGGCGGCCTGTTCGTCGTGTTCCTGCAACATCCGCATGACGGTGGCGGCCGAGGGGTGCTGGCCCTTCTTCGCGCCCGTGGTGATGACGAGCCGCTTGGCGATGTCGCGCAGGCTCATCCTCTTGTCGCGTAGGTGAAGGGCCATGGACAGCATGGACTCGTCGGTGACGCCCGCGCCGCCGATAGTCTTGCCACGCTTGCGGGCGGACTCGTGGCCTTCGAGGGTGCGGTCGCGGATGTACTCGCGCTCCATGCCGGACATCGCGGCGAGCACCGTGAACACGATCCCGGAGGGGTCGTGCGAGCCCTTGAGCTCCCCGGTGAGGAACTCCAGGCCGACGTCGCTCGCCTTCAGCTCCTCGGCGAGCATGGCGAGTTCGATGCCGCGGCCGAGTCGTTTGTGTTCGTGGACGACGAGGGTGACGGCGACGCCGGAGGAACGGATCTCCCCGGCGAGCTTCACGGCGGCCTCCAGCCCGGGGCGCAAGGTGGCGCGAGTGGAGATCTTCTCCGAGAAGACCCGCGTCACCCCGGCCTCGGCGAGGGAGTCGAGCTGTGCGTCGAGGGACTGCCGGGCGGTCGAGGCGCGGGCGTATCCGAGTCGGACGTGCCCGACCGGCTCGGCGCCGGCGCTCACCGGCCGGGGCAGCTCGGTCCAAACCGACCCCGGCTTGCGTACGGCGGGGGTCGGCACAGTGAGCACTTTGGCGAGTTGGGGCACGAGGCGGAAGCGGGCGGTGTGGTACTGGATGGCCACTTTGCCCTTGCCGGTCCGGCATGGGGAGCCCGCCGGGGCGGCGCAGGTGGACATCGGACAGTCGTGCGATTCCACGCGCTTGAAGTCGTTGCTCACGACCACGGATCATTTCATGAGGGTGTTTCAGGCATCCAGCTGTTTGCAACAACTCATGAAACATGATCGTCGCAGGTGGACCGCCGGGTGATCGCCCGTTTCACGAGCCACCCCTTTGAAACACGCGGGGGCGAAATCGACCGGGCACTATTGCCGCCCTATCTCCATGCTCCGTCAGCTGATCAGCGGTGAGACCGAGGGGCGGGCCGGCGGCGGGTGGCATGGATGGAACCGAGCAGATTGAGGGACTGGGCACTGGGGCTGCCTGGTTCGGCGTGGTAGATGACGAGCTGCTGGCCGGGGGCGTCGCGTACGTCAAAAGCCTGGTAGGTGAGGGGGCCGACATCCGGGTGGAGGAAGTGTTTGGCGTCCTGGGTCTTGCCACGCACGGTGTGGGCGTTCCAGAGACGGTTGAAGTCCGCGTTGTCCTCGGTGAGGGTGCGGACGAGTTCGCGCAGCCGTGGGTTGTCCGGGTCGAATCCGGTTGCCTCGCGGAGGTTGGCGACGGTGGCCTGTGCTGCCCGGTCCCAGTCCATGTAGAAGTTGCGGCCTGCGGGGTCAAGGAAGGTCATGCAGGCCAAGCTGTCCGCCGGATCGAACGGGGCGTAGAGGGCATCGGCCTGGGCGTTGGCGGCGAGGAGGTCCAGGGTCCGGTTCATGACGAACGCTGGAGTGTTCGGGTAGCCGTCCATCAGCTGTCGCAGCGCTGGGCTCACCTGCTCGGTGGCATGGGCGGAGGGCCGGTCGTTCGGCGTGGCCCCGGCCAGCCGGTACAAGTGCACGCGGGCGTCCGTGTCGAGGTGCAGTGCGCGGCTGAGTGCGTCGATCACCTGGGGTGAGGGGTTGCGCTCGCGGCCTTGTTCCAGGCGGGTGTAGTAGTCGGCGTTGACTCCGGCCAGGACGGCGACCTCCTCGCGGCGCAGTCCGGTGACTCTGCGGGGCCCGTAACTCGCCATGCCGACGGCCTCCGGCCGCAGGTCGGCGCGGCATGCGCGCAGGAAGTCTCCCAGGTGGTTGTCGTCCATGTGTTCATGGCTAGGCGAGGGCTCGGTGCGCTGCCTGGGTGTGCCATGCCCAGGCAGCACGCGTCCTAGTTGATGGCCGGTGACCTGCCCAGACTCGGTGGAGCGGTGACGACACCGGCTTTACCTCCACGGGCGACATCCGGGACGGAGTGCTCTATCACGAGCACCTCGTGCTCTACCGGGAGCAGAAGCAGCCGTAGAGAGGTCCGGGCCCGTGACCGCCCTGGTGTCGGGGGGCGACTCCGCCGTCGGCGGACCAGGGAGTCCCGACACAACAGTCAGTCAACACCAACGAGAATCAAGGACCACATCCATGACAGGACAACGACTTGACGGCAAGGTCGCGCTGATCACGGGCGCGACTGGCGGCCTCGGCGCAGCGACCGCCGAGCTCTTCGCCAGCGAAGGCGCCCGACTGGTGATCACCGATATCGCCGAAGGCTCCCTGCGGGAGCTGTCCCACCGGATCGAGGCACGCGGTGCGGAGGTCGTCGCTGCCCGCCTCGATGTCTCCTCCGCGCGGGAGTGGGACGAAGTGATCACCGTCGTACGCGACCGGTTCGGAACGCTGGACGTGCTCGTGAACCTCGCCGGCATCCTGGACTGGCCAGGTATCGAGGACACGCGGGAAGAGGCGTGGGACCGAGTCATTGACGTGAACCAGAAAGGCACATGGCTCGGCATGAAGGCGGCGATGCCGCTCCTGCGTGCGAGCGGCAACGCGTCGGTGATCAATACGTCGTCAGTACTCGGCCTGGTGGGAAGCGGTGCGGCTGCGGCCTACCAGGCGTCCAAGGGGGCCGTGCGCCTGTTGAGCAAGACCGCCGCGGTCGAGTACGCCCGGCAGGGAGTACGGATCAACTCGGTGCATCCTGGGGTGATCGCCACGCCGATGATCCAGGACCTCCTGGACGACCAAGGCGACCAGCAGCCGGACATCCAACGCACCCCCATGCTCCGAGCTGGCCGCGCCGACGAGGTCGCCCCCGCGATCCTCTTCCTGGCCTGCGACGACTCCTCGTTCGTCACCGGCGCGGAGCTGGTGGTCGACGGCGGGCTCACCGCGCACTGAACACCCCAGCCGTACGACGTCCGCGTGGGCCTGCCGTGAACGCGTCAACGGCGCGCCCACCCGGTCCGCGCACCGCACCACTGCACAGCACTTCAGGTGCCCTGCACCGGCGCCTGCACTCACACTCACCTTCTCCAGGGACCGCACCATGACACCTGCAACCGCATCCGCCGCAACATCCGAATCCACCGAGTTCGCTGGGAAGATCGCCCTCGTCACTGGAGCCGCGCGAGGGGTGGGCCGGGAGACCGTGGCGCTCCTCCACGCCCGCGGCGCCCGGGTCGTCGCCCTCGACCTCCGCCCCGACGTCACGAACCTGGCGGAGGAGTTTCCCGGCGTCGTCACGACAAACGGTGACACCACCCAGGAGGAGACCGCCCACCGCGCGGTGGCAACGGCCCTGGACGCCTTCGGCGGACTGGACATCCTCGTGAACAATGCCGGGCGCACCCAGAACAAGCCCGTCACCGAAACCACGGCCGAGGACTGGGACACCGTGATGGCGGTCAACGCCCGCGGCTCCTTCTTCTGCGCCCGCGAGGCATTCCGGGCCATTAAGAGGCGCGGCGGCGGCGCCATCGTCAGCACCGGCTCGTACGCCTCCACCGTCGCCCTGCCCGAAGGCGCCGCCTACAGTGCGTCGAAGGGCGCTCTGGCCCAACTGACCAAGGTGCTCGCCGTCGAGGGCGGCCCGCTGGGCATCCGCGCCAACCTCGTGGCCGCGGGCGTCATCGAGACGGACTTCCTCGACACGATCCGCCCCGACAGCCGCGCCTACCTGGCGTCCTTCGCCGCCGCGCAGCCACTGGGACGTGTGGCGCAGCCCGAGGAGATCGCCGAGGTCCTGTGCTTCCTCGTCTCGCCCCGCTCCAGTTTCGTCACGGGAGCCGTGGTCGCCGCTGACGGCGGTTTCACCGCGATCTAGCGACGCATCAGACAGCACATACCTGGCGACCACGGCCCGCAGGCCCTGGTCGTCGGCACTTCCACCGGATGATGTAACCGGGAGCAAGCACCATGCGCAGGTCTACGTCGGCGACCACATCGGTGACGTCGTCGGGGCGCACACCGCGGGCGCGCTGTCCGTCGCGGTCGCCACCGGCCGGTGCGATGGTCGACACCCAGGCGATCGGCCGCGGCACCACGGTGGCGGTCAGCAGCTTGTAGAACTCGTTGCGGGACATAGCAGCGGGATCAAAGTCAGTGCGCATGGTGATCAGTATCCAGGAGGTGGCCGCGGACCCTGCAGCGGATCCACGGCACCACCAAACCCCTGAGTTCGTCGGAAAGTGCCCGGTATCGGAGCCACCGAGCGCCAGGAGCCGACACCGTGCCATCAGCAGCCCCCACCGTCTGGGAGGACTTCGAGGTCCCCGCCTATGCCCGCAGCGGACAGGTCACCCTCAACCTCCACGATCACCTTGCGGCATACGCCCCCAAACGCCCTGGCGCCTATCTGCGCATCTCCTCCGACCGCCTCGGCCTGGAAGCCGGTGTCGACCGCCAGCTCGAAGATTTCTGTCCTCAGCCACACCTCTTACAACCCCTGGCGGTCACCTGCACTCCTTCGGCGGAGAAGTCGCCGGCGAGGACGCCATTCGCGACATGGTGCGCCGCAATGCCGGCCATGTCACCGCGCTGCTCGGATCCCTCCCACAACACGGCCGAGCCCGTTCAACTGGCAAGCGCTTCACCAAATCTGCTGTGGGCACTGCCCACGAGCGACTGGTGCAGGGCGTCGGCGCGGGATCGGATCAGCCCGTCTCGGTACGCCGGGGGGAGCCGTTGCCAGACGCCAGCGGCCGCATCTGCCGCTGCGGGATGATCCCCGTCGACCTTCAGGCAGGTTGCGGCGTCCATGGCCAGCAGTGCGCGGGTCATGACGGATGGCGATCGGGTGAGGAAGAGCGCCGCTTCCTGTTCGGCGTGCGCTTCGCGGGTCCGTCCCATCAAGGTGAATGCTTGGGAGAGATGGACGTGGTGCTTCTGGAGGGGGTAGCCGAACCAGGTGTCGGCGCCTTGGGCTGCGTCCAAGCGCTCGGCGATGGAGCGGGCGTCGGCGACCGCGCGCAGGGCGCCCTTGTGGTCTCCTGTGGAAGCGAGGGCTCGCGCGGTAACCGCAGCTGCCAGCGCGGCTGCGGCTGTTGGGGTCCGTCCGGCCTCGGCGCGGGCGCGGATGGCGAGTTCAGCGGCAGCGTTCGGGGCGCCGTAGTTGAGCGGAACCATCGCGTGCCGGGCCAGGCTCCAGGCCAGCATGTGCCGATCGCCTGACTCGCGTGCGGCCTTCTCGGCGGTGGCGAACCAGCCGAGCGAGTCTCGCTGGTCACCGCGGTCGTGCTGGATGATCGCCACCAGGCCGGTGATCCCCGCCGCCGTGCGGGCGAGATCTGCACGGTCAGACGCCCGGTGTGGACGGCTGAGCACGTCCCGCAGGAGGTCGAGGTCGTTCTTCATCTGGGCGAGGACGGTGCCCGGAGGGCGGCCACGGTAGCCGCCTCGGTGCCGCTCGAACGCCCCTTGCAGATAGTCGAGATCGCCATTGCCGGCATCGGAGAGGCCAGCGTTGATGCCCTGTCGCGCCTCCGCGATACCGGGCAGGGCGACTGCTCCTGTCGCTCCCGCCGCCACGCCGAGAAACTGCCGTCGTTTCACCGCCGTACCCTCCTCTCCCTCGACACCGGCTCGGCGCTGCGCCCTGCGGCAGCGCCTGCTCACCGCCACCGCACGAACAATCTCTTCCACAGAGCGCCCGTAGACCTCTGCCAGCAGTTCGTGCCAGATCGGTGTCGGCAGACGGCGCTCGGTCTCCCAGCGCTTCAGGTTCTCCGGGTCGAACCACTTTCCACCCTGGGCTTCTTGTAATGCCAGAGCCTGCTCATCGCGTGTGAGCCCGGCGGATTCCCGGATCCCTCTCAGCACGGCGCCGATGCCGTCTGGTGCCATCATGCCCATCCCCCAAGCGTCTGAAAGTCCCGAGCCCATTCCTGGCCCCCCAACCTGGCCCCCCGCCCGAAATCGCACCCCTCGCTGGCACCGGACCGGTCTGCCACAAGCGAGTTGACTGAGCTTCAGCCAAGCAGGCGGACAGAAGAGGTTCAATCCCCCGTCTCCCGGCTTCCTGCTCCTCAAGCCCCGGTCCGAAGTGCGTCGAAGGGTCCTTGCCATGCGCGTGTACAGCCAAAGCTTCTTTCTGGTCCGCGACCCGACCTCGGTGCCACTCAGCCGTCGCCGTCTCTACGACTTGGCCGAGAAATGGGGGCTGCGCCTCAACGAAGCCTCCGACACAGCACTGACCACCGTCATCTCCGAACTGGTCACCAACGCGGTGCGGCACGGCACCGGCGCGATGCTCACCATCGGGGTGCGCGCCAATCTCAGCCGGCGACGGGTCCTGGTCGAGGTCTACGACGGCTCGCGCATTCTTCCCGTGCCGCGCTACGCGGCGCCCGAGGACGAGGCCGGGCGCGGTATGGCACTCATCGGCCGTCTGTCTGTCTGCCATGGGGCCGAACGGACCGCGTGCGGCAAGTGCGTCTGGGCAGAGATCGCTCTGCCCACACAGCGGCTCACGCGCCGCCAGCTCCTTCTTCGCCCCGGGCGGGCCGCCCGAGCCGTCGCCCGTCGCCTGACATCAGTCCCGTCAGGACCTCGCGCTCATCGCGGGCGCCACTCCAGTCCCCGGCCCCCTTCGACACCCGATCCCGTCGACAAGGCCGGACAGCAACACACACCGCGCATTTCACGCAGAGAAGGAGAGTCTCCATGCCCGACCAGCTGAACATGCCTCCAGCCGAAGAGAACGATCTGGTGCCCATCGAGATCGGTGACGCGGCCGAGCTCACCGAGGGACAGGGCGGCGGCACTAGCGAGGACAAGCGTCGCGCCTACAACTGACCGACAAGTGCGGTGCGGCTCCAACTGGGGCCGCACCGCACCTGTGCCCCAACTCCCTGGAGGAATTGGTGATCTTCGGAGGCTTCAGCGATCCGCACAAACCCCAGCCCTGGCCGGCGGGAGCGATGCCCGTCACAGCACGGTCAGCAACGTGGCGGCTGGGTGGCGGCGCTGCTCGATCGGTATCGAACGACAGCGGTCGACGGCGAGTCCTCATCCTGGGGCTTTGCGGTGCCACTAGCTTCGAAATGCAGTGCCTGGCAGGCAGCAAGCTGCCGGACGATATCGGGTGGCGTTGGCCCGGCTCCTACACGGTCGTGGAAGAAGCCGAGGATGCTGTGACCGTGTACTCCGACCCTGCCTCTGCCAGCCCCGTCTACCTAGCCGCCTACAAAGGTGAATGGGCGTGGTGCACCTCTGCTCGGACACTGGCATCCCTCATCGGGGCCCCTGTAGACACCCAACGGCTGGCGTGCTCCGTCTTTCTGCCCTCGGCCCCCGTGTTGGCGGGCTCACGGACCTTCTTCACTGGCGTTGAGCAGCTGCCGCCCGGCAGCCGAATCGAGCTGCCCGCCGACGGCAGCAGCCCCAGGTGTACGACCTTGTGGCAGCCTGACGCCGACTCTGCCGAATCGCCCGCTCAGCGTCTGCGCAGTGCCCTGACAGGCACCGTCGCACTACGGGTAGCAGCTGATCCAGCCCTGTCGTGTGACCTGTCTGGAGGGCTGGACTCGACATCCGTCGCAGTTCTGGCAGCGCACGCGATACCCCCCTCCAGGCAGCTCAACGCCGTCACCGTCCATCCCGAGGGCGACACGTCCGGTGCGGATCTGCACTACGCGTGTCTGACCGCCGATGCACATGAAGGCCACATCACCCACCACCTGCTGCCAATGGCAGCGGAACACCTGCCGTACACCCGCATCACCGCTGTGACAGCCACCGATGAACCAGCACCCTCCACCCTGACGCAGGCCCGTCTGACCGGCCAGCTCCGATGGATGCGATCGGAGCTGGCCAGTCATACGCATCTGACCGGCGACGGCGGCGACAGCGTCCTGTTCCAGCCGCCCCTTCACCTCGCCGACCTGATACGCCACCGCCACTGGAAGCGGGCAGCCAGCGAGGCGTTCGGCTGGGCCCGCCTGCGACATAGCAAGGTCCTTCCGCTCCTCTCCGATGCCACGAAGGCCGCCAGGACCAGCCGCCGCCAAGCTCTCACCAACCTCGCCCGCACCGTCGGCACGCCTGGCCGAAACGATCAAGGGTCCGTCCGCTGGTTCCCCCTTCTGCCGTTCCCCGCCTGGGCCGAACCGACAGCCCGCCGTCTCCTGGTCCAGGCAGCACGCGAACCCATCGCGGCACCGGACAAGCTGCCGGGCCTGGACGGCTCCGTACGAGTCCTGGTGGACGAGATCCGCGAGGTCGCCCGCACGGCAGCGGCCGACGCCGATCTGGCCGCCTCCTGCGGTATCGACTTGCACAACCCGTTCCTCGACGCCGCGGTGATGGACACCGTGCTGAGAACACCCATCGGCCAGCGCCCACCGCTCCACGCCTACAAGCCACAGCTGAGCCAGGCCATGGCAGGACTGCTCCCGCCCGCCGTAGCAGCCCGCACCACCAAGGGCAGCTTCGACGCGGACCACTACGCGGGCCTGCGCGCCAACTTGCCCGACCTCCTCGCCCTCACCGACGGCCACCTGACCGGCCTCGGACTGATCAACCCAACCTCGCTGGGCCGCGCCCTGTGCGGAGCTGCCGCAGGCATCCCGTCGCCGCTGGCGACCCTCGAACAAGCCCTGGCCGCCGAAGCTTGGCTGGTCGCCCATCACCGCGACCCCGCACCTGCCTGGACGAGCGAGTACGCCAGGAGCACACATGACTGAGCCGCCCCGCTTCGCCACCGCCCCAGCCCATGTCCGAGCCCTCGATTTCGGGCACGTCGCGGTCCTCGTCAACTACCGCAATGGCCATGTCCAATGCCTGCTGCCCGCCGCAGCGACACTCTGGCGCGATGCAGCAGCGACCGGCCACCTGGACCTCATCCCGTCCGTACTCGCCACACGGCTTCTCGCCACCGGCCTCCTGACCAGGACGGCCACACCAATCCCATGGCCGGCGCCGCTGACCGCGAAGACCGCCACCGCGAGCTGGGGCAGCGCAGAACTCCCTGCCGGTGCCCTCCGGCCCGCTCCCACCCGCACCACCACTGCCGCTGCAGCCGCTCTGGCCACGGTCCTCGTCATCAAACGACTCGGCAGCCCGAGCGCCACGATGCACCGCCTCACCACTGCGCTGAGGAGCGCGGTGTCAACATGCCGTCAACCCGCCACCCACGACCAGGCACAGGCCGCCGTACTCGCCGTCCGCCGCGCCGGCTGGTACTCACCAGCCAGAACCGCCTGCCTGGAGGAATCCGCCGCCGCCGTGCTCCTGCTCGCAACCCGGCGCCTGTCCGCCACCTGGTGCCACGGCCTCGCGCCAGACCCCGTCCGGCTCCATGCCTGGGTACAGACTGACAACGGAGCCCCGGCCGCCGAGCCCTCCTCGACGCTCGCCTACACCGCCGCCCTCACCATTGGAGCCCGCCATCAGCACCAGCTCTGACCCGATCCTGTGGATCGGCACCGACACCTGCGCTCTCGGCCCCTACCGCGCCGACCTGGTCGAGACATATTGGCGCTGGGAACAGGACCCCACCCTCCTCGTCGGCTACGGCCGTCAGGCACCCGAGTCCCTCGAAGCACGCACCGAAGGCATGGCCCACCAACTCCGGGGCGAGAACATCCGCTTCACCATCTACCGTCTCGACTCCGGTGAGCCCGTACCCGCCGGAGTCGCCACCCTCCTGCCCGACCACGCAGTCCGCACCGCCGAATACATCATCATGCTCGCCCCCGAAGCCCGCGGACGCGGACTCGGCACCCAGGCCACCCGCCTGACCCTCGACTACGCCTTCCACATCACCAACCTGCGCATGGTCTGGCTCAAGGTCCTCGCCCCGAACACAGCAGGCATCCGTGCGTACGAGAAGGCGGGCTTCCGTACGGTCGGCGCCCTCCGTGAAGCCGGGTACTGGCTCGGGCAGACGTGCGACGAAGTCATCATGGACGCCGTCGCTGGAGAGTTCGAAGGCCCTTCGGTTGTTAAATCCCGACTAACTAGCTAGTGAGGCGCTAGTTGCACTGTCCCGGCGCATTGGCGGCTCGGCGCCCGACAGCCGGTCAGCACGATCCGATGGGAGCTGATCGAGCAGCAGTACGACCAAATGGTCAAGTACGCCACCGCGCTGCGGCTCGGCACGGCGGAGGCCGAGCAGGTCCTGCGGCGCTTCACCCGCGGCGGCCCCCACCCCACCTACCAGGCCCTCGAAGAACTCGGGCGTGCGGTGCGCACGGTCTTCGCGTGCGACTACCTGGCCAGCCCCGGCCTGCGCCGTGAGATCCACGGCGGGCTCCAGGTCGTGGAGAACTGGAACAGCGCCAACACCGTGCTGCACTACGGCAAGGACGGCGCCCTGACCGGGCCGGACAAGGAGCACGCCGAGACGTCGATGCTCGCGCTTCATCTGCTCCAGTCCGCGCTCGTGCATGTACACACGCTGCTGGTGCAGCAGGTCCTGGCCAAGCCGGCCTGGGCGAAGAATCTGAGCGACGAGAACCGCGGCCTGACCGCGCTGTTCTGGTCCAACGTCAACCCGTACGGCACCTTCCGCCTGGACATGGGCAAGCGCCTCGACCTGGGGCTGACCGCTGCCGTGCCCCGTCCCCGCACTCCAGTGGACACCGCCGACCGACGAGTACGGGGACACAATGAAGGGCTTCGCTGATCTGACCGACCCCCGGATGAACGAGACCGTGTGGCGGACGCGCGACCCGGCGGCCCTCGGTTTCAAGGTGCTGTCTTGGCCGAATGACGGCCGGTGCGGTCAGGCGCCGCTGGTGTCGGTCGGTGTCGCCTCGCCGAGCATGGCGAGGGTCAGCACGTTGCCGGAGATGCCCCAGCCGCCGTCGGCGACCTCTTCGACCAGAACCATGGTGGTGTTGCGGGCGCGCTCGCCGTAGATCTCGACATACAGCTCGGTGGTGCGGGTGACGATCTCCTCCTTCTGCTTCGGGGTGAGGGTCTTCTCGGGGACCTTGAAGTTCGCGAAAGGCATGGCTGGTTGTACCTTCTCTCAGTGGGGCGTTACAGGGAGGTGCCTGCGGTGAGCAGGCTGTCCAGGGGGGTCGGGCCGCGGCCTTGCCCGTTGCCCTGCTGCGTCCTCCACGATCGGCTGGTCCCCCATCCCTAGCCAGGGCTGCGTTTACCCAGGGGATGCCACCCCCTGGCTGCGCTCTGGCGTACGAGCGACCATGGAGGGGTGAACCTTCCAGAACTCGGTGCCTTCCTCAGGACACGCCGCGACCGCATCCGCCCCGCCGAGGTCGGTCTCCCCCACGGCCCGCGCCGGCGCGTCCCCGGGCTGCGCCGCGAGGAAGTCGCGCAGCTGGCAGGGCTGTCAGCCGACTACTACACCGAGCTGGAACGCGGCAGCGCAAAGAACGGCGTGCAGCCCTCGACCCAGACCCTGGCCGCCCTCGCCCGAGCCCTGCGCCTGAACGGCGACGAGCGCGACCACCTGTTTCACCTGGCCGAACGGCCGGTCCCCCCGTCAGCACACGGACCATCGGCACACGTGCAGCCCGCGCTCCTCGGACTCCTGGACCGGCTGTCCAACACCCCCGCGCGCGTCATCACCGACCTGCACGAAACCCTGGTGGAAAACGACCTGGCCCTGACCCTGCTCGGCAAGTCCCCGGCACACCGCGGCCCGGCGGCGAGCTTCGTGTACCGCTGGTTCACCGACCCGCAGGCGCGCGACATCTACCCGCCCGAGGACCACCCGCACCACTCCCGGGTGTTCGTGGCCGACCTCCAAGCAGCGGCCGCCCGGCGCGGCCGGGACGCGGAGGTCACGAAGATGGTCGCCGTGCTACGCGGCCGCAGCCAGGAGTTCGCAGCCCTCTGGGACACCCACGACGTCGCGGTGCGCCGCATGGACCACAAGAGGATCGTCCACCCCATGCTCGGCGTCATCGAACTCGACTGCTACAACCTCCTCAGTGAGGACGGACGGCAACGCCTGCTGTGGTTCACCGCCCCGCCCGGAAGCCCGGGAGCCGAGCAGCTGGAACTGCTGTCTGTCGTAGGGACCCAGGAGCTGAGCGTCACGGAGGGCATGGCACCGGAGAGGTCGTCCGCGGCGGAATCCGGATCGCAGCGCTGACCCGCGCCGCAGAGGGAGGCCGCCTTGCAGTCGGCTTAGGGCGTGCAGATCATCAACTTGTCTTCTTGATCTTGATTTAGGTGGGGTCCGAAGCGAGGAACGTCGTGATGTCGGCTGGTGTGCGGAAGCGGGCGGTGGAGGCACTGACGCGGTGGGCGTGTGCTTCGAGGAGTGGGCGGACTTCCTGGCTCGCCCGGCAGATGGTCACAGCGGTGACGCCGAAGAGTTGACCTAGGAGGTTCATGGTGGCGAGTTTGCGCAGGTGGAGCACGGTGGCCAGGATCCGGTCGGCTGGGGTCAGCTTGGCTTTGGCGCCTGCGCCGGGTGCGACCAGACGCTCGTGACCACGACGGGCGCGGAGTACTTCCTCGCGTTGTATCTCCAGCGCGGGCGTCAGAGTGTCGATGAGTTGGCTGAGTTGTTGGCGGGTCATACCGGTCAGTTCAGGGGCTTGCAGCGAACGCCGCGTGAGGTGATCCAGCCTGTTCGCCGGGGCCTGGTCCGAGGTGCTGTTGATCGCCGTCGCGTCCCGCGGGTGCTGGGGGTGGAGGGTGTAATTCCAGTCGCCGTGGAAACGGTGCCGGGTGATCGGGAGGGCGGCAATTTCGTCATCACTGACCTGGACGCCGGTGGGGTACGGGTTGGTGTCGAGTTCAGCATGCACGGTCAGGCCGGTCTTGGTGGTGGTCGCGGCGATACTCTGGACGATGACTTCATGGCAGGTCAGGGGCCTGCCTCGCCAGTTCATGGTGATGTGGGAGAACAGTCGGTGCTCGATCTGGTTCCACTTCGATGTGCCGGGAGGCAGGTGGCAGACGGTGACCGTCAGTCCCGTCTCGGCTGCGAACCGGGCGAGTTCGGTCTTCCAGGTGCGGGTGCGATAGCCGTTGGAGCCGCCCGCATCGGCGGTGATCAGCAGTCGGCCGGCCGTTGGATAGGCGGCTCCTCCGGCACCGTTCCACCAGCGGCGGATCGATTCGACAGCGAACGCGGCGGTGTCGTGGTCGGTGCCCACGTTGACCCAGCCGGTGTTCGCGACAACGTCGTAGATGCCGTAGGGCACTGCTCTGCCCAGCTCGCGGTCGGGAAAGTCGTGGGTGTCGACCCGCACCGACTCGCCTCTCGGCTCCCATTCACGGCCGTCGTTCTTGAACGGGCCGACCAGTTCCTTCTTCTTCGTGTCCACGCTGATCACCGGAGCCCCGCCGTTCTGGTGGTCACGGGCCTGTTCGTTGAGGTAGTGGAACTGTGCGTCCCGGTCGGGGTGCTGCCTGCCTTCCAGGGTCTTGGCGTTGCTCTGCAGGCTGAAGCCCTCCTCGCGCAGAAGGTCGCCAACCGTGTCTGCAGAGATCTTGTGACCCTGCCGGGTCAGCTGTTCGGCGAGCTTGCGGGTGGATTTGGTGGTCCAGCGCAGCGGCGACATGGGATCTCCGCGGACATCGGGCTCGACCAATGCGAGAAGCGCCTTCCGGACGGCTGGGTTGAGGTCGGCGACGCGTTTGCGCCCACCGCCGGGCCGACGGACCCGTCCCAACGGAGCTTCTCCGAAGCGGAGTTCACGCCTTCCCGCAGAGACTGTGGCCTCACGGACACCGGCGGCACGGGCGACCGCTCTGATCCCGCCGTGGCCGAGGGACTG
Organism: Streptomyces sp. NPDC048434; assembly: GCF_043200375.1. Classification (NCBI taxonomy): domain Bacteria; kingdom Bacillati; phylum Actinomycetota; class Actinomycetes; order Kitasatosporales; family Streptomycetaceae; genus Streptomyces; species Streptomyces sp. NPDC048434. The sequence continues at coordinate 72,795 of NZ_JBICXQ010000005.1, read as the reverse complement.
GGCCTCCGCCCCTATCAACAGACGACGCTACCTCTCGTCGAGATGCGGCAGAATCGCCCCGAACTTGGCTGCCAGCACGGCCCGTTGTCCTTCCAACCCGCTCATGCCAGACCAACGAACCACCGAGCGGAAAGCTACGAGTTAAAGATCTGCACGCCCTTAGAACCCCTAACGGAATGATATTTGAGGTGGTTGGATCACTCCGGGGTTGATGATCCAGGGGTGCGGGATGGCTCGGCCGAAGCCGTGGGATGTCGATGACGAGTTGTGGGCGGTGATCGAACCGCTGCTGCCGAAGGTCCAGCGTCGAGTTCGGCATCCGGGGCACAGCCGCCCAGGGGCGGTTGGCGCACACCCTGCCCAGGACCAAGCGGCCGTGGCCGCCCAGGCCCCGCACCGCGGGGCGCTCGCGGCTGGAATCTCCCCGGGTGCCGGACTGCCGACGACGGGGGAAGCTAGCGGCTCTTCGTCCTGCGCAGTCTGTTGCCTGACGACGCCGACCACCGCCTGCCGCCCCCGGCGCCACAGACGCCGGGAGCCGAGGGCGGGCAGTGAGATCAGTACGACCCTGTGCTCAGGGTGGACCTCGGTGCTGACCGGATTGCGCTCCGCCCGGCTCGGCAGGTCGGTGAGGAAGACGCCGGTGTCCCAGTCGCCGTCCTCCAGACGGGTGCCGACGATTTCGGCCACGTCGGACACGTTGACCGGCCCGTCCGCCACCAGGGGCGCCGTCACGGTGTCCGCCCGCCAGCGGATGCCCCTGGCGATGCGGCGGCGCAGATGCTCCGGGAGGGTCCGCCCGTTCACCCGTTCACCCGTTCGGCAGCACGTCGCGCCTGCGGGCCGGGGCACCCTTAGCATGCTGACTGTGCGATCCATTCTTCCGAAGATCGAGGGCGGCCGGGTACAGGGCCTCCTGCAACTCATCGAGGACGGCATCCACCTCGTCGTCGCGACGCTCCTCGTACTACTCGCGGGGCTCCTGACCGTCGGGGTCGTCCACGACATCATCAGGTCGATCCAGGGGCCGTATCGCGAGGATACGGTCGTCCTCTCCGCCCTGGACAACGGCCTTGTGCTGTTCATCGTGGCCGAGCTGCTCCACACCGTCCGCCTCACCATCAGGAACCAGACCCTCGACGCGGAGCCGTTCCTCGTCGTCGGCCTGATTGCCGGCATCCGCAAGGTGCTCATCGTGACGGCCGAGGCGGAGAAGTCCTTCCGGTGGAACACCGAGGGGATCGAACTGCTCATCCTGGCGGGGCTGATCCTCGTGATGGCGACAGCGGCGTACGTGTGGCGGCGCTCGACGCGGCCGGGAGACTACTCCCCGCTCCAGGAGGCGGGGCGCTCCCCGTCGCCGGCGCCGTCACCCACCCCGGTGCGCGGGTCCTGATCCGTCACCTTCCGCCTCCACGGCCGCCCGCACTCGCTGCTCCTCGCGAGCAGAGCCGATGTCCCCGCGTGCGGCGGCCGTCCGCCGGGTCGTCGATGCGTAGCAGGAAGCAGGCGCCGGTGTAGGGCGAGGGCCGTTGCCGCAGCACCGTGCCCTGGAAGTCCGCCAGGCCCAGAACCTGTGCCTGGTGCGTCCTCCACGTCGCACCCGTCCAGCGCGGTGGGCGTGCAGGTCCCCGGAGACTCTCCGAAGCTGGATCAGGCGGTTACCTCTCACCGAAAGGGAGACATCATGAGCATTGCCGTTGTGCCACGGTCCGGCATGGGTGGGTGCACCCGCCAAATGAACGAGTGAGTTTCACGTGACGCTCGGGCTTGCGTCCAAGAAACCTCACCCCAAGGTCCCACGGCGTCACGGCGAGGGCGGAAAGTCCCACCTGACTGTGATCCAGGGGCTGGCCGCCCTGTCACTGGACGCCCTCAGCTCGGTCGCGTACGGCCCGGAGGCCATCGTCGTCGTGCTGGTGGCCGCCGGTTCGGGCGCGCTCACGGCGATGCTGCCGATCACCCTGGTCATCGCCGGGTTGCTGGCCGTCCTGGTGGTCTCCTACCGCCAGGTGATCGCCGTGCACCCGGACGGCGGTGGAGCCTACGCGGTGGCGAAGAAGGATTTGGGCAGACCGGTCAGTCTGATGGCCGCGGCCAGCCTCATCATCGACTACGTCCTCACCGTCGCCGTCAGTCTCGCCGCCGGCGCCGCGAGCCTCGCATCGGCGCTTCCCGTCCTTTCCGATCACCTTCTGGCCGTATGCCTGATCGCGCTGTTCGTCCTCACCGTCGTCAATCTGCGCGGCATCGCGGACAGCGCGCGGGTGCTGATGCTGCCCACAGTGCTGTTCATCGTCAGCGTGATCGGTGTCATCGTCGTGGGGCTGTTTCGGGCCCATCCCGCAGCCACGGTCGGAACGTCCCAGTCCTTCCCCGCCGTCGAGGCGCTGAGTGTGCTCCTGGTGCTCAAGGCGTTCTCCGCGGGATGCTCGGCGCTGACCGGGGTGGAGGCCATCGCCAACGCCGTTCCGATGTTCCGCCAACCACGCGTCAAGCGGGCGCAACACACCGAGCTGATGCTGGGGCTGCTGCTGGGCGCCATGCTCATCGGGCTGTCGTTGCTGATCCGCCGCCATCACGTGGTGCCACGCGGCGGTGTGACGCTGCTGGCCCAGCTGACCGCCGGCTCCTTCGGGACCGGCTGGGCCTACTACGCCATCAGCCTCATCGTCACTCTCGTGCTGGGCATCGCCGCGAACACCAGCTTCGGCGGCCTTCCGGTCCTGATGAGCGTCCTCGCCAAGGATGACCGTCTCCCTCATCTGTTCGCCCTCCGCTCGGAGCGGCCCGTCCACCGCTGGGGCGTCGTGGCCCTGGCGGTGCTGGCCGGCGTCATGCTGGTCGTCGTCAGTGCCGACACCCAGCGCCTGATCCCGCTCTTTGCCATCGGCGTCTTCGTCGGCTTCACCATCAGCCAGATCGGCCTCGTCCGGCACTGGAGCATGCAACGCGCCGACGGCTGGTTGCCCCGGGCGCTGATCAACGGCGTCGGGGCTGTGCTGACCGCCGTCGCGGGAATCGTCCTGCTCGCCACCAAGTTCCTCGCCGGTGCCTGGATCGTCGTCCTCACCGTGCCGCTGCTGATGCTGCTGTTCTCCCGGATCGAGCGCTATTACACGCGCGTTCGCGACCAACTCAGATTGGACGGCACCCCGCCACGCCCCACACGAACCCACAGTCTGGTCATCGTCCCCCTGGGCAGGGTCGACATGGTCGCCGTCGATGCCCTCAACGCCGCGTCCTCACTGGGCGATGAGGTCGTCGTGGTCGCCGTCTTCGACGACCCGACGAAAGCAGACGCCATGCGCGCCGACTGGGCGCGATGGAACCCCGGCCCACGGCTCGACATCATCGACAGCCCCCAGCACTCCCTGGTGCATCCAGTCATCGGCTACGTCGAGCAGGTCGCCCGCAACAGCAGGCAGGTCGCCGTACTCATCCCCCAGGTGGAACCCCTGCACGGCCGCTACCGGATTCTCCAGAACCAACGGGGCATTCTCATGGCCGGGCTGCTGAGTTCCCGCACCGACGTAGTCGTATGCCTGCTCAAACTCCAGTTGGACCTGTGACCCCGTCACTCACGTGACGGCGCCCCCAGTGGGACACCATCAAGTTCTGTCATCACGGAGGACATTGATTCCCCGAACCTGCCACGCATGGCGCCTCTTCGCCTCGCCGAACTTGAAGGTCAGGGCTGTAGCGGGGCCCCACGCTCCGTTGTAGTAAGCGGTGTGCCACAGCCGCCGGTCGGTGCCCGCAAGCAGAAGGTGGAGCTTTCCTTCGTGGAAGGCGAGCGCCGCAGCGGCGAGGTCTTGAAGGCCCTGATATGGATCAGGCCGGCGGCGGTCCAGCTACTGCCGGTGTACCAGTTGTAGTGCATCGCGTTGTCGCCGCCGACGTGACGAGTACCCCTCGGTCAGCGGACATTCGGTGACCGACGCGGTGAACAGGACGGAGGCGCCACGGGCCGTGGTCTGCGCCCTGACAGACCCGTCCGAACTCAGTGGTCCGCAGTGAGGAACCGGTGACCGGCAGCAGCCCGACGAGCTGCTGCCGGCAGGTCGGTGAGCTTCTCGTTCTGCTCGCTGCGGGCAGCGGCCCGCAGATGGGCTTGGGGTACATCTCCCCGCGCCGCGGACCGCACCCTGCGTCCTGGCAATACGGCGGGCACCTGGGAGGAGACCCGGCCGTAGCTACACCGCGCCGGTGGCCGAGGCCACGGACCGATAAGCCCGACCGGGACCGGTGCACGGCGCTCACACATCCCTGCGCCGCGCTCCTGCTCCGCCACCCGAGCGACCTGGCCGCCCGCCGCTCGCATCCGAGCGCCGCGTTGGTGTCCTGATGCTGGCCGTCACAGCGCCGGCCGGCCCGATCGCAGACAGCGTCCTTGCGTGTCGCTGCCTTCACCCTCGCAAGCGCACCGGCCTCGCACCTCCGCCTGCGGGGTGAAAGCCCTCCCCGCCGTTCGACCTCCGAGCGCAGGTGGGCGGGCAACCGGGGGCCTTGGGTACGTCTACTGTCCGCCGCCCTCCCGGCGCGGCTCTCCTTTGTCGGCCCAACTGGAATACACTGGACACCGGCCGTCACCTCCGTACGACGCGGTCCCCAGGCCGGTCCCACGCGGACCCCAGACCGCAAGTAAGCGCCGGTCAGAGCGCGAGGTGAGGGCATGGCTGCCAACCCGCTTGCCGCGCTTGCGTACCACCGTGGGGCCCGCAAGCGTCGTGCCGCCCGCCCGTACGGGAGCGCCGGGCCCGGCCGGTCAGCGTGGCGGAGGCGTGACACCGGGCCCCGTACCGGCTCTTTTCGCACGGTGCTCGCGCAGCGCACGCAGCAGCCGCAGCGGGAACAGCCCGACGAGTGGCGCCCGGCGGCCCAGGTCCTCCTGGTCCTCGTGGTCGAAGGCCCGTGCATAGCGCCGGGCATCCTCGGCCGCCGGATACCGTTTGGCGCCCCCCGCCCCACACCCGCGCGCACAGTGCCAGCGCATCGTGTCGCCCTCGCTGAGAAAGCGGAAGCGATGTCCGAGAAGGCGGCAGCGCAACATAGAGATCCAGCCTATGCGGAGCCAGGCGATCCGGCCCGTCCGCCCGCTCCTCCACTGAACTGCTGATGGCGAGCACGGGGAGGAACACCATGACCGCCAGCACCGAACTGGCTACTGTCACCACCCGCGTCCCGGCCCGGCTCGACCGACTGCCGTGGTCCCGCTTTCACTGGCGGATCGTGATCGGCCTCGGGACCGTCTGGATTCTCGACGGACTCGAAGTGACGATCGTCGGCGCAGTGGCGGCCCGTATGACCGAGCCGGGCAGCGGCATCTCCCTCACCAGCGCCGACATCGGCACGGCCGCCGCGATCTACGTGGCGGGAGCCTGCTTCGGAGCGCTCCTGTTCGGCCGTCTCACGGACCGCTTCGGCCGTAAGAAGCTGTTCATGGTGACGCTGGGGATCTACATCCTCGCCACCGTCGCCACCGCGTTCTCCCAGGACGCCTGGTACCTCTTCCTCGCCCGGTTCATCACCGGCATGGGCATCGGCGGCGAGTACGCCGCGATCAACTCGGCCATCGACGAGCTGATTCCGGCGCGCAACCGGGGTCAGGTGGACCTGGCCATCAACGGCAGCTATTGGGTCGGAGCGGCGCTCGGCGGCCTGGTCTCACTGGTCCTGCTGGACACACATCTGCTCGCGCCGAACCTCGGCTGGCGGCTGGCGTTCGGCCTCGGCGGCGTCCTCGGGCTGGGCATCATGCTGGTGCGCCGTCACGTCCCGGAGAGCCCGCGATGGCTGTTCATCCACGGACGGGAGGGGGAGGCCGAGCGCATCGTCGACCGGATCGAGGCCGAAGTGCGGGCGGAGACGGGCCAGGAGCTGCCGGAACCGGGCGAGGCCATCACCATCCGGCAGCGCGATGTCATCCCCTTCACGGAGATCGCCCGGGTGGCCCTGCAGCGGTATCCACGCCGCGCGATCCTCGGACTGGCGCTGTTCGTCGGACAGGCGTTCCTGTACAACGCGATCGTCTTCGACCTGGGCACCGTACTGAGCGGGTTCTTCGGTGTGGGGTCGAGCTCTGTCCCGTACTTCCTGGCCATCTTCGCGGTCGCCAACTTCCTCGGACCGCTCTTCCTGGGCCGGCTGTTCGACACCGTCGGCCGGAAGCCGATGATCGCGGGCACCTACTTCGGCTCGGCGGCCGTCGCCGTCGCCCTCGCCGTTCTGCTGATCACCGGCTCGCTGACGGCATGGTCGTTCTTCGCGCTGGTCTCGGTGACCTTCTTCGTGGCCTCCGCGGGAGCGAGTTCGGCCTACCTGACGGTCAGTGAGGTCTTCCCCATGGAGACCCGCGCACTGTCCATCTCCCTGTTCTTCGCAGTCGGTACGGCCGTCGGCGGTATCACCGGACCGCTGCTGTTCGGCAACTTCATTCACAGCGGTCACACCGGACTGGTGGCCCTGGGCTTCCTCATCGGAGCCGGGGCCATGGCCCTCGGCGGGCTGGCCGAGGTGCTCTTCGGTGTCCGGGCCGAGCAGCAGTCCCTGGAGAACATCGCCAGACCGCTCACCGCCGGGGAGGCCGAGGCGGACTGGCGCAACGAACCCTCTCCGGACGCCGTCCGCGAACGCGCCCGCCCCGAGGGCGTCCGGCAGGCGGCCCGCGAGCAAGAGCGGCGGATCGCCGACCGCACGGCCCGCCGCCGGGAACGCGAGCGCACCGGGGTACGCCGGTACCGTCCGGGAACGGGCAGTTCGCTCTACTCACCGGGCATGGCCGGCACGGCCGGCACGGCGAGCCGCACCTCGGCCATGGCCGAGCGGTCCCTCGACCACGAGATCGAGCAGGTCTCCCGAGCCCTCACAGAGCACGGCCCGACCCGGCGCGACGAACTCGAGCGGACCGTCGACGGACGCTCGTGGGGCCCCGGCCGCTTCCGCAACGCCCTGCGCGAGGCCGTCCGGGAGTCGCGCGCGAAGAACCTGCCCGATGGCCTCTACGGCCCGCCGGGCCGGGCCGCCGGCCACGGCGAAGGACCCGGAAAGACCCCGAAGATACGAGAGGACGGAGGTGATGGGTGATGACCTCACCCGTCCGACGACAGCGTACGAGTGGAACGATGGAGCGGCAGGCCTACCGGACGCGGAACCCGCTGGCGGAGTTCGACGAACTCATCAACCAGATGGGCGGGCTGATCGAGTCCACCGTGGGAGGCGTGCCCAGCACAGCCATGCCGACGTGGATCCCGCTCGCGGATGTGACCGAAACCGACGACAGCTACCAGGTCGACGTGGAGCTCCCCGGAATGAAGAGCAAGGACATCGACGTCGAGGTCAGCGGCCAGGAACTGGTCATCTCCGGAGAGATCAAGGAACGTGAGCGCAGGGGCATCCTGCGGCGCAGCACCCGGCGCACCGGCCGTTTCGAGTACCGGATGCTGCTGCCCGGCGAAGTCAACACCGAAGGCGTCAAGGCACAGGTGTCCGACGGCGTGCTCACGGTCACGGTTCCCAAGACGGAGGTCGCAAAGCCCCGTCACATCGAGATCACCGAAAACAAGAGCGGCCGTTGAGACCTTCGGCCCGGCTTCTGCCACGGTCCGTGAGGCCCACGGCCTCACGGACCCGGCGCCGCCACAGGCGGCGGATGACCAGGAGCCAGGAGATGGCTGAGGGAGGCCTTTCCTCGTTCGACACCGTGGTGGGCCCGTATGCCCACGTCGCTGTCTGCCGCGCTGCGGTAGCCACACCTCCGCAGCCGCCGCTCGCCAAGCCGGCGGGGCGGGTGACTCTGGGCCCTGGAGGGGTGACCTGCGCAATCCGGGCAGGGCGGCTACAGGAGCAGGTCAAAGATGGCGGTCGCGCCCTCCCAGTGCTTGGTCTGGGGGTTTTTGACGTCGGGGTACATGATCTTGAAGGCTTCGGCGAGTGCCACGCTCAGCCCGCCGATGATCTCCGGGTACCGGGCCTCGGTCTCCTCGCTGGGTGCCCGGTCGAGCAGGGGATGCGCGGCCAACTGCTCAAGGATCGGCTTGAGCTCGACCTCCTCGTCCAGCCGCCGGAACCGGTGAATGCTCTCCTGAAGCCCCTTGGTGATCGGTAGATCCCACGGTTCAACGATGTCCCGGTCGTTCGCCTTGGCCGCGGCCTGGGCGACGAGCAGCAGGTCGTAGAGCTTGCCGTCGACGAAGTCGCTGTACCGCTTCAGATCGTTCTTGTCCACGTCGAGACTTGCGGCGGCACGGAAGAACCTTACGAACCTGGACACACCCATAACGGTCATGCCTTTCGCCTCCTCGCCCTTGGTAACTGCCCCCACCGGCGACTGTCGGCGCACCGGCGGGCAATGCCCAGTTCCAGGATTCCAGACACCTCCGGGGCACGCCTGCGCATGTCAGGCCGAAGCCGTGGCGCGCATTTCACCTGACAGGCCAAGCGACCGGAAAATTCCCGGGGTTGCATTCCGGACGGCCGTGAGAACCACCCGTCGTCGGCGTAGAATGAGCGCAAGCAATTGGACGTGAAGCGTTACCTCGCCGTATGGGCCATGGACGCTCCGGACCGGCGGATCGTCCGCCGCGCATACAGGGGAAAATAATGAAGCGACCGAGCACTGCTCCCCTCCCCCGGTGAGCGTCATTCCCGGAGGCTTTCCCGCAGGCCCGTGGCACGGCAACGCGTGGGAGGTGTGAACCTCGTGGTGGTGAAGTTGAACGCACGAGCCTTTGATCACGCGAAGAAGTTGGTTGAGGAACGGCAGGTGGTACTCGACGACCGGGACGAGTGGAGCGAACACCGCCCCTCGGCCGAGGAGGAGAACCGCTACCTGGAGCAGCACGGCTTCGCCGAATACCGGAAGTGGTACCTCGGCGAAGACGACGAACAGAACGAAGAGAACAAAGGCCGGTACAAGTTCCCCTATGGCGACTTCGAGAAAGTGCACCGCTGCGGAGTTCTCTCCGCGGAGTCACGCGCCGGGCAGTACAAGCACACCGACATAGAGCTTGCCGTGGCTCATGTGCACGGGATGCTGGAAGAACTTTCCTGAGCCAAACTCGCGCCCCGCCTGCCGTGCCCACACCGTCCTGTGTCAATGCACCCGCCCCACGGTCTCACGGGCACCGGCGGAAGTTCGGGAGCAGCCAATCAAGCACCCTGCCGGCACCCGCTGCTACGCGGCGATCCTGCAACGCACCCTCACCGCGGCCTACAAGAAGGCCGACTACTTCGCCCGCAGCTTCCGCACCATCCAGGTCCTCATCGACCGCGAGTCCATCCTCACCGGAGCCACCCACCAGGTGGCGAACAGCCCGGGAAGTACTACGCCCGGGGCGAGCGCGCTGCTGCAGTGACGACTTCTTCGCCAAGTGTCAGCACCGGCCGGCCTGCGCACGCTGCCCGTTCTACGTCCCAAGCAGTCCACCCGCGGCCAACTGCTAGCCGTCAAGGACCGCATCGACCAGATGCTCCAGCAATGCGACCTCACCGACGACGAACGCGAAGCCTCGAAGGAGACCGCCAAGCGGTCACCGCCCTCGCCGAACGCCTCGCGGACACCCCACACCCGCCGGACCGACCCCGCGAGAACTCGGAACGACGGACGGCTTCAGCCCCCTGACCCGCCTCATGAAGACGATCGCACGACCGAAGGGAGAAGATCCCAAGCAGCTGCTCTCACTCGCCCAGGCGAACACTCAGCCGGCCGCCCGGCTCCCGGAACCCGAGCACAGCTGCCACACGTCGGGATGCCGCGGGGCCGGCGCCCGTGACAGCGGCACCTGGATCGGCCCCGTCTGGTGGCCGGCGTTCCAGCCGGACTCCTCGGTTCGCTCCCGGCACCGCGTGGTACCTCACGTGGGCGGCTGCACGGTGCGGCTGACGGCGCACGGCCCCGGCCTCGCCCTAAGCTCGGCGCCGTGACGTGGCTACGGGCACTGGGGCTGATCGTGCGCTCCGGGCTGACGATTGAGAGGACCCGGCTCGAGCCGCTGGTCGCACTGCGCGCCGCGGCCGGAGTGGCGACCGTGATCGGGCTCGCGCTGTGGCTCGTCTCCCCGGCCTACGCCACGTCCGCCGCGTTCGGAGCCTTCTCGGCCGGCACCGCCACGTTCCAGCGGAGTTGGCGCCCGCGCAAGGTGCTTGCGCTGGCCGCCGGCGCGGGCCTGGCGCTCAGCACGTTCCTGGGATATCTGGCGGGGGCGCACCCCGTGCCGTTCCTCCTGCTGCTCGCCGTGTGGTCCTTCGGCGCCGGAATGGCCTGGGCCGCGGGCTCGACCGCCGGGATCGTCGCGGCCACCACGATCGGCATCATGCTGGTGACCATCACCCTGCCGACCACCGTGGTGCAGGCGCTGGAGCACGCCGCGGTGATCGCCTTCGGCGGTGTGGTGCAAGCGACGCTGATCCTGCTGTTCCCGATCCGCCGCTGGGGAGCGCACCGGGACGCGCTCGCCTACGCCCTCGCCGCCGTGGCCGACTACGCCCGGCGGCTGCGGCACGACCCGGTGGCCCCCTTCGCCCCGGAACCGATGATGACGGCCCGCGACGCCGCTGCGGTCACGCCGTGGCAGGCGCGCCGGCTGCCCGCCGCCTTGCACGGCCCCCGCGGCCTGGCCGAGCGCATCCGCCCGGTCCTCGCCTCACTCGCCGACCCCCGGGTCGGCGCTCCGGCGGAGGGGCCGGAACGCGACCGGACGCGGGAACTCCTGAAGGCGGCCGGCGAGGTGCTGGACGCCGCTGCCCACTCGATCCGCCGCGGTACCCCGGTCCGGGTGCCCTCCGAAGCCATGGAGGCCCTCCGGGGCGGGGAGGAGGAGGTGCTGCGGGGGCCGGCGCGGCTGGCAGCGGTGCGGCTGTTCGATCTGCTGCGCGAGGTCGTGGAGACCGCGGACAGCAGCGACACTCACGCGGCGAAAGCCCCGGAACTGGTGCGTCCGACCATGTTCCGGATGGTGCCGGTCGTGCTGCGTGCGATGCGCCGCGAGCTCTTTTGGGACTCGGCTGTTCTCCGGCACGCTGTACGCCTCGCCGGGGTGGCTTGCCTCGGCTACCTGCTCGGCAATGCGCTTCCGCTGGGCCACGGCTACTGGGTGCCGATCACCTCCGTCATGGTGCTGCGGCCCGACTTCCACCAGACCTACTCCCGTGCTGTGGCCCGGTTCGCCGGCACTCTCGTCGGCGTCGGACTGGCCACCGTAGTGGTGCAGTTGGTTCACCCGGGTGCATATCTGTCCGGCGGGCTGGCCGTGGTCTCGGCCGGGTTGATGTACCTGCTGATGCGCACCGGGTACGCGGTCTCGCAGTCCTTCGCCGCAGCGTATGTCGTCTTCCTGCTCGGGATGGGGGGCGAGCAGTGGCAGCAGACGGTGCGGGACCGAGTGCTGCTGACCCTGCTCGGCGGTGCGCTCGCGATGCTGGCCTATGTGCTCTTCCCGGCCTGGGAGACCCCGCGGCTGCTGGACCGTCTCGCGGACTGGCTCGCCGCGAACGGACGGTACGCGGCGGCGGTGGTCGGCAGCTACGCGGATCCCGGCGGCGGGCATCGCGCGGAAGTGCGGCAGGCACTGCTTGCCGCCCGTAAGAAGGAGGCCGCGTGGGACGAGGCTTTCGAGCGGTCCAAGCAAGAGCCGGTGAAGCATCGTGGACTGACCCGCAGTGCGGCCCAGGACGCGTATGAGGCGCTCAAGTCGATGGGGCGGGCGGCGATGCTTCTGGAGGCCCATCTGCCGGGACGAGAGGTGCAGCCCGTCCCGGAAGCCGCACTGTTCGCGGCGGCACTGCGGGCCGACACCGCGCGTGCGGCGCGGGACGTACGCGAGCGGCGGGCCCCGCGATGGGAGCGGGTAGCGGCGGCGCTCGAGGCCTGGGAGGGCGCGGACGGCGGTGATGATCCGGTGGTGCGGCGTGGCGCGGAACTTTTGCTGGGGGCCCTGGAGGAGCTGACGGCCGCGCTGAGCACGACGCCGCTGGAACGGGATGTCGAGTCGGTCCGGGAGGCGCGGGAGGACCGGCAGGAGCGACCGGCACCGGAGGAAGAGGCGGCAGATGCGGCAGATGCGGCAGAGGAACAGGAACTGCGGCGGGAGCGCGGTGAGGGCTCGGCTCCGCCACCCAAGGACGGCGGATAGGCAGCGCCGCGTTCCGTGCGACCCGTTCTTCCTCGCCGGTGCCTGCTTCGGGGTCGATCAGGGCCACCGTGCCGAGGATCTCGCCACGGTGCCGGGCCAGGGCGATGACCCGTTCCCCCCCCGCACCGGCCGCAGCCTGCGGGCCACCTCCTGCAGAAGCTCTTCGTGCAGGGTCGCCTCGGGTTTGGGGTACGGGTCGGGGCGGCCCGGCCCCGCCCAGGCCCGCAGATTGGGGGGTGGCGTGCGGCCATGCGGCGGGTGTGCGGGAGTGCGGGTCAGATCCTCGCCGAAGGCGAAGTAGGCGGCCTCGGCCCGGCACGGACCGAGCGCGCCCACAGCGGTGAGCGCCAGTGTCAGGACGTCGCTCTCGTCCTGTCCGTCATTCATGATCATCGAGAGCACGAAAATGGGTACAGGTTCGCCAAGTGTTCGCGGCCCCAGAGGTTCCGGGGGGAACGACCGGCCGTGCCCAAGGTCGTGGTCATGGCGTGATTCCCCGGCCTTTCTTGGAGGAATCACCCCGGTTTCCAGCGTACTCAGTTCTGCGGATCTTGTCCGTGGCCGCCGGGGGCGGCTCGTACTGGCAGACCAAGTTTGTCGGCAGATTTCGGCCTCGCAGGCGCAGGCTGCGGGGCACGTCCGGTGGCGAGACTGAATCGGTCAGCCGTGAACCAGGGGTGTCGTGCTTCGTCTGGAGGGCAGGACATGAGCGCACAGGGCCGGCAGACCATTGCCTCCTATTCCCCTTGCGCGGAGGCGGAGCGCGCGGTCGATTACCTTTCTGACCAGGAATTCCCTGGAGAACGAGTCGCCATCGTCGGCCACGGCCTACACCTCGTCGGACAAGTTGTCGGTCGTGTCGGCTTTGGTAGGGCGGCGCTGAGCGGGGCCGCGCCCGGTGCTCTGATCGACTGGATCTTCGGCATCCGTCAGGCCCGTCTGCAGGCCGCCAACGTCGGCCACCCCATCGTCCAACCCCTCGAACCGGGAGAGAACTGGCGCTGGTGCTACGTCCACGAGGCCGTGGTCTGATGACTGCCGCGGGCCCGGACGGGACACTCACCGAAACCCCCGATCTGCACGGCGCCTACCCCCGGCTGACGCTGGAACAGCTCGATGCGCTGGCCCAGTACGGCGAGTACCGCCCCACGCAGCGGGGCGAGGTGCTGTTCCGCGAGGGCGAACCGTGCGAGGAGTTCCTTGCCATCGTCAGCGGGATGGTCGAGGTCATCCACGACTACGGCGGTCCCGACCAACGTACCGTGGCGGTACACGGCCCCGGCCGCTTTCTGGGGGAACTCGGTCTGCTCGAAGGCCAGACGGCGTTCGACACCGCGGTCGTACGCGAGCCCGGCCAGGTCCTCGCGGTCCCGGTGGAGCGCCAGCGGGCCCTGGTGGCACGCGATCCGGTCCTCGGGGACCTGATTCTGCGCGCCTACCTCGGCCGCCGGTCCCTGCTCATCGGCCTAGGCGCCGGCTTCCGGATCCTGGGCTCGTGCTACTCGCCCAACACCCTGCGGCTGCGTGAATTCGCCGCCCGCAACCGGCTACCACACCGATGGATCGACCTGGAGAAGGACAAGGAAGCCGAGGCGCTGCTGCGCCGGTTCGGCATCCGTCCGGACGAGACCCCGGTCGTCATGTGGAAGGGAGAGCAGGTACTGCGCAATCCCAGCATCGCGGACCTCGCCCGCCTCATCGGACTCCCCACCTCTGCGCACGGCGACGGTGAATACGACCTGGTGGTGATCGGCGCGGGCCCGGCCGGGCTCGCCGCCGCCGTCTACGGCTCATCCGACGGCCTCGTCACCGTGGCCGTCGACGCCATGGCCACCGGAGGCCAGGCCGCCACCTCCTCGCGCATCGAGAACTATCTGGGCTTCCCCTCCGGGATCTCGGGTGGCGAACTCATGGAACGCTCGGTGCTCCAGGCCCGCAAATTCGGCGCACAGCTCACCGTCCCCGCCGAGGTCACCTCACTCGAACCGCGCGACGGCCGGTACGCCCTCACCTTCGCGGACGGCTCCGAGATCCAGGCCGCCACCATCGTCCTGGCCTCGGGAGTGCGCTACCGCAGGCTCGACGTCCCCGGCATCGACCGGCTGGAAGGCTCCAGCGTCTACTACGCCGCCACACTCCACGAAGCCAACCTGTGCCGGATGGACCCCGTGGCCGTGGTCGGCGGGGGCAACTCCGCAGGCCAGGCGGTGCTCTTCCTCGCCGAATACGCACCCAAGGTGTATCTGATCGTCCGCAGCAGCGACCTCGGCAAGGACATGTCGCGCTACCTGGTGGACCAGGTGACACACCATCCGAAGGTCGAGGTGCTGACCCACACCGAAGTGCGCCAGGTCAACGGAGAGGGCACCCTGCAGTCGTTGACCGTGGAGGACAACGCCTCCGGCGACCGTCGCGAACTGCCGGCCCGCGCCCTGTTCGTGTTCATCGGCGCCCGGCCGCACACCGAGTGGCTGAAGGACGTGGTCGCGCTGGACCGACGGGGGTTCGTGCTCACCGGCGCCGACGCCCGGGCCGCGGCCGACGAGAACATCTGGGAATCGCTCGGGCGCGGGCCACTGATGCTGGAGACCACGATGCCGGGTGTCTTCGCCGCGGGTGACGTCAGGAGCGGGTCCGTCAAGCGGGTCGCCTCCGCCACGGGGGAGGGCGCCATAGCCGTCCGACTCGTCCATGAACACCGGGCCCAGGAAGGCAATCTCGTCCGCGGGTCCGGCATGAGCGAGCCTCGGTCCGTGCCGGGCCAGTCGGTGTCCTGACGCCGGCCGTCCTCCTGCTGGTGGCCGGTGCGGCGCTGAGGTCGTGGCTCGTGCTGGCGGGCGGCTGGGGGCTCGCCTACGTATCGCAGCGGATGAGCCGGACCGAGGCCAAGTTCGCGGCGCTCGGCGTGCCCGGGATCGTCGTCGGCGGCGTGGTGGTGTGGCTGTGGGGCCGGTTCGACGGGCGGTGGGGCGAGCCCGTTGGCCAAGGCCGGCTGGGGCAGGAGAGGGCCGACGGGCTGCCGGGAAGCGGGCAGGTCGCGGCGGTCGCCTCGGCGTTGTTCCTGGTGTGGCGGATGCGGCGGGTGCCCCGCTGAGGGGGCCGAGGTCGTGCCTCCCTGACCGAGGATGCCGCCGCAGGCACAATGGCAGGCATGGCTGCACACCCTCTGACGGTCGGCTTCGACCTCGACATGACGCTGATCGACTCGCGCCCGGGCATCAAGGCCGTCTATCAGGAGCTGTCGGCCAGGACCGGCACCTTCATCGACGCCGACCTCGCGGCGAGCCGGCTGGGGCCCCCGCTGGAGCACGAGATCCGCCACTGGTTCCCCGAGGAGAAGGTGGCGGAGACCGCCACTCTCTTCCGCGAGCTGTATCCGCAGTACGCGATCGCGGCGACGCCCGCCCTGCCCGGCGCCCGCGAGGCCCTCGCCGCGATCCATGCGGCGGGCGGCCGGGCGATCGTGGTGACGGCGAAGTACGAGCCCAACGCCAAGCTGCACCTGGAACACCTCGGCCTCGACGTGGACGCCCTCTTCGGCTCCCTGTGGGCGGAGGGCAAGGCCGAGGCGCTGCGCAAGCACCACGCCCAGGTCTACGTCGGCGACCACATCGGTGACGTCGTCGGGGCGCACACCGCGGGCGCGCTGTCCGTGGCGGTCGCCACCGGCCCGTGCGATGCCACGGAGTTGCGCAACGCCGGTGCCGAGGTGGTGCTCGCGGACCTGACGGAGTTTCCGTCCTGGCTGGAGCGCTATATGACGGAAGGGGCGGACGGGGGCCACGGCGCCGACACCTGACGGCGCTTGAGCGGTGGCGGAAACGGATCACTCCGGCCGTGGCGACCAGAAAACCGAGGCCCAACAGCATGCACGGCCAGTAGAAGACGGACGGCAGCGGTTCGGTCCCGAGGAACAGCGGCGTCACCGTGGCGAGAGTGGCCGCCGCGCCAACTAGGAAGATGATCGCGCCGATTCGGACCGGCAGATCCCCAGCGAGGGGAGTTTCGTCGCGAGAGCCTCATCGAAGCGCCCTCGCCGTTCGGGGGCATGAGGTGTGCGGCGCCGCCGGCCAGGGTCGACCCTGGCACCCGGTCCCACCGGTGCCCGACCGGCAGCGGCACAGCGGGTGGACACGGAGAGGGCGCCGCGCCCGCAGGTGCAGCGCCGTCGTCTCCGTCAAGGCTCAGCCGTTCAGCTCGCGTCGGTCGACTCCAGGGCCGAGCGGGCCCAGCACACCGTAGGCGCCCAAACAACGCGGCCCCGCTGCCTGCCCTTCGGGCTCGAAGCGAAGACCCCTGGAATCCGCCGCTCGGCTGCCGCGGGCCGGAATGCATCTTCGTGGACGACGTCGAGGCGAACCTCCGGCCTGCCCAGGACCTCGGCATCACCACCATCCACGCACAACAGCCCGACCAAACTCTCCTACGCCTCAATGAGTTGCTCGGCCTGCCTATCGCTGCCTTGTGATGCCTCTGCCCGTGCCGTTCACCGACGGGCAGCAAGCCCAGCTGTCACACGAGCATCAGCCTCGGCGTTTCGGCCACCCCTGCATGCGCGGCCTTCCGCTGCGCCCCAAGGGTCGATGCACCGGGCACCCACCACCTTCCGCGCGCCCGTGCGGAATCCATACCGACTCAAACACGTGTGTTCGATATCGGCGCTCTGGTCGTTGACCCCGGTGGCGCCGATCGGACCCCAACGACCGTGCAGGAGGTATGCAGTTGACCTCGACTGATGCCAAAACGACGCAAGCCACAGAGCCGCCCCCCCCCCCCGCCGAGATCACCTATTCGGGGCAGTACTCCGTAAATCCGCTGGGCGAGGTCTTGTTCCGCAAGCTCTGCGGACAGCTCCCTTCGGTCCTGCCGCGTATCGCCAAGATGTCCTGGGACGTCGACCGTCCGGCCGTCCTGCTGCTGCTGGCCTGCCAGCTGCTCACCGGGGTGGCTGCCGGGGTGGTGCTGACCGCGACAGCCAGGGCGATGCGCCCGATTCTCGGCAGCGGTGCCGTTTCCGAACGGCTTGCTCAGGCGCTGCCGGCTCTCCTGGTGACCTCGGCCGCCTGAACCTGCGCCGCTCCGAGGCATCGGCACGTATCCGTCGGTGCCCTCCCAGCCCTGCCCTCAGCCCCGCGCGTCGGGGAGCCAACCACCTACTGCCCACGCAATCCCCCGAAAGAGCGGCCCGTGCTGTTCGAGTTCCCGCAGACGCTCACAGGCCAATTGCCATGCACTCTGCGCCAACGACTGGAACATGCGTTCACTATTTGCCCCCGAAGTACCCGTTACGGGGAGCAGTACGGGCCGTTCTTTAGAGCACCTGTGCCCACCAACGCCCTTCCGGGAGAAGTCATGAACTCTGTGTACGTCCACGCACATCACCCCATTCGATTCGAACGGCGGCAGTCCGCGCCCGTGGCGGCGGGCCCCCCTAGTCACGTAATTGACGCCTCTTCCCGTCGTACTCTCCACTCATCCCGTCCGGATACGTGGTGGCAGGCATGAAGCTATGGAGCGACGTGGCCCGCTTCGCCCGGGCTGTGAAGGACCAGCAGACAGACGCGGACGGCATTTCGGCGGCGGAGCGCGAGCTGTTCGGGGGACGGCTGCGCTGGGACCAGTCGTTCATTGAGCACGAAGGTGCGGTCGCCCGTATGCGGTTCGGGCAGATGGCCGCCGCTCTGCCGCGCATGGTGGGCGTCGTGTTACGGGCCGGGTGGACCGCAGACCGACGGGCATTGATCGGCCTGGTGGTCTCGCAGATCGCACAGGGTGTGACGGCCGCGCTCGGCCTGGTGGCCGTGAACGGTGTGCTCAACCAGTTGTTCGCGGACGGTCCGACCGGAGACAAGCTGCGGCAGTCACTGCCTGCGCTGCTGGTGCTGGCCGTCGTCTCCGTGGGGGCGGCCCTGCTGTCGGCCTGGTCGACAGCGATGTCCGGACGGCTGGAACCGCAGGTCGAGCGGGCCGTGACCACCCAGTACTACCGAGCCCTCGCACGGGTGGAAGTCGAGGCTACTGAACGGCCGGACGTGCAGCGGCACTTGGAGGCCGGGAAGTTCGGCACCGACTCCGCCAGGCGGATGCTCGGCCTGTCCGTTGGTGTCGCCGGCGTGGTGATCGGCATGGTGGCTGCGGCCGTCGTGCTGGCCTCGCTGGCCTGGGCCCTCCTTCCGATGCTGCTGGCCATCGCCCTGCCCAAGGGCTGGGGGGCTGTGCGGTCCGCCCGGCGCGAATACATTTCGCGACTGCACTGGGTGGATCACCGTCGGGCAGTGGCCACCCTGTTGCAGTACCTGACGATGCCGCACGCGGCGGGCGAGATCCGGGTGCACGCGGCCTCCGCGCTGCTGCTGCGCGGGTACGGGGAGATGTCGGGGCTGATGGAGACCGAACAGCGGCGCCTGGCCCGGGCTCAAGCTCGTACGGATCTTGCCGCCGGCGCGTTCTCCGGTCTGGCGTCCCTGGGCTGCTACGGGGTGCTGTGGTGGCTGCTGACGAGCGGCGGACTACCGCTGGCGGTCGGTGGCACCGCGGTGGTCGCAATCCGCAACTCCACCGCCCAGCTCACCTCCCTCGTGCAGCAGGTCAACCGCATGTATGAGGAGATGCTGCAGCTCGGCGACACCGAGGCGGCCACCGAGCTGGCGGCGAAGCACGCCATCCCGACGACGGGTGCGCCGCTCCCCTCCCCGGTGCGAGCGATTCAAGTACAGGACCTCTCCTTCACCTACCCGGGAGCGGCGGAGCCCTCACTGCGCGAGGTGAGCGTGACCGTGCGCCGGGGCGAGGTGACGGCACTGGTGGGCGCGAACGGCTCAGGCAAGACCACGCTGGCCAAGCTCCTGGCCGGACTGCTGCTGCCCGGCACCGGAGAAGTGTGGTGGGTGGGGGCGGACGGGGACCGGGTGGAGGTACGCGAGGCCGACCGGGCCCAGGTCTTCGGCTCCATCGGGCTGCTGGCGCAGGACTTCCCGCACTGGCAGATGACGGCCGCCGCAAATATCGCCGTCGGTGCCGGGGACCGCCCACGGGACATGAGCCAGGTCAAGGCCGCCGCACGGGCCGCCGATGTGGGCGACCTGATCGAGGGCTTGGAGCACGGATGGGACTCCATCGTCTTCAAGGGCTATGAACGCGGTGTGCAGCTCTCTGGCGGGCAGTGGCAGAAGCTGGGCAACGCCCGCAGCCGTTACCGCGACGCGCCGTTCCTCCTGGTGGATGAACCCACCTCCGCCCTCGACCCGCACGCCGAGATCGAAGCGTTCGAGCGTCTGCGGTCCGTGGCAGGCGATGGCACCGGGGTCGTGCTGATCACCCACCGTCTCGCCGCGACCGCCACCGCCGACCACATCTACGTCCTCGACGACGGGCGCGTCGCCGAACACGGCACGCACGACCAGCTCATGGCCGCCGGTGGCCTTTACCACGGCATGTTCCAAGCGCAGGCCGCCCAGTACGGAATCGCTCTTCCCCCGGCAGACGCACTCCCGGCACCTCGGCGCGAAGAGACACGTGAGCACAAGGAGGCCCGGTGAGCACCATCGAGGCGGGATCCCGTCGAGAACTCATGCCCCTCGGGGGCGACTACGCCCGGATGTTCACCCCTTCAGGCGGGCGGTCAGACCGTCCCGGTGGCCAACCACTGATGCAAGTGGTCTTCCGGGCTCGCCAGTGGTCGGGAACTCCGGAGGTCCGGGAGCCCGACAAGTGCACGGGCTGGGGCTGGTGGCACCCGGACGAGCTCCCAGCGCCGATCGTGCCCTACACCCGGGCCGCCATCGAAGGCATCCGTGCAGGCCGCCTCTACACGGAGATGGGCTGGTCATGACCGCTGAGACGCGCCGAGGAACGGACCGAACCGCCACGCAAGGCGGTGTGCCACCCCGGCGGGACAGTGCCCGGCCGACAGGGGCAGGCGGCCCAGGACCGGGCCTCGCAGGTGAAGCAGCGTCCGCGCGGGCGGAGATGGCCGCCCGGCTGGAGGCGGCCGGTGCCCTCGTTCCCGGCCGGGTGCACGAGGCACTGCTCGCGTTGCCTCGCGAGTTGCTCATGCCGCAGGCGTACGTCCGCCGCAGCGCGCTCGATGAACGTCCGCCGCGCTGGGACCTGCTGGACTGGTCGGAACCGGGTGACCGCGAGGAGCTGCTGGCTGTGCTCTACGGCGGCGAGAGCGTGCTCATCCAGCACGACGGGGAGCCTCTCGTGGGCCGGACTGGCCGTGCCCGGTCAGGCGGGGGGATCACGTCCATGTCGACCGTGATGAGCCTTACCGCCCTGCTGTTGCAGGAGCTGGACTTGCGGCCCGGACATCGGGTGCTCGACATCGGCGCCGGAGCGGCGGTGACTGCGGCGGTGGCCTGTCACATCTGCGGGGATACCGGCGTTGTCACCCTCGACCGGGATCAGCACATCGCGGTAGCCGCGCAGGCGCGATTGGGAGCCCTCGGGTACCGGCCCGCCGTGGTGAGCGGCAGCGGGGAGGCCGGCTGGCCGGAGCGCGCCCCGTACGACCGGATCTTCGTCTCGTTCGCCCTCCCCTGCGTGCCGGCCGCGTTGGTGAATCAACTCGCCCCAGGGGGGCGGCTGCTGATGCACATCACGACGACGTCGCCGTCGTGGCCCGCGCTGGCGGTGGTCTCCCGGAGCCCGGACGGGCGGGTCACCTCGCACCTGCGGGCGGTGGAGTTCGCCCACCGGGCGGGGCACGGCCGCCAGCAGATCTTCCTGTCCGCAGCCTTCCGCGAGCGCATCGCAGCGCGGTCCGCTGGTAGCGCGGAGGCTCCGCCCTTCCGATCCACTGAGGTACCGCCGTCGGATGAGGCCCGCGGCTTCTGGCTCGCGCTGGACGCCCTGCACCCGGGCCTGGTGCGGCACAGGGGGGTCGACGACCTGGTGATCGGCGCGCCCGGCTGCGGCTCCTGGATGGTCGCCCGCCCGGACGGGGCCAGCACGTGGACGGTCACGGCCAGCGGCCCGCGGGACATCTGGGCCGAGATCCGCGAGACGACCGTCCGGTGGCGGGCCGCCGGGGAGCCGGAGGTCTACCGGCTCGATCTTGAGTCCGACGGCGAACAGCGGGTGAGCGCCGGACGCGGGCAGGGCGCCTTGACGTGGCGGCTGCCCACGCCGCACACAGTCACCGAGGAGGCAACGCAATGACCACACCGCCAAGGGGAGACGAGCCAATGGGCATGAGTGCCGACAACCCCCTACGGTCCGGCGGGTGCTTGTGCCGGAGGATCCGCTTCACCGTCACGGGCGAGGCCGACTATCCCCACACCTGCAGTTGCACGCACTGCCAGAGGCTGTCGGGCGGCCCGATGATGTCCTGGGTCTCCTTCCCTCTGAGCGGCCTGACTTGGACCGGGGAGGGCGGCTATCCGGCGTGGCACTACACCTGGCCGGACTCCCGGCGTGGCTTCTGTCCGTGCTGCGGCAGCCAGCTGTGCGCTCTCGACGACGGGGCCAACAGCATCGCGATCACCCTCTCGGCACTGGATGACGCGTCCGGCCTCGTGCCGGTCAACCAGAGCTTCCGCGAGGACGCCGTCTCATGGCTGCCCCAGGTTCCAGATGCCCAGCACGGCAGCAGCGTCACCTGACCTCGCAACGAGCATCTGTTCCATTCCGGCCGTGGCAGTGGCCTCGCAACTACCCGCCTGTCCAAGTCCAGACCACCGGCGCTCGC
Organism: Streptomyces sp. NPDC048434; assembly: GCF_043200375.1. Lineage (NCBI taxonomy): Bacteria > Bacillati > Actinomycetota > Actinomycetes > Kitasatosporales > Streptomycetaceae > Streptomyces > Streptomyces sp. NPDC048434. The sequence goes on along the minus strand of NZ_JBICXQ010000005.1, from coordinate 50,973 downwards.
GATCAGAGATCTGGGACCCGGTCAGACGTAGTGCCCCGACAGCCCGCGACCGGCCCGATCCGTCCGCGGCAGCCTGACCTGCTCGGGCGGTCCGGCCGCACCTGGCTCGCCTGCGTGCCATCCATCCCGTCTCGGGCGTGATCTCCAGGACTCCACCGATGTTGAGAATGACACAGCGCGAATTCATACGGTCCCCTCATTTGTTGCCCTGCATTGCCTTGCCCGTCCCAGCGCCTGACGATCCATGACCCTCTACTCGCGGGCACGGCACACGCCGCCGCCCACTCCGGGACGCCCTGGGCAAACGGAAACGGAAACGGAATCCGGAAAGGGAAGAAGACCCGCTCCGAGCCGTGGTCGGGCGACTCCCCCGCTCAGGAAGGCACAAGTCGCGGCGCGAGATAGGGCGCGGTGGCGCTGCGCTTGGCTCTGGCGACTTTGGTGGGCGGGCCGGTGGCGACCACCCGGCCGCCCGCGTCTCCGCCGCCCGGTCCAAGGTCGATGATCCAGTCGGCGGTGGCGATCGCATCCAGGTCGTGCTCGACCAGGACGACCGTGTTTCCGGCGTCGACGAGCCGGTGCAGTTGTCGCAGCAGCAGCGCGATGTCCGCAGGGTGCAGCCCTGCTGTCGGCTCGTCGAGCAGGTAGAGGGCGTGGCCGCGGCGGGCTCGCTGCAGCTCGGTGGCCAGCTTGATGCGCTGGGCTTCACCACCGCTGAGCTCCGTCGCCGGCTGGCCCAGCCGCAGGTACCCCAGCCCCACTTCCCGGAGCGTCTCGAGGCTCCGGGAGGCGGCCGGGACGTCGGCGAGGAACGTGGCGGCGTCGTCGACGGACATCGCCAGCACGTCGGCGATGTTCTTGTCGCGGTAGGTCACCTCTAGGGTCTCGGCGTTGTACCGCGCACCGTGGCAGGTCGGGCACGCTGCATAGGTCCCGGGCAGGAACAACAACTCGACCGCGACGAAGCCTTCGCCCTGGCAGGTCTCGCACCGCCCCTCCGGGACGTTGAAGGAGAACCGCCCGGCCGTGTACCCGCGCGCCCTCGCCTCGTCCGTCGCCGCGTACAGCTTGCGCACGGCGTCGAACATCCCCGTGTACGTCGCCAAGTTGGACCGGGGCGTGCGGCCGATGGGCCGCTGGTCGACGCGAACCAGCCGGTCGAACGACTCAAGCCCCGACGCGTCCTGCACGTCGACCTCAAGCCCAGCCTCGTCGGGCTCTTCCGGCGCCTGTCCGAGGTGGCTGCGCACGACCTCGGCGAGCACCTGCGTGACCAGCGTCGACTTGCCGGAGCCGGACACTCCGGTCACCGCCGTCAGCACGCAGAGCGGTACGTCAACGGACACATTGTGCAGGTTGTGACGGGAGACGCCGTGCAGGTGCAGCCAGCCCTGCGGCTTCCGGGGGCGATGGTCGAGCGGCTCGGCGCGCCCGAACAGGTACCGGCTGGTGGCTGACTCCTGGACCTGCTCGAGCCCGGGGACCGGACCGCTGTACAACACACGTCCGCCGCCCTCCCCCGGACCTGGACCGATGTCGACGACCCAGTCCGCTCGTCGTACGACGTCCATGTCGTGCTCCACGACGAACAGCGAGTTACCCGACGTCTTCAGGCGGTCCAGCACGTCCAGCAGCGGCTCCGCGTCGGCCGGGTGCAGGCCGGCGGAGGGCTCGTCGAGCACGTAGACGACCCCGAACAGGCCCGAACGCAGCTGGGTGGCGATCCGCAGGCGCTGTGCCTCGCCGGGTGACAGCGTCGTCGAGCGGCGCCCGAGACTGAGGTACCCCAGGCCGAGGTCGAGCAGTACCTCGACGCGCGTGACCACGTCGGCGCAGATCCGCACGGCGACCTCGGTCGTCTCCCCGGACAGTGCGGTCGACGTGGCGGCTGCGGCCTCGGACAGCTGGGCGACGGGGCTTAGCAGCGCGAGGAGTTCGGTGAGCGGCAGCGCGTTGACCTCGGCGATGGAACGGCCTGAGAAGGTCACCGCGAGCGCCTCCGGCCGTAGGCCGCTCCCGTGGCATACGGGGCAGGTCACGCTCCGGACGAACCGCATCGCCCGGTCGCGCATCCGCTCGCTCTTGGAGTCGGCGAGCACGTGCATGACGTGCTTACGGGCGCTCCAGAACTTCCCGTAATAGCCGTAGTCGATGCGGTCGGGCTCCGGCTCGATGAGGACGGACGGCTGCTCGTCGGTGTACAGCAGCCAGTCCCGGTCCTTCTTCTTGAGCCTGCGCCATGGTTTGTCGATGTCGATCCCCAGACCGCTCACGACGCTGCGCAGGTTGGCGCCCTGCCAGGCACCCGGCCAGGCCGCGATCGCGCCGTCGCGGATACTCAGCGATGTGTCCGGGACGAGCAGATCCTCGGCGACGTCGTGCACCACCCCCAGTCCGTGGCACCGCGGGCAGGCGCCGGCCACGGTGTTGGGCGAGAACGCTTCGGCTTCCAGCCGCGGGGCCCCCGCCGGGTAGGTTCCGGCACGGGAGTAGAGCATCCGCAGCAAATTGGACAACGTCGTGAGGGTGCCGACCGTCGACCGCGAGCTGGGGGCCCCGCGACGCTGCTGCAGGGCCACGGCCGGCGGCAGCCCGGTGATCTCCTGCACATGCGGTGCACCGACCTGCTGCAGCAGCCGGCGAGCGTACGGCGCGACGGATTCGAAGTACCGGCGCTGGGCCTCGGCGTAGAGCGTGCCGAAGGCGAGCGAGGTCTTGCCCGAGCCGGACACGCCGGTGAAGGTGACCATCGCGTCCCGGGGAACGTCGACGTCGACGTTCCTCAGGTTGTGCTCGCCGGCGCCCCTGACGTGCACGAAGTGGTCGGCTGCGTCGTCCTGCACGGCTCCTCCTTCACGACGGCTCACGGCCGGACCGCTGCGATCGGTGTCGTGTGCCGGAGAGCACGGGGCACGGCTCGCCACCGGCGACCGGCGACCGGCGACCGGCGACCGGCGACCGGCGACCGGCGACCGGCGACATCATCGGTGCAGGTGGCGGACGTGTAGTCCGTGCTGAGGGCAGTACGCCGGCCCCGGCGTACTGGGGCTCGATCCCCTCGGTCCCATCGCCCCAATCGGTCCCATCGCCCCCATCGGTCCATGAGCAAACAGAGGGGTGGACGGGACGCTGCACAGCGTGGCGCGATTCCGCACCCCATACTTCAGCCTGACCCCTCCGGTCAGCTTCAGCACCTGGGGAAGGAGCGGCTGCCATCGTCATCGACAGGATGAGCCACGGACTGGCCTACCACGCGATTGTCGCCGACGATTTTCCACGGCTGATCGTCGGTTCCCGATGGCAAGGTGTTGCCCGGATCGGTCCGTAGTTCCACCGGCCGGATTTGTCGATGCGATGCATTCTGGGCGTCGTGCGAGGAAGACAAACTCCCGATCCGGGCGGTCGGGAGCGTCGCGAATGTCCTCCACCACATACCCCTGCGCAATCAGCTCCGCCTCGACCTCCTGACGCTCACGGAAACGCAACGTCGATTCCGAGGTCAGCACCTGCCCGTCCGCAGCAAACACGTAGGTCCACCGGAACGTCACCAGCGGCCCACTCACCTCGACCAACTGGACCCAGCTCTCCACCACGCCGACGCCCGGAATCTCCGTCACGCCGTACGAAGCGTCGTGATTCCACTCCTCCCAGGCACGCCTGGCCGGGTCCCGGGTCTCGAACACCAGACGTCCGCCGGGCCGCAGTGCTTCGTAGGTCCCCCGCAGGGTCTTCCGCAACGCCCGTGGATCGACGATCGCCTGGGCCACATTCGCCGTCATGGTCGCGAGGTCGACCCGCAGCGGCGGGAGTGCCGTCGCATCACCGCAGATCCAACGCACCCGCTCGCTGCCCGGCTTGCCCCGAGCCACGTCGACGGAGGCCACGGCGGGATCCACGCCGACGACCTCGATCCCGCGATCAGTAAGACGTCATTTCATTTGGCGATACGGCGATGGCATATATCCGAAGTCCCGCAGGTCGGCCCTCTCGGCAAAAGATGACCGCACCGTGCCCGGTCGGATATGAGTGAGCGTTCTGGCCGGGCAGGCCCCGCGCCGCCAGTGCCGCGCCGCTGCACTGGCCGTAGGTGAGCTTGGTTCAGATGTATGGTCCACTCCACCCTGGCGCACGCCGACTACGGAGGGCGGCTCTCCTCCGGTGCGCCACACCGGTCGATTCTGATCATGTTCGCAAACGTACAATTCCGGCATGAGCGATAACCGTGCAGAGATCCAGGACCTCAATAGTCGCTACGCGATTGCTTTCGACTCTGGACAGCTTGACGAGTCCGTCGACTGTTGGGCCGAGGACGGCACCCTGGACGAGACCGAAACCGGTCTCGGCTTGTTCGAAGGCCGCGAGGCGATCCGCGTCTTCTTCCGCGACGCCCTCATGGCCAACTCCACGAAAGTCGTCCATATGATGTTCAACCACCTGATCACCAGCATCGAGGGTGACCATGGTGAAGGCAGGGTCAACTGTCTCGTCGAGATCGTGAAGACCGATGGCAGTTACGCGCGCGCCCACGTCACGTACAGCGATCGCTACGTCCGGGCCGCAGGCCAGTGGAAGTTCGCCAGTCGCGTCGTCACCTCGTCCTTCCCGCACGAGACACTCACGAGCTGATGCTCGGGTAGCCGATGCGAACCTCCTCGGCGTCCCGAGCAGCCCGTGACGCCGAAGGCAGCGTTGATCACGACATGCATGAGGAGGCGATGGTCGGCACGGCTGTGGTGGCCGCCCGGCTGTCAGCCCGCCACCCTGCACAGACCTCTTCATTTGGCGATGCGGCGGTGGCATATAAGGGTTGCCCCGATGGCTGTGAAGGCGAGGAAGTGCTCGGGGCTGCGTTCGTAGCGGCGGTGGAGGCGTCGGCATCCCGACAGCCAGGACACCGTGCGCTCTACGACCCAACGGTGTCGGCCCAGGTGCTTGGAGGACTCGGTGCCTCTGCGGGCGATGCGGTGGCTGATTTGCCGAAGGGAGAGCCAGCGCCGCAGGTGGGGGTAGTCGTAGCCTTTGTCGCCGTGGAGCTTGGTGGGCCGTCGGCGTCGGGGGCCGCGGCGGGAGCGGATGAGCGGGGTACCGCGGACCAGCGGGATGAGGGCCTGGCTGTCGTGGAGGTTGGCCGCGGAGACGCCGAGTGACAGGGGCAGGCCGTTGCGGTCGACGAGCAGGTGGATTTTCGATCCGTTCTTGCCGCGGTCGGTCGGATTCGGTCCCGTCAGCCGTCCCCTTTGAGGGCGCGGACGCTGACGGAGTCGACCGCGCACCGCGACCAGTCCAGCTCGCCCTGGGCGCCGAGCTCGTCGAGTACCAAGCGGTGGAGCTTGGCCCACACTCTTGCCTCGGTCCACTCGGTGAACCGGCGGAACGCGGTCACCCCCGAAGGTCCGAAGCCCGGCGGCAGTTGGTTCAATGTGCATCCCGAGGTGGCCACGAAGATGATCGCGGCCAGGACCTCCCGGTCACCGTGCCGCCGCCGGCCACCGCCCTGCGGGCGTTCCGGAGCCGGCAGAACCACCCGCTCGAACAACTCCCACAGGTCGTCCGCCACCATCCGCTCAACAAGCGATGCAGTCACCGTTCCAGACTGCCGCAAGATGCGTTCTGGCTGGCCGTCGACGCAACCGCCCGCACCCCGGCCGCTTCGCGGTCCGTGACGCCGCGGGAGCCGGGCTCTGCGTCGCCCAGTCCCAGGTGGGCATGGGCGACGCAAGCCGTCGGGGAGATCGTCAAAGCGAGAGCCCCAACCTCCATGGCTCGTGTCGGTGGGCGTTCTTGGTTATAGCCCGCAGGAGCCGCGGTCGAGGTGGAAGTACCGGGCGTTGGCCCAGCGGCACAACCGGATACCGACGATGACGCCGACGATGGTGATCAGGGCAGGCAGGTATCCGCTGGCGACCTGGATGACCGGGATTGCAGGGCACCCACCTGAGATCGCCCAGCCCGTACCGAACAACACCGCGCCGGGGATCACGCCGGCGTGGATGCGCCCTGGGGTGCGGCGGACCCGCAGCAGAGCGAACGCGCACACGAGGATCACCACAGCACCCGCGAAGGAGAGGAACATGCGCAGGTCCTGGAAGGTGAACATGCGGTTCAGCTCGGCGTATTCGCCGAAACCGATGTTGGTGACGGTATAACCGAGGGCCAGTCCGGTGATGATGTTGGCCAGCAGAATCGCGCCCCGGGTGCGCATCAGATCACCTTCCACAGGAGGAACGACACCGCGACGGCGGTGCCGAAGAACACGGCGGTCGCGACGATGCTGACCGGCCGCAGCCGGCCGCAGCCGCTGAGTCCGTGGCCGGAGCTGCACCCACCGGCCAGCCGAGTGCCGAAGCCGACCAGCACACCTCCCACGAACAGCATGGCGATCATGGTGGTCGAATCGGCGGTGACCAGGTCCCGAAAACCCGGGCCCATGTCGTAGCGGAGGTGGAAGCGCCCGGAGGCGACCGCGGCGATGAACCCACCGAGGAAGATCGACATCAGCAGGGCAGCCTGAGTGACCAGCGGGGCCGGGCGCAGGCTCGTGGCTGCCGGGCGCTCACTCGCTGCCGATTCGGCGTCGGCTTCGAGCGGCTGCGACTTCTCGTACGGAACCTGCGGCACGGTAGGCGTGCCGGTGCCAAAGTGCTCCGCTGTGGCTGCGGCAAGCGCCTCAGCGAGAGCTTGGTCGTCGGCGAACTCCTCGTCCATCCGCTCGAGCTGGTGTTCGCGACGCCAGTGCAGCACGCGATCCCACGCGGCCGACACCCCGAGAGACCGATCGGTGATGAGGGTGTGGTTGATGGTGATCAGAGCGAGCCCGATAGCGCCCGCCCACCAGGGCCAGTAGGGACTCATGCGGGTCCTCTCATCCAATCGGCAAATCGAGCCCACCAGCCGCGCTTTGAGCCGGGCGCAGCGAGGCGGTCTGAAGGTCGGGCAACCTGTGGTGACGGTTGGTGATGCCAGACACCTGCTCGCGTAGGTGTTGCCTCGAAATGGGCCATGGCCTCCGGTGTCGCGGTTCCAGGTCCTGACTGCTCATGTGGCCGGGTCGTCCGGGTGGCGCTGGATTGGTCCACCTCAGCCGGGGCTTCGAGGTGCCGCGCCTGGGCTCCGTTGGGCAGCAGGCTGATCGGCACGCGCTCGCCGGTGAGTGACATCTGGTAGCGCGCACAGCCGAGCCATCGATCCGCGCTGTCGCAGTAGTACTCGCGCCAACCTTGCAAGCTCGCCTTGAGTAGGGGGAAAAGGGGGCATCCTGCGGCGTGCGAGCAACCCACGTTGCTCCCTCCTGACTGGCGTACCACCCGTTGGGGGAGAGCGGTTGCTGTTCTCGATTCCTGCCCCCGCTGGCCCGGTCGACGGCCTGAAAAGCAATGCGGTGGCGGGCAGTGACAGAGGGCTCTGTGCCTCAATTCCTCGACCGGGCGCGATGCAATCATTGTTTCGGTGTGCCGAGCAACTCGGGGAATTTTTCCAAACAGGTCACTTGGCACTATTTAGTGAGATACTCCCGCGACGGATTTGCGGTGCGTGTCTCTCGTGTCCGGATATTTGCGACCGCTAGCGAGGCCGCTTGGATCGTGATTCGACTTCGTGATCGCGGCCCGCGCTGGCGCAAGTCAACCGTTTATGGAGAGGGTGTAAATTCTAGAGTTCCTTGCGGCGATGGCGTGAATGTCGCATATGTCAAACGAAGGGCTAAGGGAGAGTAATCATGTGTCAGCGTGCCGTCTGTCGGTCGTGCCGGAAGTTGACCTATGAGGGCTGCGGAAGGCATGTGGACCAAGTTCTCATGGGTGTGCCAACGGCTCAGCGGTGCATGTGTGAGCCCGCGGAACGCAAGCGTGAACGCACAGTCGAGGCGACGACTCGATCGGAATCTGTGCCGACCCGACAGAGCGGGGCGTCGCGACGCACACACGCTCCTGGGTACCCGGGGAGTCGGCCGGGCCGATCGAGAGGCGGCTTCTGGGATCGGCTCATCGATTGGGTGAAAAGACCGGCATGAGATAGTGATCCGAGTGCGCTCGCTTTGGGTCCCTTTAGTGCAGGGTGTTGGTTATTGGGCCATGAGAATGCGGATTTCAGAACTCCGGGGTGCTGCCAAGTGGCACCGAGCGCGGAGCCGGCACCGACACCCGCCTCTCGCGACGAACGTCATCGGCACTTTGCATGACAACATGCGCTTCGCCTGATGACCTCATCCACTTTCTGCGGGCCCGCTGCGCCAAAGAATGCCTTAGCGCGATGATCCTCCGGATGTAGAACTGACAGTCGCTCGTCGCCGACGTGAATGCCGGGCAAGCCGTCAACTGATGAGGGCAGCCCGCGGGGCATTGCCACGTGGGACGCCCGGGCTGCCGTATGCGCGCGGGAGCGGGCCGGCACGGGGGGAACCAGCCCGCTCCTGCGGTCGGCGCCCGAGCGAGCGCCTCGACCCTCACGATCGGGTCACTCCTTCCAGCGCGCTGTACCCCTGGAATGTCACTGGTGGCGAGAGATGGTCACCAATCCAGCACTCTTGTGAACAAAGCAACTTAAAGCCGTCACGACTCAGCCGCCAACCATGCGCGCATCCTTGCCCTCCGGCGGGACTGCCCGTAGCAGCCGGGCTCTACGCCACCCGGAAAGACAAGGTTGCAGGGCCGGTACGCTGAGGCCGCTGCGGCACCCCGCACCTTGATCCGCGCCCCACGGTGAGTCATGGCTTACGGCGATCAAGACGTCTTTGGGCATGAGGATGAAAAACAAGTGCTGATAGCGGGCCGATACCGGCTGCGAGACACCATCGGGCGGGGCGCGATGGGGGAGGTCTGGCGGGCCTTCGACGAGACGCTCGGCAGACCGGTTGCCGTGAAACTCCTGCTCCCCCACGGCTCCGACCCCACCGCGCTCTCCCGCTTCCGGCTGGAGGCACAGACCGCCGGTCGCCTCAGCCACCCGCATGTGGTCGGCGTTCTCGACTTCGGCGAGCACGAAGACCGGCTGTACCTGGTGATGGAGCTCGTCGATGGGGACAGCCTCGCCGACCGGCTCACCGTCTCCGGACCGCTGCCCGCCGAGCACGTGGCCCATATCGCCGCACAGGCCGCCCTTGGGCTGGCCGCCGCGCACCAGCAGGGCATCGTGCACCGGGACATCAAGCCGGCCAACCTCCTGCTGGGCACCGACGGCACCCTGAAGATAGGCGACTTCGGCATCGCCCGCTTCCTCGACGACCCCGGTGCCGCGCTCACCGCCACCGGTCAGATCGTCGGCACCAGCCTTTACCTCGCGCCCGAGCGGGCCCTGGGCCGCACCGCCGACCCGGCATCCGACGTGTACTCCCTGGGCTGCCTGCTCTACCAACTCCTCACCGGCCGACCGCCGTTTCAGGCGGACAGTGCGCTCGCGGTGCTTCATCAGCACCTCGATGCCGCCCCCGTCCCACCCCGGCGACTCGGCGCCGATCTACCGCCCGCCTTCGAAAGCTATCTGCTCAGTCTGCTGGCCAAGGAGCCCAAGAGCCGACCCACGGCTGAGGAGGTGGCGGCCTGGTTCGGACGCGAAGCCTGGCGAGGCGCGCCGGAGCCGCTGCCGAGCGAACACCAGCATCACGGCGGCCCGGACCGGCCGCACGTCACCGGCTCAAGGGCTGCCGCCCCTGCAAGCTCCCTCTCCGCTCCCACCGCCCACTCCGACCGCGCGTTCGCCCCGGTGGCGGACACCGAGTGGCAAACGAGCGTGCACCGGGCCGCGACCCGCCGCTCACACCTGCCGTTCCTCCGCCGTTCCCGGCTGGTGGCTGTGCTGGGCGGCGCCGGCCTCTTCACCCTGGCGTTGGTGGTGGGCATGCTGTGGTTCTCGCCCGACACCAGCTCAGCGCAGGTGCCGCAGACCAACCCCTCCACGACCACGAGCCCCGCCACGCCGTCCCCTTCAGCGTCATACGAGACTGCTTCACCCCCGGCACAGCCTGCCGAGCAGAAGCCGGAGAGAGCCCCCGAAGTCAAACCAGGCCCCAAGAAGGCCAACAAGCCCGGCAAGCGCAAGCACTGACAGGGCGCGGGGCCCGTAGTCCTCACACGGTCTGCATCGCCTGGCTCCTGTCGCCCCACCTGCGGCGAGGCGAATGCGCACCGGCCAGCAGGCTGAGCATGACCAGCAGGGCCAAACCTGCTGGTCAACCGCGCTTCGTGCGTGGGCGCGACGCATCGCCACGGACGTCCTTTGACCAGGTGGTTTCGGACAACGAAGCAGTCCCCGGGACCACCCACCACACCCCCGCCAGGACTCCTCAAGCGGGGGCTGCGGCTGTGCATGTCAGACCTCTGCCCGGCAGGGACATTCCTTCGCGCAAGCGATCCGCATCCCGTCGGCAGCGATGCCCGTGGCAGACAGCGCAACGGCGCCTGCGGAAATGCTCCGGTTCGGGGCAGCATCGCCCGCCGTGCCAGTGTCGTGCCAGATAGACCGGTAAACAGCGGTCACCAAGGGGCAGAGATTCAAGTGGGCACTCCTAGGCACTGTTTCTCGGATCATGTTCGGAGCCAGATCATGAGGGTCGCGACCGTGACGGTTCCGAGGTAGACGTAGGCGCGTTTCTCGTAGCGGGTGGGTGCGCCACGAGGCGCCATGGAATCGAGTGAGGTGAGAGACCTTCACCACCGGGTTGTCGTAGCAATCCGGTTGAAGCTGGGGGCAGTTCGGTTCGGGGGATGCCGAGCCGAGCGGTAAGCAGCCCCGACAACGCCGGGACGGTTTGGTACTGCCAGACGACCCGGGTCCGGCTAGCGAGGCAGGAAGGTGCACGCGAGAAATCAGTGCCTGACGCCCCGTAATTACGACACCGGCTCGAACCTGGCGGATCTGGGCCGGACGCAGTGCACGACCACCAGCGCTCGTCGGTGGTCGACTCCGAAGCCGACTCTACTCATCGGTGGGGAGGCCACGCCGAAAGTCTGCGGCGTAAGCGTGGCGATGCTGCCGGGGTAGAGCTGGGCACCTCACCTGTCGATCGATTTCGTGGTGAACGTGGGAACTGCCCGCGGGCGCCCCTATATCGGACATCCAGTCCGATCGGGGGCAGGCCCATCGCCGGCTGATGGCCGTCGGGCAGGACGGAGGCTCCGTAGTACTCCGAGGCCGGGAAAGCCGGTCACATGGGGAAGGGGGCCAGCAAGTCAGCAGTAAGGAGACTGGAATGCCAGGAGGCGGTCGCCGGTGAATGCCGACGAGCTGGAATGGGCCTTGATGAAGGCCGAACGCCGGGTACTGGAGATCCAGACCAAGCTGCACCGTTGGGCTGCCGATGATTCTCATCGCAGGTTCGACGACCTGTTCAACCTCGTGGCCGATCCCGCCTTCCTGTTGGTGGCGTGGGACCGTGTCCGGGGAAACAAGGGCGCCCGCACGGCCGGAGTGGATGGGAAGACCACCCGCTCCATCGAAGCCGGGCAGGGAGTCGAGGCGTTTCTCGACAATCTGCGGACCCAGATCAGAAACCGCAGCTTCCATCCGGTCCCTGTTCACGAGCGGATGATTCCCAAGGCGAATGGCAAGCTTCGTCGTCTCGGGATTCCGACCGTGGCGGACCGAGTGGTCCAGGCGTCCTTGAAACTGGTGCTGGAGCCGGTATTCGAAGCGGATTTCCTCCCGTGTTCCTATGGGTTCCGCCCGAACCGCCGAGCTCACGACGCGATCGCCGAGACTCGCTACCTCGCCAGCCACGGATACGAGTGGGTGGTGGAGGGCGACATCACGGCGTGCTTCGACGAGATCGCGCACGCGGCCCTCATGGAGCGGGTGCGGAATCGAATCGGGGACAAGCGGGTGTTGTCCTTGGTGAAGGCGTTCTTGAAGTCCGGGATCCTGTCCCGGGACGGAGCCTTCACGGACACACGCACCGGGACCCCGCAGGGCGGGATCCTGTCGCCGCTGCTGGCCAACATCGCACTCTCGGTCCTGGACGAGCACATCGCCCAGGGCCTCGGAGGACCAGATGGCACCTCCGAGGATCGGCGCAGGAGACGGCGCCGAGGATTGCCCAACTACCGGCTGGTCCGGTATGCGGACGACTTCCTCGTACTCGTCTTCGGGCGCCGTGAACATGCCGAGGAACTACGCGACGAGGTCGCAGAGGCATTGAAGCCAATGGGCCTTCGCCTGTCGGTGGAGAAGACAAATATCACGCACATTGACGAGGGCCTTGATTTTCTCGGATGGCGCATCCAGCGTCACCGGAAAATGGGCACTGACCGGCAGTACATCTACACCTACCCGGCACGGAAATCAGTGCGTTCCGCCACGGGCAAGGTGAAGGAGCTGACCGGACGGCAGAACGTCGGCTTGTCGCTGGAGTCCTTGCTCCACCGACTGAACTCGGTGTTGCGAGGATGGTGCGCGTATTTCCGTCCCGGAGTGTCGAACGTCGCTTTCTGTTACCTCAGCCACTACACGTGGATGAGGGTGACATGATGGATCCGACGCAAGCATCCCGGGATCACTTGGAAGCAGCTCCGTCGACGCTATTACGGCGGCGGCTGGTGGCCTGTCACGGAGGAAGCGGAACTGTTCAACCCGGCAAAGGTAAGCACGACCAGATACCGATACCGGGGAAAACTCATTCCGGCTCCGTGGCCCACTACGGCATGAGGAACTGAACACACCGAAACGGGATTTGTGGAGAGCCCGGTGCCCGGAGACGGGCACGCCGGGTTCGGGAGGCGGCTCGGGGAAACCCACTGGTGAAAATACCAGCAGGGCGCCCCGAGTCGACCTCACCGACGGCCCGGAAGCCCTTGAGGCGGTTGATGGCTCGCTCGACAGTGTTGCGTTTCTTGTAGCGTTCGCTGTCGAGTCCGGTGGGCCGGCCGCCGTCGGAGCCGCGGTTGTGCCGGTGCCGTTGCTGGTCGAGGCGTTCGGGGATGGTGTGCCGGATTCCGCGTCGTCGCAGGTAACGGCGGTTCTTGCGGGAGGTGTAGGCCTTGTCCGCCAGGACGTGGTCGGGTCGGCTGCGTGGCCGTCCGACTCCGGTGCGGGGCACGGAAACCTGCTCCAGCACCCGCTCGAGCTGGGGGCCGTCACCGTAGTGCCCGGGTGTCAGAACGAGCGCGAGGGGTCGGCATCGTCCCTCGGCGGCGAGGTGGATTTTGGTGGTGAAGCCGCCGCGGGAGTATCCCAGGCATTCGCCGATCTGACCACCTCCTCCAATCGGACGACCAGTTTCCGCAGCACCGGACCGACCCGGTTTGTCCCCTGCCCGGCCCCCTTTTGAGGAACCGCGGCTGGGGGCACCTTCCTCGCGCCGGCGGCGTGCTGGTGAGCCCGCACCGCGGTGGAGTCCACTGACACGTCCCAGTCGATTCGGCCCTCAGCGTCCTCGGCGGCCTGGACACGGGACAGCAGCATCGTCCACGTTCCGTCCGCTGACCAGCGGCGATGACGTTTGTAGACCGTCTCCCACGGCCCGAACCGCTCGGGAAGATCCCGCCACTGCACCCCCGTCCGCACCCGGTACAGCACCCCGTTAATCACCCGCCGATGATCACTCCACCGACCCCCACGCGCACCACCACGAGGCAAGAACGACTCCAGTCGATGCCACTCCGCGTTCGTTAAATCCCCACGACCCATGGAACCAGCCTGACCCCAACACCCCACCCACGTCCGGAGATCCGAGAAACAATGCCTAGCAGCTTGGAACTCGGATCCGACCGGGTGGAAGACTTCTCGGGAAGCGCTTTCGCCAAGCCGAGGATAGCCTCGCCGAACACACGGAGCGCAGCTCCTTGGTGCTGTCTGGTCGGCGTGCGGGAAGGACGGCGAGGGTGCATGCGACTCTGGCGCGGGGGATCTCGCAAGCGCTCGTCCTGGTGCGAACGATCAGCTGGCTTAAGCCACTTCGCGGGGCCCGATGCCGCGAAGTTCTCCGTGCCGGCCGCCGCATGACCTGAGCTCGTCCTCCGGCTGCGCCCTCAGGGAGGGCGTACGAACGCGATCCGTGTGCACGGTCGCCCGATGTGGGCGGCCGGGGACACGGATCGCGTTCTTCGTGCACGGTGGAGGCCGCTGTGTCGTGCCGGCCGGTCCTTCTCCGGCGGGCCCATGGCCGCTGACCCCGGCTGTGGGGGGTGGGCTCTGCGCAGACGGGGCGTCGGGGACGGTGTCAGAGGGCGAGGAAAGGGGCGTGGGCGGTGGACGGCTGGAGGGTGGGGGTGCCGGCGAAGGTGGCGTCGTAACCGCCGTTGAGGATGATCAGCAGGAGGCTGAGGACCTCGACGAGGCTTGCGGTGCCGTTGGCGTCGGTGATGGCGGTGCCCAGGAAGTGTCCGCCGGTGCTGAAGGTGATGATCTGGCCGGGGACGGGCAGTCCGGTGACCGTGTCGGTCAGCGTGGCGGTCAGGAACGGGAAGTGGAGTTGGAGGGGGAAGAGCTGGATGAGGGCGGGGGTGGCGGTGAGGCTGGTGGCGTGCGGGGTGACCACGGCTTGGTAGGTGAAGCAGCAGGCCAGGGTGGCGGTGCCGCCGGGGGTGGTGACGGTGACGGCGGCGGTGCCGGGGCTGCCGGGCGGGGTGGTGGCAGCGATCTGGGTGCCGGCGGGGTTGACGGAGACCGCGGTGGCGGGGACGCCGTTGAAGGTGACGGTGGCACCGGTCAGCCCGGTGCCGGTGATCGTGACCACGGTGCCGCCGGCCGCGGGGCCCTGTCCGGGGGTGATGCAGGTCAGCACCGGGACGGCGAGGTAGGTGAAGCCGCCCGGCACGGTGCTGGTGCCGCTCGGGGTGGTCACGACCACGGGGCAGGTGCCGGGGGTTCCGGGCGGGGTGATGGCGGTGATCTGGGTGCCGGCGGGGTTGACGATGACGTTGGAGGCCGGGCGGCCGCAGAGGGTGACGGTGGCGCCGATCAGGTCGGTGCCGGTGATGGTGACGAACGTGCCGCCGGCGACCGGCCCTTGGGCGGGGGTGATGCTGGTTGTGGTGGGGGCGGCGACGTAGGTGAATGCGCCGGGCAGGGTGACGGTGCCGACCGTGGTGGTCACCACCACGGTCGCCGGGCCGGGAACGCCGGCCGGGGTGGTCGCGATGATCTGCGTACCCGCGGCGTTGTAGAACAGGTTGGTTGCCGCATTGCCGTTGAACGTCACCGTGGCACCGGACAGATTCGTGCCGGTGATCGTCACCACTGTGCCACCCGTGACCGGCCCCTGCGCCGGGCTGATCGAGGTCACCGTGGGGGCAAGCAGGATGACGCTGACAGTGTTCGAACCGGTGTTGGTGACGTAGACGTTGCCGCTGGGCGCGACCGTCAGCGCTTCCGGGTCGGTGCCGACAGGGACCGTGTCGGTGACGGTGTTGGTGGCGCTGTTGATCACCGACACAGTGGCCGAACCCGCGTTGGCGACGAAGACGTTGCCGTTGGGCGCGACCGCCACCGCGCCGGGGAAGTTGCCGGTGGGCACGGTGGCGATGACGGTGTTGGTGGCGCTGTTGATCACCGTCACGTTGGCCGAACCCGCGTTGCCGACGTAGACGTTGCCGTTGGGGGCCACCGCCACCTTGAACGGGTTGGCGCCGGTGGGGAGGGTGGTGGTGACGGTGTTGGTGGCGCTGTTGATCACCGTCACGCTGTTCGAATTGGTGTTGCCGACGTAGACGTTGCCGTTGGGGGCTGCTGCCACCGACTGCGGGCTGTTGCCGACAGGGACCGTGGCGATGACGGTGTTGGTGGCGCTGTTGATCACCGTCACGCTGTTCGAACCCTGGTTGGTGACGTAGACGTTGCCGTTGGGGGCCACCGCCACCGCGTCCGGACCGGCGCCGGTGGGCACGGTGGCGATGACGGTGTTGGTGGCGCTGTTGATCACCGTCACGTTGGCCGAAATGACGTTGGTGACGTAGACGTTGCCGTTGGGGGCCACCGCCACCGCGAACGGGTTGGTGCCGGTGGGCACGGTGGCGATGACGGTGTTGGTGCCGCTGTTGATCACCGTCACGTTGGCCGAACCCTGGTTGGCGACGTAGACGTTGCCGTTGGGGGCCACCGCCACAGACGACGGGCTGTTGCCGGTGGGCACGGTGGCGATGACGGTGTTGGTGGCGCTGCTGATCACCGACACATTGGCCGAATTGAAGTTGATGACGTAGAGGTTGCCGTTGGACGCCGCCGCCACCCCGACCGGGGTCGTGCCGACGGGGATGGTGAGGGTCGCCAGGAGAAGAGCGAGCGACGGCTGGAGCGCCGAGACCCCCTGGGCACGGTGTGCCACGGTCGCGGCTGTGGGAAGCCCGCCCAGCAGGGAGACCTGGGCGAGTGCGGCAGGAATCCGCGGCGTCAGCCACGGCTGAATGGTCGTGCTCATGAGGAGCCCCTTCTTCGCGATGAAGTGGGGTGCCCGCGATCCCGGGCCCTGTGCGGCACCGTGTATCGCGGCCCTCTCGCCGGAGGGGCGCCTTCCAGGCATGTGGCCACACAGGCATGGGCTGCCCATCCCCCGGGGAGGGATGGGCAGCCCACCGGTTCGCATCAAGTAACCCATCAGAGTGGCGGCCTAGCAATGTCCTTGACGGGCGCTCACCCGGATGGCCGTGCCCGCCAGGCGGCCGGGCCTTGCTCCGCCATCAGCTCCGTCACCAGGCGTCCGTGATCTTCGCAGCCGGAAGGCTCAAGTGCAGGCTGTGCGCGTAGTTCTCCAGCTCATCCGTCATGCCGACGTGCTCGCTGCGTGCCACGGAGGTGTGGGTTCGGCAGATGCGGCGGACGCCGAGACCATCGGAAGCCAGGACACGGCTGCGGCGCTGGTGCCGGTCATCCGCGGCCTCCCTCCCCGGCCCCAGGCTTCGGCCTCAGTCCGCCGCCGCTCCCGTATGGGCCAGGATCGCCGCGGCGAGCGGCCCCAGTACGGCGGGCGGCAGCGCATGCCCCACCCCCGGGATCTCGACGACGGACGCGCCACGGACGCACTGCGCGAGGTGCTGGGGGTGCGGCGGCGAGAAGATCGGCGTGGCGGGGGCGCAGATCACCAGCGCCGGTACCTCGTTCGCGGCGAGACGGTCCGTGCGGAGCATGCCCTCCACCGCGCCGCAGGCGTGCGCGGTACTCGTGCGGTGGCGCCCCGTGTGGGCGATGACGCGCTGCTCCAGGGCGCGGAACCAGTCTGCGTCGAAGGGGAGTTGGTCACCGGCGACTACCCGCCAATGTGTGATCCGGCGGGCCACCTCGGCCGCCTCCCCGTGCTCCTCGACCGGGCGGGACCACAGCTCCAGGACCTCGGGCGCCCCGGCAGCCTCACCGCCGCCATCGGCTGCGATAAGCGACTCGTACGCCTCACCACATAGGACATGGCCTGATTAGGCGACGTCGCCGCGACCAACCTGACTCTCGATGCTCAGGACGGCCCGACCCAAGCAGAGAGGACCTCTTTCTCGACCGGGAAGAGATTGCGGCATCCTTTCGCCGGGGGCCTGCCAGCCGACGAGGCGCGATTCCTGGCCGACGCCCAGCCCGCCGTGGAGCATGGGCGCCCCGGGCGGCGCGGTCTCCACCACAGTGACGGTCCCTGACGGGCGGCGACGACCGCGGGCGTTGCTGTACTTCGCTGCTGTACAGCACCAGTTGGAAGATCGCGTATGTGGATGGGTGCTGACCTGGCGAGAAGGTGACCTGCGCGTTCCTGCGACGCTCGCCGGCATGCCCCTGTGCCCGTCAGTCGCCGCTTGATCGGGCACGCTGGGGGCACGAGCCCGATCGTGCCTACGTCAGGCGGTGGTGTGCGTCCGTTCGTCGTAGTCCGCGCGGGCGGCACGGATCACGTCCACGTGCTGGTCGGTCCAGCGGGCGAGGGCGCATGTCGCCGCGATGTGGCTTCAGGAGCGCAACGGCGGGCTGACGCCGCAGAAGGCGACGCCGAAGATGCAGGTCGCGGTGTGGTGACGGCGTGCGGCCGGGCACGAGTGGGAGGAGCGGATCTCCAACCGCACCGCGATGCCGAAGTGGAAGAACGGCGATGTCGCCGCCCGCCGCGAGTGCGTCGGCTACCGGGTCTCCCACACCTTCCCCGTGTGCGGGCACACCGCGAGGGTGAGGGCGCTCGCGGTCTTCGGGCAGGAAGCGACGGAGCCGACAGGCGGCCAGGTCGGTGTAGCCGCCGAGGTCCGCTAGGCGGTGCTCGGGCTGGTCGACGAGGTGATCAGCGTGCGCGCAGGCGTACCGGCACAGCGCGGTCAGTGAACCGCTGACTCTCCGAGTGCGGCGTTACGAAACCAGCGAAGGATGCCGTGTGACAGGCAGGACCGACTGATCCTCGACGGTTCGCTCCGCCTGGCTAATCTCGGCCCAGACGGCATCGAGAGACAGGCCGAGGGTGTCGGCGATCGCTGCGATGGTCGGGAAGGCGGGGGTAGCCACACGGCCGGATTCGATCTTCCGCAGAGTTTCCGGCGAGATGTGCGAAGCGAGCGCCACGTCCAGCATCGAGCGGCGGCCCCGGGCTCGGCGGAGCAGGGCGCCAAGGCGCTGTCCGCGTTCTACCTCGGCGGGGGTGAGCGGCAACCTGACCATGGCCCCATTCTAATACCGGTATAGTTAGACCGGGATAGTTATTGGACGTACATGAGAGGTCCCCCATGATTGAGATCCTGAACTCCGCGCGGCTTGAGCGGGCGAGGGACACCGGCGCCCTGGTCGGAAACATCCTGCACACGCTGAAGCAGCGCAGCACGGTCGGGACGAACCTGCTGGACATCGACCAGTGGGCCAAAGAGATGATCACCGAGGCGGGAGCGCAGTCCTGCTACGTCGACTACGCGCCTTCCTTCGGGCGCGGCCCCTTCGGGCACTACATCTGCACGGCCGTCAACGACGGAGTGCTCCATGGGCGGCCTCACAACTACACGCTGGCAGACGGGGATCTGCTGACTCTCGACCTCGCCGTAGCCAGGGGCGGGGTGGCCACGGACGCCGCGATCAGCTTTCTGGTGGGCAAGGCCAGGCCAGCGGAGAGCGTCGCGATGATCGAGACGACCGAACGTGCACTCGCCGCCGGCATCGCCGCCGCCAAGCCCGGGGCGCGCATCGGCGACCTCTCCCACGCCATCGGCACGGTCCTCAGCGAGGCGGGCTACCCGATCAACACCGAGTTCGGAGGCCACGGCATCGGCTCGACCATGCACCAGGACCCACACATCGCGAACACCGGACGGCCCGGCCGCGGATACAAGCTGCGCCCCGGACTGCTGCTCGCCCTGGAGCCCTGGGTCATGGCCGACACTGCCACACTCGTCACCGACGCCGACGGTTGGACGCTGCGCAGCGCGACAGGCTGCCGGACCGCGCACAGCGAGCACACCATCGCCATCACCGACAGCGGAGCCGAAATTCTCACCCGACCGTAAGGGAGCCCACACCGCTGCCGCCTCAGCAGACCCGGCTGCCAGGCGCGGCCGGGCCTCAACTATCCCGGCCGCCTCGAACCGGGAGGTCACCATGTCCGAGCTGATCGCCGCTTGCACACCGAACAGCCACCCGCACGATGGCGAGGTCCTGGTTGCCATCAACCTTCCGAACTGGGAGAGCTTCCAGAAGGTGGCGGCCTGCCCGCCGCTGCCTCGCCGACGCGGGCTTCGCCCCCAGCCAGATCTCGACTCCTCCGGCTCGGCCGGCCGGAGCCCCGCTGGCCTCGGCTTCCTCGTGCCCGTCGTGCGCACCGGGACGACCGTGCCCTCAGCGGCCGGCCACCGCTGACGAGCGACAGCCCGTAGGAGGGGCCGATGCCGCGGTCCTCGACTACGCCCGGCCGGGCGACACCGTCCACATCTCCGAGATGTTCCGCCTCGTACGCGGCACCGGCCACATCCTCGACGTCCTCCACGCCGACCGCCTCGTCCGGCCATGTGCGCGTAACGGCCCAGTGCCTCGATGCCGCACCGCCCGTTGAGGCGGCCGACTGGGAAGAGATCGTAGAGGTCAGCGTGCGGTCGGTCGCCGGCGATCCGCGCATCAACTCCGGTTACGACATCACGCCCGATGACCTTCCCGCGCTCAACCCCCAAGGACCGGGCTGGTATCGAATGCGCGTCCACGCATCGGGGCGTTCGATCAACCCGGACGGGGTCAGCGAAGAGCCTGGCGAGGACTACCTCATTGCCGTCTGGCCGCAAGAGCCGGCGGAGGCCGGCGTCATCCGCTCCAGCAAGATGATCGACGAGGCACTGCTGGCCAACGCCGACACAACACCCGACGACATTTCACACGCGACCCCGGAGCCGGACGACGCAGCCGAAAGAGACCGGAGGGCCGACGTACGAGCACGCCTTCTGCGGTCACTGCAAGACGACTGAACCACGAGTCCCGCGCCGTTCTCCTGCGACTTCCCTGACGAGAATTCCTGGCTCGCTGTCCACCGACCGCATGCCATGTCGGCCCTGGACATCTCGGGGCCGACAGCAGCCCTTGCGCCCGGTCGGCAGGCACCTGTGTCCCTGGAGGCTCCCGCCGAAGTCGCGGCGGTGCTGGAGGTCTGCACTCCTGGTCTCGGCTGTGTTGATATACCCCGACACCACCGCTGATGGCCATATCCGAATCTCCCCACCACGCGCTCGGGGCTGCCTCAGAGCTGCTCGGGTTGATTCCCCAGGTAGACGCCGCTGATCTGCGGACGGGTGCCACAATTGGTCCGGCCAAGGTAAGCAAGGTGGACAGCGGGACGGTCTCGGAGTGCGGAAGGCCGTACGGTCCGCTCTCGATGGTTGCGATGGCGGACCGTACAGGCCCGCCGGGCACCCTCGTGCACGTCATCACGACGGATCCGGCCGCTTCCCTCGACCTTCCCGCCTGGTGCCATATGACCGGCCATCACTACCTCGGGCCCGTGATCGACGGTGATTACAGCAGCGCCTACGCCCTGCGGCTCGCCGCCGGTGCACGCCCGACCCGCACCGACGCCCCCTGGCACCCTGCTCAGTAGGGCGTCTCCGATCCACCTCTTCAAGGATCTTCACGGGTGCATCACTGCTGGGTGCCACTCCGTCGCGTTGCACAGCCACGTCCTCAGCATCCCGCACCTCCGGTCGAGGAAGACGCTGCCCATGTCTGGCATCGCCCGTGCCCTCGTACCGGTGCGGCCCTCGGCACCGGGAATCCGACCGTCGTCGCGGTGATGGCCGGGCAAGGCATCAGGTCGTCGCTTGACCAGTGAGGCCGAGCGGCACATCGAGCCTGTTCACCCGCGGCTGTCCTCGTCAGAGGTGGGGGTGCGGCATCGGCAAACTCGTTCGTGAATATCTCTGCCCACCGTGAGGCGGCGCCCGGCCGCGGTGAGGCAGGGAAAAGCACGAAGCAGCGGCTCACCGCTGTAGCGACTGCGGTGTGCCGGGAGCCGACAGAGTCAGGGGGGCCCCGTCCGCCTCATGAGGGCCGCGGCATCCGCGGCGATGTCCGCCACGATGCGGCCCGCCGGGACGACGTCGTGGACGAGCCCGGCGCTCTGGCCCGCGTAGAGGGCGAGGGCCTCCACATCGCCCGACATGCCGGGCACGGGGACCATGTCGCCGTAACGCGACCAGTCCCGCCCGTCGGCGCTCCGGGCCACCACGGCGCCTTCGCCGGGACGGTTCGGCACGTCTGGACGGTCCGCGGCCTCCCAGGCGCGGAGCGTGGAGTTGCGCAGAACCCGATGCGGGGCGTTGGGCCAGCCGCCGTCGAAGCACCGTGTGTGCACCGCGTCCTGCGGCGCCGCCTGGATGACGGCTTGACGGTAGACCTCGTGCGTGGCCGCCTCGGATGCCGTCAGGAATCGAGTGCCCAGCCATCCGGCCTGGGCCCCGAGAGCCAGTGCGGCGGCGAGCCCGCGGCCGTCGGCAATGCCGCCGGCCGCGATGACGGGCACCGGGTGCACAGCGTCCACCACCGCGGGCACGAGCGCCATCGTGGTGGTCTCCCCGCGCACATGACCGCCCGCTTCATACCCCTGGGCCACGATCACATCGACGCCTGCGGCAGCGGCGCGTTCGGCCTCGGCGACGGAACCGACCGTGTGGAGGTGAAGGGCAGCGGCCGAGTGTGCGCGTTCGGCGACGGCCGAGGGATCACCCCAGAACGTCGAGATGGCCGGCACGCCTTCCGCCAGGCAGCCGTCGAGAAGCTCGTCGACCGGGAAGTCCAGCACCAGGTTCACGGCGAAGGGCCTCGGCGTCATCCGCCGAACCTCCCGGATCCGGCGCACCGCCTCCTCCGCGGTGACCCACGTCAGAGCAAGAGTGCCGAGTCCTCCCGCATCCGCGACCGCAGCCACCAGCTCCGTGGTGACCGCGGACCCGATGGGCGCCTGCACCACGGGTACCTCGATGGCCAGTTGCCGGCACAGAGGTGTGGTCAACGTCGTCATGCCCTCCTCCTCATGCAGGGTGCTTCGATTTTCGAATCACCCGGCGATGTTAATGTTTCGCAAACCGAAACGCCAGGGGCTGTGGATCTGCAGGAGCGAAGGAGGACCGCGATGGTCACACCGACACCAGGACGGCCGGTGCGTGGCTCGACCACCGGAAGCCCTCTCATGGCCGCGCTCGACCTGTTCGGCCGGCGATGGAGCCTGCGTGTGCTGTGGGAACTGCACGAAGGCGCCCTGGGTTTCCGTGCCCTGCGCGAACGCTGCAGCAACATGTCCTCCAGCGTGCTGCGTCAACGCCTCGTCGAGCTGATCGAGGCCCGTCTGGTGCACCAGACCCCGGACGCCCACTACGCCCTCACCGCGTTGGGGCGACAGGCTCACACAGCCCTCAGCCCCCTCGTCGACTGGTCCGTCGCCTGGGCCTCCGACCTGGCCGAGCAGTCCGCCGACCACGACGCCCCTATCGCCGACGCCCCGGACACACCCGGTACCTCTCATCGTCCGCTCGATGATGCCACCGGGACCTGAGCCGACGTTGTCCATACGGTCGCCGACACTCGACCGCGCCGACTACGCGGAGCCGGCCCCGGGCCACCTGGCGATAGTCGATAGTCGAACGCCCTGGAGAGCGGCAGCAGTTGATCGAGAACTTCCTGGCGGAGCACATTCTTTTGCCGCCGCGACGGGCCCTCGTGTGGGCTGCGGAGTGCTGAAACTGGGGCAGCGGTGTCTCGTAAACCGCCGTCCAAAGGCTGCTGCCCCGCTAACTGCCGGCCGCGGCTGAGATGACCTTGCAGTACCTGGTGTGATCACGGCGTCGGAGTCGTCTTGAACAGCCTCGTTCACCGGGCTGAGCCCCCTGCGTGTTCGCCAAGCCGATGCGCCAACTACGGCGCATGCAAGAGGGCATACCCCGCCGTGGCCGGCCATGGAGTCTGCCGCTGGAGGACCGGGTACTGCTGGTCGCGGCCTACTGGCGTACCAACCGGAGCCTGCGCCAAATCGCCCCGCGCTTTGGGATCTCGAAGTCGGCAGCCGATCGCATCATTGGCCGTGCCGGCCGGAGGCGAGAAACAAGGCATCGCCGCCTGAACACTGAACTATCGGGCCCGACCGGGTACATCATTGATCTGGACGCCCGATGGGGGCTGTTCCGGAAGAGCGGAGTGGTACGTGACACGCATACTGGTCATCGGCGGCGGGATCGCCGGTACGGCGACCGCGCTGGCCCTGCACAAGGCAGGATTCGACGTCGCCGTGCACGAGGCGCATCCCGACACAGCCGAGGACATCGGGGCGTTTCTGACCTTGGCGAGCAATGGAATGCGTGCGCTGGCGCAGCTCGACGCCTCGGATGTGGTCACCGCGATCGGTTTTCCGCTGCACTCGATGCGTGTTCTCGACGACCAGGGTGGTGAGGTGGCCCACGTGCCACTGGGCGAGGCCGATGACGCGCTCCTGCAGTACCGGTGCCTGCGCCGTGGCGAGTTGAACGCAGCCTTGCAGGCCGAGGTCATCCGCCGGGGCATCGGGCTGTCGCACGGGGCGCGGCTGGTGTCCGTCGAGAACGGCGCGGACAAGGTGACCGCGCGTTTCGCCGACGGCAGTGTCGCGACCGGTGATCTGCTCGTCGCCGCAGACGGCCTGAACTCGACCATCCGGCGATCGATCGCGCCCGGCGCAGAGCCGGTCTACGCGGGGCAGAGCGTCTTCTACGGCTACACGCGCAGCACCCCGGTGGCGGAGGACACGGGGCACATCACCATGGTGCGGGGCAGCAGCGCCGCCTTCGGCTACGCGGTCTCGCCGGACGCGGAGACGTACTGGTTCGCCCGCGTCGCCGGTCAAGCCATCCCCGCCGATGAAATCGCTCACCCCGCACCCGCCCGTTGGCGGGAGCAACTAGTCGAGTTGCTGCGCAAGGACCCGACCCCAGCTGCGGGCATCGTCGCGGCCTCCACCGACGGCATCATGGCCACCAACGCCACCGAGATCCCACTCGGAACGCCCTGGCGCTCCGGGCGGACGCTGATCATCGGTGACGCGGCGCATGCGGCTTCACCGGCGACGGGGCAAGGGGCTTCGATGGCGTTGGAGGACGCCGTCATCCTCGCCAAGTCCCTGCGGGACACGCATGATCTGGACAGCGCGCTCTCCCTCTACGAGGCATGCCGCCGCCCACGCGTGGAGCACAACATCACCGCCAGCGGAGAGATCTCCCGCGGCACCCGCACCCCGCCACGCACCGGCCGGGCACCGTCCCCTCAGCGTCCCGGTGACGACACGCTGGCCCGCCAGCTGGACTGGGACCTCGATATGAACGCCGTCTCCGGCAACACGGACTAAAAAAACTGATCGTTTCAGAATGAGGGGCGGAGCCGCCTCAAGCAGATGATGCTGCAGGCGAGTTCGTTCGAGGGCCCCTGGTGCAGGTCGGCTCGTATCTCGTCCGGTCGCCGTTTGGGCCCTGCTCCCCGTGCCTCCGGGGATGGCCCGCCGTGAACCGCGCCTTCGAGCGCTTCGACGTCTGCTCCCCGCACCCGCGGGGACGGCCCCCATGACGGTGCTCGCCCCGGACGCGCTCGACGCGTGGAACCGGACCCTGGAGACCTCAGCCGCCTGAGTTTGCTCCGCCCCAAGGCAGCGGCACGCATCCGCCGGTGCCCTCCCAGCCATGCCCACAACCCCGCCCTTCGCGAAGCCACCCACTGGCGGCGCAATACCCCGAAAGGGCGACCCACGCTGTTCGAGTACCCGCAGACGCTCACAGGTCAACTGCCATGCGCCCTGCGCCAACGACTGGAACATGCGTTCATCACGTGCTCCCGAAGTACCCGTTACGGGGCGGGATCCGGCCCGTTCTTAGAGCACGTGTACTGATCGATCCCTCCCGGAGGAACCGTGAATCCCGTAGCCGTACTCGTGAATGGACCCGCCGCGTTCGAACATCGCCCAGCCTTCGTCTGCCGGCCCCAGGGCTCCGCGGTGCATGCGGTTGACGCTTGCGAGCGTGGCGCTTCGCGCTCATCACGACCGGATCCGAGGTGGGGGGCATGAGCGAGTCGACCTCCTCCGCCGACATTCCCGGCCCGCGGGGCAAGGTGCCCGCACCTCTCCGCGATCCCCTGGCGCTGCCGCCGGCGGCTATGCCCGCAGGTCCGGCGAGCGACGACATCGCCGACGACATGAAAGAGGCGTACTGGTCGATCTACGACGGCGCCGCCGCCAAGGCGACAGTCGGCCAGATCCTCGCCGGACTCCCCCGTATCGTGCGCCAGATCGGGCAGTTGGCGTGGCGGGCCGACCGGCCGGCGACCGTGGCCGTGGTGGTGCTCCAGCTGGTGTCCGCGGCGATGTCCGCCTTCGGTCTGGCAGCGTCCGTCGCCGTCCTCCACCAGCTGTTCGCCCAGGGCCCGACCCCGGACAAGGTCCGCTCCGCCGTCCCGCAGATCCTGCTCGTGGTGGCCTTCCTCTCCGCCCGGGCTCTGCTCGAAGCCGGGGTAGCCGTCGCGCAGGCCCGCGTGACACCGAAGATCCGCACCGCCTTGGAGAGCGACTTCCTCCAACTGACGGCCCACGTCAGCCTGGAGGTGGTGGACGACTCCGACTGGCACGACGACGTCTACCGGGCCAATGACCGCGGGCTCTTCTACGCCCGTCAGATCGTCGGCCAGGTCGTCTCCTTGGCCTCCGCCTTCCTCGGGCTGATCGGCACGGCCGGCGTCCTGACCGTCCTGCACCCCCTGCTGCTGCCCCTGCTTCCGCTGTCCGTCCTGCCCGTGGGAGCGGCGGCCGTACGCACCGCGCGGGCGCGCTTTCACAGCTTCAGGCGGTGGAATGCTCTGCAGCGCCGGGTGCGGGTCTTCTCCTGGCTCCTGCTGGACCGCGACTCGGCCGCCGAGCTGCGTGCGGACACCGCCCAACGGGCCCTGCTCGACGAGCATCATCGCCTCACGACACGTATCGCCGAGGAGGACACCCGCCTGGGGGTGAGTGCGGCCCTCCTCACGCTGGCCGGTCGTGGCCTGGGTGGCGCCGGGGCCGGTGTCACGTACGTCGCACTGGGGGCCATGCTGATCGCCGGGTGGCTTCCGCTGGCGGCCGGCGCGGGCGCGGTGATCGCCATCCAGGTCAGTCAGACATCCCTGACCCGGTTTGTCGATATCGCCCACCTGGTCTACGAGCACGCGATGTGGGTGAGCGACCTCCTGGCTTTTCAGGAGCGATGCCGCACCCTGCAGCCCCGCCGCGGAAAGCAGACGGCACCCGAAACCGTCAAAACGATCACGCTGCGGAACGTCAGCTACACCTACCCCGGCAAGGACTCCCCAGCTCTCGATGACATCTCCCTGACCCTGCACGCCGGGGAGACCGTGGCCTTCGTCGGCCTCAACGGGTCCGGGAAGAGCACCTGTTCACGGCTGATCGCCGGTCTCTACGATCCGCAGGAAGGGTCGGTCCTGTGGGACGGAGTGGATGCCGCGGACCTGGACACCGAATCCCTCCAGCGGCGTGTGGCCACGGTGCTGCAGGATCCGGTCCGTTTTCCCTTCAGCACGCTGGCGAACCTCACGGTCTCGCGCGGCACGCTCACCGAGGCCGATCCCCAGCGGGCGCTGGACGCCGCGAGAGCCTCCGGTGCCGAACAGGTCATCGCCGACCTGCCGGGCACCTGGCAGGCGCTGCTGTCCAAGCGGTTCCGCGACGGACAAGAGCTGTCAGCCGGACAGTGGGCGAAGATCGCCGTGGCGCGCGGACTCTACAAGGACGCCCCGGTACTGCTGCTGGATGAGCCGACTGCGAGCATGGACCCGCGCGCCGAACACGACGTCTATCAGGCCGTGCTGCGCGGCAAGCTCCGCGACGACCAGATCACCGTGCTGATCTCCCACCGCCTGGCCAGCGTCGTCGACTGCGACCGCATCTACGTTTTCGACGACGGGCGCATCACCGAGGCGGGACCCCATCAAGAACTCATGGCCCTCGGGGGCGACTACGCCCAGATGTTCACCCTCCAGGCGGCCGGCTACCAGACCGCGTCCGCAGCCTCCGACTCCGACTCCGACTCCGGGACGGTGCACCCGTGAACGAGGAGACCTCACAGCTCAACTCCGCTCTGCTGCCGGAGCATGAGCAGGCGAACGCTTCGGCGCTGATTCACGACGGGGCCGGAGCGTACCTGCTGCACCTGCGGGACGAGATTCCCGGGATCTGGGAGCCGGGGTCGTGGTCCCTGCTGGGCGGCGGCCGTGAACCGGGCGACCGGTCCCTGGAGGAGACGGTCCGGCGCGAACTGCGGGAAGAGGCCGGCCTCGACATCCCCAGCCTCGTCCCCTACGCCGTGGAGGAAGCCCGGAGCAGCGATGGCACCGTCGTCCCGATTCAAATCTTCGCCGGCCAGTGGAACGGCGACCCCGCGTCGTTGCCGCTGACCGAGGGCGTCATGCTGCACTGGTTCCGGCCGGATGTCATGCCGCGCCTGCGGATGGCCCCGTCCACCCTCGATCTGGTCCGCCGCCACGCCGAGACGCATCCCGCCGCCCACCGCACCCCGCGACCGCGTCCCGCTCGCGTGGCGACCGCGGGCGGAAGCACCGTACTCAATGGCGTTGGCGTCCACCTCTATCTGGAGAACGCCGACGGCGAGGTGCTGCTCGGTCTGCGTCACCCCGACTCCGCCTACGCCGGATCGACATGGCATTTCCTGGCAGGCCGCTGCGAGCAGGAGTCGGCCCTCGCCTGCCTCGTCCGCGAGGCACAGGAAGAAGCGGGGCTGCTGATCGAGCCCGGCGACGTCGAACTCACTCATGTCGTCCACCTCGTGGACACGCCCGGCGGCCGGCCACTGATGCAAATGATCTTCCGGGCTCGCCAGTGGTCGGGAACTCCGGAGGTCCGGGAGCCCGACAAGTGCACGGGCTGGGGCTGGTGGCACCTGGACGAACTCCCGGCGCCGATCGTGCCCTTCACCCGGGCGGCCATCGACGGCATCCGTGCAGGCCGCCTCTACACGGAGATGGGCTGGTCATGACCGCTGAGACAAGCCGAGGAACGGACCGAACCGGCACGCAAGGCGGCGCGCAACCCCGGCAGGGCCCGGCCGAGGAGCTGGGAATGACGCAGCCCGGGGCGTCCAAGCACCTGCGGGTGCTCCGCGAAGTCGGCTTGGTGCGGGACCGCAAGGCGGGCAAGCAGCGCCTGTACGGCCTGGACGCACGTGGGCTGCGAACGGTTCATGAGTGGACCGGCGGGTTCGAACAATTCTGGAACGAGAGCTTCGACCGGCTGGACGCATACGTGCAAGAACTCAAGCAGGCAGGGCGACAGGAGTAGCTGATGAATTCGACTGGACGAGAAGCGCCGTCGCAGTCCGCGACGGCCGACCGCGAGATCGTGATTTCCCGGGACATCGACGCCCCACGGGAACTGGTGTTCGAGGCGTTCACCGAGGTGCGGCACCTGTCGCGCTGGTGGGGGCCAGAGGGGTTCACCACCACTACGCGGGCCTTCGAGTCCCGCGTCGGCGGGGTGTGGGAATTCGTGATGCACGGGCCGGACGGCACCGATTACAGCGAGTGGATCACCTGGACCGAGATCGTCCCGCCGGAGCGAATCGCGATGCTCCATGGCGAGTACCGCGGCGACCCGAATGCGTTCGAGTCGGTCCTCACGTTCGCGCCCCACGGGGAGACGACCCGGATCCAGATGGTCACGGTCTTCCCCACCAAGGAGCTGCGCGACGAGGCGATCAAGAAGCACGGCGCGATCGAGGGTGGTCAGCAGACCCTCGGCAACCTGGCTGCCTACGTCGCGGAGATCGCTCGGAAGGGAGTTGAGGACTGATGGTCGGCAAAGTGTTCTTCAGCGTGTCGATGTCGCTCGACGGGTTCATCGCGCCCGAGTCCCCCGAAGAACTGATGGGGCAGCAGTGGATGGAACTGCAGCAGTGGGTATTCCCACAGCGGTTCTTCCGAGAGAACCTGAAGCTCGGGGAGGGCGGCGAGGAAGGGCGCGACAACGACATCGTGCGGGAGACGTTCGAGCGCACCGGCGCAAGCGTGATGGGCAAGCGCATGTTCGACGCCGGCGAGCAGGCGTGGCCCGAGGATCCACCGTTCCACACGCCGGTGTTCGTCGTGACGCACGAGAAGCGTGACCCCTGGGTGCGGCAGGGCGAGACCACCTTCTACTTCGTCAACGACGGCATCGAGTCCGCGCTCGATCAGGCCCGCGAGGCCGCGGACGACCGAGACGTCCGCATCGCGGGCGGCGGCGCGACGATCATGGAGTACGTGAACGCCGGCCTGATCGACGAGTTCACGATCGCACTCTCGCCCGTGCTGTTCGGCTCCGGAATCCGCCTGTTCGAGGGCGTCGACGCGAGCCGCGTGGCTCTTGACCTGGTCCGTGCAGAGCCGTCGCCGAGGACGACGCACCTCAGTTACACCGTGCATCCGCGGTAAGCGCGGAGGGCGGCCATGAGGAATCTGGCGGGAGCGACGACGACGTCGGCCTCGTGCTCAGCTACAACGTCGATGCGGGGGGCGTCGGCCAGTTCGCGGGCCCCCTGCTCGCCGACATCCTGGGCGGCGCGGTCGGAACGGGCGGTGCTCATCGCCACCGCGGCACTCGCCGCTCCCGGTTTGATCATCGCGCTGCTCACATGCTCCTCTGCACCGGGAACATGCTCGGCGACGAGAACACACAGGTTCATCAATTTCATCGAAGCGGCCTACATCACGCCGGTGAGCGAGGCACAGTCGGCCTGACAGTAGCCGCTCGTCAGAACCGTTGAGTGGCCGTCCCACTCCTTCGACGGCCACCACCGCACGCCACCACGCAGAGGAGCAAAGAACTGAACACATGGACCTGACAGGGAAGCCTGCAGTTGCCCGCACTGCTGCGCTGCGCTGATCCGCCCCGAGCCTCCGGATGTGGCGCCACACGTTCGCGTAGCTGCGCCGCGCCGCGCGCACCCAGGACGGAACGGAGCGCCAATCGACAAGCCACCTCGCGCTCACCTCAGGCCGGCCCGAACAGGATGTTGCATCCGTTCTCACGACGGCGGGCCGTGAGAACGGGTGCACGTCAGACCAGTTCCGTGTGACGGCACGCAGCTCGCCTCGTCGAGCTTGTAAGCGTACGGAACGCAGGGGACCTTCCGGGGCAGCTACGCCACGGGCATGGCCCGGATCGCGGAGATGTCGAACTGCAGCCGAACTTTCTCGCTCACCATGGCGCCGCCCGCCTCCAAGCGTTGGTTGTAGACCAAGCCCCAATCGGTGCGGTCGATGGTGGTGGTGGCGTCAAAGCCGGCCCGCTCATAGCCGAACGGGTCCACGACCGAGCCGAGGTAGTCGAGTTGCAGCTCGACCGGCCGGGTGATGCCGCGGATAGTCAGGTCCCCTGTCATGCGGAAGCTCTCCGCACCCTCGTGGATCGTGGAGGTGCTGCGGAACACCATCTCCGGGTAGCGGTTTGCGTCGAAGAAGTCCGTGCCGATGAGGTGTGCGTCCCGCTGTTCTACGCCCGTGTCGACGCTGGCGACCCGAATGACGAGGACGGCCCGGGACTGGGAGGGCCGCGCCCCGTCGAAATACAGCGTGCTGTCGTAATCGGCGAAAGCACCCCGCACCGTCGTGACCATCGCGTGCCGCACGGAGAATCCGATGCGACTGTGCGGGCGGTCGATGGTCCATTGCCCGGTCAGCGCACGAAGTGCGGGGTCGAGCGCGACTCCGGTGGCGTCGGCCGCCGGGAAAGGGGTACGGGGGCCAACAGCCTGCGTCGGCTCGATAGCCGTGCTCTGGCGACGGCTGAATATACCCATGCGGTCGTAGCCTCCTTCGAATCGGATTGCTCCGTGCTATCACGGCATAGACAAGCGCTACACAGCGAGATGGGCGGCCTCGTCCGGATTCCATGTCCCCGACTGCAAAGATGCACAGGATCGACACGAATATGGATGCACTGACGGACAGTCCATGATCCGCAGGATGTCCTCCCAGCGCCGCTCGATCCTCGCGAGGTGGCCAGGTCGGCGCCTTCGCCGTTCGGGGCCGAGAGGTGGGCCGCGGCGCCGACCAACGTCACCCGCGGCGCCCATCCCAGCGGTGCCCGATCGGCAGAGTACAGAGGGGGCGCAGGACCGGCGCGGTGTCGCCGTCGGTGATCAGCGCGGTGAGCTCCGGCGCCCAGCCGTCGAACTCCTGCGCGATCTGCGCGGCAGCATCGGTGAAGTCGATGGCGGCGAACCAGTCCTGCGGCTTGGACAGCGCCACGTAGGTGTGCAGGGTCCCGCCCCTTTCCCGGTGAGCCTGGATCCCCTTGCCCGGCGCGAGCGCAAGCAGCGATCCGCCGCCGACCACCTTCGCGGCGGCCGGGCGCCACGTGTCAGCGTCGGACAGGTAGGTCTCGACGAACGACATGCCGGTGTACTCGGGTGTGGCGGTGGAGAGCAGCGGCCGGACCCGGAACACGCGCCGTCCGCACCGTCCGCGCCGACCAGCAGGCTCGCGACGACGGTGCTGCCGTCGGCGAAGCTCACCTCGTAGCGGCCCTCGCCGAGGGCACGGGCGCCGCTGACCTTGTACCCCCCACCGGACGGTGCCGTCCGGGAACGAGTCGAGCAGGATCTGTCGCAGCTCGCCGCGTTGCACCTCGGGGCGTCCCTGGAAGATCCTTCGCGACTGCCGACTGAAGGACGATGGCATTCACACCGCGAAGCTCGGCATCGCCCGACTTCACCACCTCTCCCCCACGGATGACTCCCGCTCCATACGGGACCACCTTTGAGAGAGGCTCAAGGGAGACGGTTCCCCACCTCGCCGTCTCGGAGAATGCTCAGTCGAGACAGAACTCGTTGCCCTCGATGTCCTGCATCACGATGCACGAGTCGTTGCCGTCGTACAGTAGCCGCACGCGTACCGCGCCGAGCGGGACCAGGCATGCGCACTCGGCTTCGAGTGCGGCGAGGCGCTCCTCGCCCACGAGCCCAGTGCCGACCCGTACGTCGAGATGAAGCCGGTTCTTGACAGCCTTGCCTTCGGGAACGCGCTGGAAGTACAGGCGCGGGCCCACACCTGACTCATCTCCCGGTGAGAATCCGCATCTTGACGGGGGATGATCCTTGCGATCCGCTGCTGTGTCGTGCGGTCGCAGGCGGTGCCCCGACTTCGATGCTGCCACGGGGTTGTCCGTCGCTCCGGACCAGGCCGCGGCCACGGATATCGCCGCGTTTCCCGAGGACAGCCTGCCGACCCGGGTCCGCACCTACGGAGAAGACTCCTCCCGTGTGAGGACCGGACCCACACCCCCAGGCTCTTGGACATCAGGTGATTCAGACCGGACAGCCCGCGGGAACGATGCAGCCCTGGCGGCGTAGCCGACCGGTGGGACCCAGGACCCAACCTCGACCAACCACCCTCATGCCAAGGATCAGTTACGGGGCAGCCCTTAGCGGGTGTCTCACGTGACAAGTTTCGCGAGCTTCTTGTAGCAGGTCAGGGCGGCGGCCAAGCCGAGGAAGGCGAGGAAGTGCGAGCCCTTTCGTTCGTATCGGACGGTGAGGCGGCGGTAGCCGAAGAGCCAAGCGATCGACCGTTCGGTCTTCCAGCGGTGCCGACCGAGGCGTTCGCCGGACTCGATGCCGGGCCGCGCGATGCGCGCGACGAGCCCGCGCTCGCGCAGCCAGGCCAGGTGTCGGCGGAGAAGTACGCCTTGTCCGCGCGGAGTTTGACGGGTCGGCGCCGCCGTGGTCCCCGGCGGGACCGGACGGCGGGTATGCCGCGGATGAGCGGCTTGAGGGCGAGGCCGTCGTGCATGTTCGCGCCGGACACGGCGACGGCGAGCGGGATGCCCTGGGCATCGGGCAGCACGTGCAGCTTGCTGCGCGATCGACGTCAGCGATCCCCCCTTTTGGCGCGAACGGAGGCCGCGTCGACGATCGCCGAGGTCCAGTCCACCTCGCCCCGGGCCCCGAGTTCGTCCAGCACCGCCCGGTGCAGCCGACGCCACAGGCTGGCCTCGGTCCATACCGTGAAGCGGCGATGCGCGGTGGCGGGCGACGTGCCGAACGTCGGCGGCAGATGCCGCCAGCCACAGCCGCTGGTCAGCGCGTACGCCACTGCCGTGAACACGGCCCGCTCGTCACACGGAGCGGTCCCACCACCTTGCGGACGAGCAGCGAACGACGGCAGCAACGGGGCGGCCAGCTCCCAGAGTTCATCAGGAACCAGATGCTTCGATAGATCAGCACCCACGACCGGCATCATGCCGCACGAACATCAAGTCACGTGAGACAACCTCTAAGCCTTGATTGGTGCGGCCGACCTGGCGGCCTGCTCGATCTTCGCGCAGTAGGCTGCACGGGCTTCCTCGTCGATCTGCTTCTCGAGTTCGGCGCGCAACCCGGTCCGGCCGTCGAGGCTCTCGCGCAGGATATCGGCGTGCCCGGCATGCCGGATGGACTCGCCGAGGACATGGACCATGATGGCGAACAGGTTCGTGTCGGCATAAGGCTCCGGCCACCACGGCACGTGGCCGGGGGCGTCGAGGGGAAGCTCGTTGATCGTCGCGTCCGAGTGTTCCCACGTGCGCCGGTAGAACCCGAGGATCTGATCGCGGGTCTCGTCCTCGGTCGCCCACAGATCGCTGCCGTTGGAGTCCTGCCACTGGGGCAGCGGTTCCGGGGAAGGGCGGTCGAAGACCTCGCCGAAGTACCTGGCCTCGACGGTGGCCACGTGCTTGACCAGGCCGAGGAGGTTGGTCCCGGTCACTGTCAAAGGTCGGCGGGCGTCGTATTCGGACAAGCCGTCGAGTTTCCAGAGCAGCGCCTTGCGGTCCCGCCGCAGTCTCCCGTGCAGGTTGTCTTTCGCGAATTCATCGATCATGCGGCATGAGCCTGCCATGGGCTGCTCGTGGTCTCAAGATCTCGTAGGTGGTCCGCAACGACAGGCAGAGCCGAGGCCTGGCCAGGGCCGCCGCCCTGACCTGCTACAAGAAGCTCGCGAAACTTGCCACGTGAGACACCCTCCTAGTCGAGGGGATGTCAGTTCGCCCCTAATCTCAGGTGCCATGGCGCCGCCCCCGCCCGCGCATGATGAATGGCGCTATCGTGCCGCCGGCTGGTGGAGCCAGGGGCGCTGGTGGCCCAGAAGATGGCGTCGGCACCGAGGGTGTTCGTGCCGAAATCGGTGAACTCTTGGCGGGTGTACGGCTTCTTCGTTTTGGGGCTCTTGTATTGGAAGTCGGGTTCCTGTACAGCCATGGCCACGAGTGGGAGCTGTCCTCCGTATTTCTTGAAGAAGGGGTACGAGTTTTGCATCTGCGCCGGGCGGTTCGGCAGGATGTCAGGCCCACCCAGGCCGATTCCGTGCGACTTGGCGAACTCGAAGGTGCGCTTCATGTAGTTTCGACTGTTGTTCCATTCACCCGGCCAGAAGTTGACGTACTGAATGAACGGCGTCTTGGTGAAGACCTTCCTGCCGTAGGCCATGTTGGCGAGCTCTGCCTTGAAGTAGGAGTCGTCGCTGTATCCAGTACGGTCCTTCTTGGTGTCCACTTCGGTAGCGGTCTCCGGAAGGTTCACCCCGGCGAGGCGACCGTCGAACCGCTGTGACAGTGCCTTCAGTAGGTGCTGAAAACGGCTCCGCACCTGCGGATTCCATTGCGCCGCGATCGTTCCGGGCTTGCCGGGGCCAAGGCCGCTTTCGTTCTTTGTCGGAGCCGCGCCTCCCCTGTATGCCGGATCGCTCAACAGGTAGGCGGGGAGCCTGGTCGGCGGTGCAAAGAACCGGTCCTGGATCTGGATGAACAGCTTCTTGTGACGGGACTGCAGATAGTTCAGCGCCCGATCGATCTCCGAGAAATCGTACTGATACTTTTTCTGCTCGAGCGCCTTCCACGGCACCACCAGCTGCACGCCGGCGACGTCGGGGCGATCGATCAGCGGTTTCACGTTTGTGTCGAAATCCCCGATGGATGCGTACAAGTAGTTTTTCGCCG
This sequence comes from Streptomyces sp. NPDC048434, assembly GCF_043200375.1. Lineage (NCBI taxonomy): Bacteria > Bacillati > Actinomycetota > Actinomycetes > Kitasatosporales > Streptomycetaceae > Streptomyces > Streptomyces sp. NPDC048434. Next base: position 15,602 of record NZ_JBICXQ010000005.1, on the reverse strand, counting down.
CCTTGTTGCCGGGCGCTGAGGCGGAAGTCTTGTCGGAGACCGGAGAGGGAGCCGCGGTGGCCGTCCCGGCTGCACCCGTCAAGGTTATCGTCATGAGCATTCCGAAACCGGCGGCAATATGTTTGGTCACCATGAACCCAACCATGGGGCGCAGTTATGAGAGGGATGTAAGAACGCCGCGACCAGCTACCTGGCCGGCTTCACCTCGCAGGCATCTTCCTTCGGCCGCCCGAGGAGCCGGGAGAAGCCGCCTGGTGTTCCAGTCGTAGATCGTTATGTGCCCTGGTCCTGGTCTTGAGACTGTCTGCCGCTGGCGGAACGCAGGTGGCCCCACGCGCCATCTGGGTAGAGTCGGGCAGTGCCCGAACTGAAGCAGCTGCATGGTGGTCATGCCCCGGCGGTCCTGGCCTTCGAGCTGGCGAACCGCGCCTACTTCGCTGCCTCGGTCTCCGACCGCGGCGACGACTTCTTCGACCAGTTCACCGACCGGTACAACGCTTTGCTGGCTGAGCAGGAGGCCGGCATCTGCGCTTTCCACGTGCTCGTCGCCGAAGACGGCTCGGTACTCGGAAGGTTCAACCTGGTCGACATCGAGGATCGCACTGCGGAACTCGGCTATCGGGTCGCGCAGCATGTCGCCGGCCGCGGCGTGGCGACCGAGACCGTTCGGGAGCTGTGCCGGCTGGCGGCGTCGCGGCACGGGCTGCGCACCCTGCGGGCGGCCAGCGCCCACGAGAATGCCGCGTCCCAGAAGGTGCTGGCAAAAGCCGGGTTCGTCCTGGTCGGCCCAGCTGACCCGGCCGACCTCGGCGGTATGCCAGGCAGTTGGTATCAGCGCGACCTGGTACCCCAGCCGTAGACCGCGATCTTGCTGGTGGGGTCGCCTGAGAGACAGGCGCGGCCACCGCCGCTGCTCGACGTACTCAGCTCTGGCCGTTGGCGAACCAGTCGGCCAGGTCGGGGGCGACACGAGGCACGGTGACGGGGCGGCCGTCGGCGCGCAGTGATTCCGTCGCCGCAACCCCGGCGGCGACCGCCTCGCGGGCAGCGATCGGGTTGGTGTCCGTCGGGCCGCCGGAGCGGACGAAGCGTAGGAACTCGGCCACCAGCATCGGGTCGGAGCCGCCGTGCCCGCCCTCGCCGGGCGAGGTCATCGGGACGACGAGGTCGGCGTCGGTGCGGTAGCCGCTGCGGTGCTTCCACACGCGGACCTCGGCGCTCTCCCCGTGGTCGCCGAAGTTCTCCAGCCTGCCCTCGGTGCCGATGACCGTGTAGTTGCGCCAGTAGTCGGGCGTGTAGTGGCACTGCTGGTAGCTGGCGTGGACGCCGCCTTCCAGCCGCATGACCATCATCGACAGGTCCTCGACGTCGACGACGGGGTTGAGGCCGGTGAGGGAGAGCGGGGGCCAGTTGTGCTCGGGGTCGTACCAGTCGGGCATGACGGCGCCGGGGGGCTGTCCCGAGCGGTCGGTGATGTCGCCGTAGACGGTGAGGCCGCCGAGCGCGGTGACGCGCTCGGTGTATGCGCCGGCCAGCCAGTGGATGACGTCCAGGTCGTGGGCGCCCTTCTGGAGGAGCAGGCTTGTGGTGTTGCGGCGGTCGGCGTGCCAGTCCTTGAAGTAGAAGTCGCCGCCGTGGCCGACGAAGTGCCGGCACCACACGGCCTTGACCTCGCCGATCTCGCCGCGTCGGATGAGGTCGCGCAGGACCCGCACCACCGGCATGTGCCGCATGTTGTGGCCCACGTACAGCCGGGTGCCGCCGGTCCGTGCGGCCTCCAGGACGCGGTCGCAGCCCTCGGTGGTGATGGCGAGCGGCTTCTCCACGAAGACGGCGATCCCGGCGTCCAACAGGTCGACCGTGAGGGCCTCGTGGGTGTGGTCGGGGGTGATGACGAAGACCGCGTCGAGGTCTTCGTCAGCCAGCATCTGACGGTGGTCGGGGTAGACGTGGACGTCGTCGCCGAACCACTCGCGGGCCCGGCCGAACATGCCGGGCGCGGTATCGGCGGCGGCCACCACCACGGAGCCCTCGCCGGGGTGGTGGGCCTCCTTGGCAAGGGTGGCGCGCAGGCCGAGCCCGATGACGCCCAGCCGCAGGTCGCGGGTGTGCGGGCGGTCGTCCGCCGCGTCGACGGAGGTGTCGGTCATGTGTGCTCAGCCCTTCATTCCGGAGAACGCGATGCCCTGGATGAACTGGCGTTGCATCGCGACGAACACCACGATCACCGGGAGCGTGGCGAGGAGGGACCCGGCCATCAGCACCGGGTACTCGGTCAGATGGGCGCCCTGGAGAGAGGCCAGCCCGGCCGACAGCGGCATCTTGGCCGGGTCGCTGTTGACGATCAGCGGCCACATCAGGTCGTTCCAGGACCACAGGAACGTGAGGATGCCCAGCGCCAGCAGCCCCGGCCGGGCCAGCGGCAGGGCGATCCGCCAGAAGACGGTGAAGGGATTGGCGCCGTCCAGCCGTGCCGCCTCCTCCAACTCCGCGGGCAGCCCCATGAAGAACTGCCGCAGCAGGAAGGTTCCGAAGGCGGAGAACATCCCGGGGATCACCAACGCCTGCATCGAGTCCAGCCAGCCGAGGCTCTGCATGATCTGGTACTGCGGCAGCAGGAAGAGCTGGCCGGGCACCATCAGCACGGCGAGGAACCCGAGGAAGATCGCCCCGCGCCCCGGGAAGCGGATGCGGGCGAAGGCGTAGGCCGCCATCGCGCACAACAGCAGCTGGGCCGCGGTGCGCAGCAGCGCCATCACGACCGTGTTCACGAACTGCTGCCCGAACGGAATCGCCTCGAAGACCTTCGAGTAGTTCGACCAGTCCCAGTGCGCGGGCAGGATCGTCGGCGGCACCCGTACGGACTCGCCGAAGCTCTTGAAGGAGGTCAGCACCTCCCACACCAGTGGGAAGACGGTGATCACCGCGCCCAGTGCGAGCAGGACATGGGCGGGCCACAGTTTGCCCACCCGGCTTCCGCGCCGGGAGTTCAGGGGCCCCCGGGTGCCCCGCATCGCCTCAGGCATAGTGGACCCACCTCTTCTGCAACCGGAACTGGACGGCGGTCAGCGCCATGATCAGGACGAACAGCACACAGACGATCGCCGCGCCGTAGCCGCGCTGGTTGTCGAAGAACGCCTTCTGGAAGAAGAGCATCACGACGGTCTGGCCATCGCCGTAGGCCGGGTTCTGCAGCGAGTTCTGCGTGTTGGCGCCGATGATCAGATACACCAGGTCGAAGACCTGCAGGGATTGGATGATCGACAGCACGGTGGTGAAGAACAGCGTGGGACTCAGCAGCGGCAGGGTGACCGAGAAGAACTGCCGGATGCGCCCCGCACCGTCGAGCGACGCGGCCTCGTAGTAGTCGCTGGGGATGCTCTGGAGGCCGGCCAGCAGCAGGATCATGTTGTAGCCGACGGTCATCCACACGCCGACGATGGCGACCGCGAAGCGGATCGTGTCCGGGTCGGACACCCAGTAGGTTCCGTCGATGCCGATCGCGGACAGTGCGTGGTTGAGGATGCCGACGTCGCCGTTGTAGAGCCAGCGCCAGACCACCGCGACTGCGGCGGGCATCGTGACCACCGGCAGGAAGTAGAACGTGCGGTAGATGCCGGTGCCGCGCAGGCCCTTGAGGTTGAGCAGCACCGCCAGCACCATCGACAGCGGGATGCCCAGTAGGACCAGTCCGGTGTAGGTGCCGGTGTTGCCCAGCGACTGCCAGAACTCGGGATCGTCCACGAGCGTGCGGTAGTTGGACAGGCCGATCCAGCTCGTCCCGCCGAAGGCGCCCCACTGGGTGAAGCTGTAGTACACCGTCTGCACCACGGGCCACAGGTAGAAGACCGCGAGGCCCAGCCCGGCCGGGGCGATCAGCGCGTAACCCCACCACTTGTCCCGGTGCTGGAAGCGGCGTTCGCGGCGGCGCAGTTCCCGCTGGTCCACGGCATCCGGGTGGGTGCGTTGTCCTGGTACGGCGGATTCCGTAGGCACATCGAGGCTCATCAGGACCGGCCCTTTCTCTCCTGCGCGAGAAGCTGATTCATCGCTGTGGTCAGGGAGCCGGTGGCGTCCTTGAGGCTCTCATCGCCGCTCCACGCCTTGGCGAGCCACATCTGCTCCTTGTGCGACCAGGCGGCGCTGTTGGCGGAGCTGGGGAAGGGCACCGCGTAGTCGAGTGCGTCCAGGTGCACCTGGAGGTCGAAGTGCGGCATGCCGGCGGCCCACGGTTCGGCGGTGCCGTTGCGCGCCGGGATGGCGGTGCCGTACTTGCCCTGGAGCAACGAGGCGCGCTTCCCACCGAGGAACCGGACGAAATCCCGAGCCAGTTCGGGCTGCGGCGTGTGGGCGTAGATGACATTGGCCAGGCCGTGCAGGACGGTCGCGCGCCGCCGGCCCTTGGGCATCGGCGCGACGTCCACCTTGGCGCGCAGCTCGCGGTCGGCGTAGAACGTCGCTGCGTTGTAGGACGCCTCGTAGGTCATGGCCAGCGTCCCGGACTGGAACATCTGAGTGGGGTCGGTGTCGGTCATCTGCTGCAGGGACGGCGAGGCGCGGTAGCGGTGGATCAGGTCGATCCACAGCCGCAGCCCCTCCCGGGTGCGCTCGTCGGAGTAGCCGGAGTGCCCCTTGTCCGGGGAGATGACCCAGCCGCCGGCCTGCGGTATCGAGTTGTAGTAGTTCTCCTGCGCGCGGACCGGGGCGCCTACGCCATAGATCCCTCGCTTGCGATCGGTGAGCCGCTGCGCGGTGGATATCAGGTCCTGCCAGGTCCAGGTGGAGTCCGGGTAGTCGACCTTGGCCCGGTCGAAGATCTCCTTGTTGAACCACAGCGCGACCGTGTCGAAGTCCTTCGGGGCACCGTATTGGGTGCCTTTCCAGTGGTAGAGGGAGACCAGGTCGGGCGGGAAGTCGGCGGGCCGCAGCACCGGGTCCGGCCCGTCGGTCTCCAGCAGGAGCAGCTGCCCGGCATCCGCGTAGAGACCGAAGTTGGGGCCGTTCATCCAGAAGACGTCCGGAGCGGCGCCGCCGGTACACGCGGTGCGGAGTTTGGTCCAGTACGTCCCGTTGGGAGTGAGCTGAACGTCGACGGTCACCCCCGGCCGGGAGCGCTCGAACTCCCGCGCCACCCGCTTCATGGCGGGTACTTGGTAGACGTCCCAGACGCCGTAGGTGAGATGGCCGCGCCGGGAGCGGCCGCCGGAGGCCGATGACGACGAGGTGGGGCCGCAGCCGGTCGCGAGCGGAACCGCCGCAAGCGTCGAGGCGGCGGCCGCCGTGAGGAGGGAACGTCTACGCACGCGGAGCCTTCCTGGGGTGGTGCCGTCGGCCCCACCGCGCGGGCGAGACCGTGAAGTCGGCGGAGGTCACCCGTGGGGGACGCCCTCCCACTGCCGAGACACCCGGGACGGTATTTGCTCAAAGTTGACAGGGTCAAGACCCTTTCAATCACCTTTTTGCATTGGGATGCTTGGGGTCGGGCCGTTAGGCCACACAGACGCCGATCCGTCCGGCGCCTCCGCATCCCAGAGGCATCGGTGACGACACGGTCCGCATGAATGGCGCATCGGCTCTGACCAGCGACGCCGCAGACACAAGTCCCCGGCTGGACGGGGGTGGCCAGCCGGGGACCGTCGTGCATGTGCTCCGCGCATTACAACCAATACGCGCAGGCTCGATCACCGCATGGGTGAGTGGGTGCAGGTGTCGCGCATGGCGGTCAGGGCGGTCTTCTCGCTGTCGGGCGGGGTGAGCTTGAAGACGGACTTCACGTGGGTGTAGTCCTCGGCGCAGGTGCACCAGAAGGCGTGGTTGTGGTCGGCTTCCGGTCGGCCAGGCCGCTGTCGCTCTCGGATCCCTTGGAGGACTCAGAGGCGACGACAAGCTGGGGGTCTTTGAGGGAGGTCGCTGCCGAAGGCTTTGCGCTGCTCCGCCTACTTGTCGTGCTGTCGACGCACCATCTCGGTGATCCAGATGGGCGCGAACGGAGACGTGCAGCCCGGGGAAGTCGGGTAGTCCTTGAGCACCGCCAGGCGCTCACCGATGCCGATGGCACGGGTGCGGTGCTCGGCGTGCTCGATCCCGATTTGAGCCAGGCAGTGGTTCATCGCCCACTGCAGGCGATCCGGGGCGTCCTTCATCTCCGCCTCGATGACGTCGAGCAGCCCTGCGAGGTCGAGGCCCTCGGGCTTCCTCGACACGCGTTCGGTGGTCAGCGCCCAGCCGGCACTCGCGACCACTGGATCCGGATCGGCAAACCAGGACAGGCGCAGCTCTTCGGAGTGCGGGTTCTTCTTCACCACATAGTTCACGAGCCAGTCGTGCACCTTGGGTGTCCGCGCCGCGCGCACCATGACGTCCAACTCGTCACGCTCGAACGCCTTCGGGCGGCAGATCAGGATCGCCAGCAGTCTCGCCGCGGAGTCATCCGTCGCCCAGAGCCGGCACGCGAGTTCCTGCTGCGTCTTGAGCCGCTTCGCGAGCGCGCGCAGCTTGCTGAGGTTCACACCATGATCGTCACCGTGCTTCTGGTTCACCTCGCGTGTCTTCGGGTCCTCGAGCTCGGCCACCTCGGCCATCACCTCGGCCACCGTCGCCTCGGCCACCTCAGCCTCCTGTCCATCACGTGCGAAATTCAGCCTACGACGGAGGTCGGCCTCCTGACGTACACGCCGATTCGGCGGAAGCCACCGACACGAAATTCCGTGTTTTCACGGACTCGCGGCGGTTCTCGGGCGGTGGGTACTGGCGCAGCGCGTCGGTCGGTGCAAGCCCACCGCGCTGGCGCACGAGGTCCGCTTCGGGGAGCTGCTCATGGGGGGCAGGTATGTCTACGCCCCGTCATCTCGCCTGCGGGTGACCGACGCCTCGCCTTCGGGTGACCGATCACCCGCGGCCAGCGTGGAGGCGAGTCGTTCGAGCAGGCCGGCGAGCTGAGTTTGCTCATCCCCGCTGAGCCCGGCGAGAAGCCGACGCTGGTTGTCCAGGTGGACGTCGATGAGGTCGTCGGTCAGTTTGACGCCTTCGGTGGTGAGGGTGATGAGGCGTCCGCGCGAATCGGTCTCGGCTACGGATCTGCTGACCAGGCCACGGGCTTCGAGTCGGTCGACCCGCTTGGTGATTGCGCCGGTGGTGACGAGGACGGTACGGCTGAGTTCGCCTGCGGACAGGGCATGGGGCGTCCCTGAACGTCGAAGCGCCGCAAGTACGTCGAAGTCACCGCTCCCCAGTCCTGCGGCGCCGAAGGGCGGGCGTAGCCGTTGGTCCAGGGCGTCGGTGAGCCGGAAGAGTCGGCCGATGACGAGCATCGGTGTCGCATCGAGATCGGGCCTCTCGCGTTTCCACTGTTCGACGATGGTGGCGATGGGGTCGGGCTGCATGGCTTCCACTATATCTTCCATGGATGATAATTTACCTTCCATGGAAGATAGTGCTGCTCCTCAAGCCGCCGTGGCGGTTGTCTGTTACTTCGACCCCACCTGCCCCTTCGTCTGGGTCACCTCCCGGTGGCTGCTCGAAGTCGAACGGCTTCAGCCGATCGACCTGCGCTTCCGGATCATGAGCCTGTCCGTGCTCAACGAGCACCGCGAACTCGAGCCGTGGTACCGCGAGTTCAATGACCGGGCCTGGGGCCCAGCCCGGGTGTGCGCGGCCGCCGAAGCTCTCCACGGAAATGCGGTCCTGCGCGACCTCTACACAGCGCTCGGCAGCCGCGTCCACGTGGCACGCAACAAGGACTACGACGTGGTCATCACCGAGTCCCTCGACGAGCTGGGGCTGCCCGCATCCCTGGCCAAGGCCGCTCACACCGACGAATTCGACGCGACTCTGCGCGCCAGCCACCAGGCCGGACAGGAAGCGGTCGGTGAAGAGGCCGGGACACCCGTCGTCACCGTGGAGGGTGCCGGCTTCTTCGGCCCCGTCCTCACCTCCATACCGAAAGGCGAGGAGGCGACCCGGCTGTTCCAGGCCACTCGGACCCTGGCCGGTATGGGAGCGTTCGCCGAACTGAAGCGGGGACGCGGTGCGCTCGACTTCCGCTGAACCCGCCATTCGCACCCGCCGCCGCCTCATCGCCGCAAGCCTGGTCAGCTCGATCGGCGACGGCATATACGTGCCACTGACGATGCTGTTCATCCACTCGCTCACCAGCCTGTCGCTGACGTCGATCGGCGCGGGCCTGACCATCGCCGGGCTCTGTGCCCTGGCGTTCATGCCCGTCACTGGCGTCCTCATCGACCGGTTCGGCGGCCGACGGTTGCTCATCGCCGCGCTCGCCTTACGTGCGGCCGGTTTCGCCGCCTACCCGTTCGCCGACTCCTACCCCGCGTTCCTGGCGATCGCCCTGGTGGTAGCGGTGGGGATGTGGGCCTCCTCGCCCAGCCAGCACGCTCTCATCGGTGAGATCGCCGAAGGCGCCGAGCGTGACCGGCTACTGGCGTGGGACCGCAGCCTGCGCAACGCCGGCATGGGATGCGGCAGCCTGGCGGCGGCGGGCATGCTGGCGTTGAACGGCAGCGCCGGCTTCATCGGCGGCGCGGTGGTTCTGGCCACGGTCTTCGCCATTGCCGCGGTGCTGGTGGCCCGGATCTCGGCCGTCCAGGGCGGCGTCAGCCGGCCGGAGGGGACACGGGACGGGTACCGGCAGGTGCTCGCGGACCGGCCCTACCTGCTCATCACAGCTGCCAACTTCCTGATCGCCTTCGGCTACACCACCCAGGCGATCGCCTTGCCGGTCTTCCTCACCCGCGACGTCGGCATGCCCGATGCCCTGGCTGGGGCCGTTTTCGCAGTCAACACCGCTCTGGTCGCCGCGCTCGGTGTCCCCACCGCCCGGCTGACCATGCGCGGCAGGCGCACCCGCGTGGCCGCGCTCGGCGCCGTCATCTTCGCGCTCTCCTTCGCCGCCTTCGCGGCCCTTCCCCAGCTCATCAGCGGTGCCGACGCCATCGTCGCCGTCCTGGCGATCGCGGTCCTCTACACCGCCGGTGAGCTCGTCCACTCCGCACCCTCGCAGGGCCTGTCGGTCCAGGCCGCCCCCGATCACCTGCGGGGACGCTACCTGTCGATCTACCAGCTGTCCTGGTCGGTCTGCCGCACCACCGCGCCCCTGCTGCTGGGATTCCTGCTCGACGCCGGGAAATGGCAACTGTGGACGGTCCTGGCACTGATGGTCCTGACCGGCGCGGCGGTCCTGCTGTACGCCGAGCGGGTGCTGCCGGCACACGTGGTCAGTACCCGCGAAGCCACCACCACCGCTCCTCAGGAGGCCACGACCTGACGGCCGAAAGCTTGCGCGATCTGCCCCCGGCTCTGCCGGTCGACCCCGGCGAGAACAGACAGCGGACACTCCAGCCGACACCCACCGGCCGCTCGCTCATCTCCTGACTCGGAAGCCGATGAGCCAGAAGAAACGAACCGGAGTCAGCAGAACCAGCCGGTGAGAAAGGGCCGGTGCTGTCAGTTCCCGGGCTCTGGCTCGGCTTCTGTGGAGCTGTCCAACGCCCCCCGCGTGCAGCTGCGCTCAACACTCTCGCGCCTCCGTGGCGCAAACGCCCTGGACGTCTCCCGGGCAGCGGTCGACGGCTCCCACATCAGGGCGTTAAAGGGGGAGCCACGGCCGGGGGCAGGCGCGCCGACCCCCGGCGGCCGCACAGCTAGGCCGACGGGCCCATGATCGGCTCTAGCTCCCCCGGCACCTCGATCGTGAGCGTGCCGTCTCCGTTGTCGAAGGCGGTCAGCGAGGTCAGGGTTCCGTCACGCCACCAGTACAGGTACGGGGAGATGGGGCCGTTCCCTTCGTCGGCGTCGTTTCCGTACGATTCGAGGCCGAAGGACGCCAGGGCTTTGACGGCCGTGCCCGCATGGTGGTCCATGATCGGGTGGAAGGCGAAGTGGTGCCGGCCGGGGACGGCGACCAGCACGCCTTCGGGTGGCGGAGGGTGTCCGTGCGTGGTCCGCATAACCTCGTCGAGCACCAGCACCTGGCTCCCCACGTAATGGGAGTCGCCGGCGACGAGGTGGAGGACCGTGCCGTCATCGAGCTCGGCCGTGTCGTACTCGAACGGATCCTTGAGGAGGTTGGCCCGTCCGGCCGCCCGCAGCTTTTCCAGCCCGCCGTACTGCGCCACGTCACAGTCCCTGAGCATGGTGACGGCGTCACCCAGGTCGAGGGAGAGGGCCTCGACGAGACCCTCCGCCACGGGCCGCACGTACTCGTAGGCGTCGACGATCTCCGGCGGCAGCATGTCATCGGCTATCAGCCGGAGATAGACACGCTCTGACATGTTGTCAGGATTGCGGTCGGGATGGCTGTTGGGGTTATGGAAGAAGTTCACAGCAGGAGCGTAGGGCGCCCCACTGACAGTCCTCACCGCGAAGCCGACATCGCCGTCAAACTTGCGATCCTGGCGGCTGCGCTCCTCAATGTCGGCACGCTCGTGAACGTGGCCCAGTTCTTCTGGAACAACCCTCCCGGCTCGGAGGGGACGCGTCATCTTCCGCTGATGGATCAGCGGGCTGACGACCTGTTGGACGGTTCCGCGGCCGACGTCGCTAAGAACTCCTAACGCGATGACTTCAGGCGCCGCCAGCAGATGAGTGCGCATCCGAGGGTGAGAAAGGCGTCGTGGATGTCGTCGCGTATTTCCCAGCGGATCCGCAGGCGGCGGAACCATTGCAGGTGGGCGAACGCGCGCTCCTCGGCCCAGCGTTGGACGCCCAGGCCGGAGCCGTGCTCGGTGCCGCGGCGGGCGGTCAACGGCTTCAGGCCGAGGCCCCAGAGGAGACGGCGGTATTTGTCGTGGTCGTAGCCGCGGTCGCCGCCCAGCACCACATCTGGGCGGCGCCACACGAGCGCACCTGGCCGCGCCGGACCTTGGGGCGTACGCCGTCCGCCCACACGTAGACGAAGTCCCGGTCGGACAGGTCCCGGGCCTGGAAGGCTGCGTGGGCGTCCTGCCACTGCTTGGTCAGGCGGGTCACGGTAGCCGCGACAGGCCCGCGGAGCTGCCGAGGAACTTGCTCCAGCCCGGCCACCAACTCGACTACGTGCTGGTTGACTTCAGCCTCCAGGACGGCGGCGAGCATCCGTCGGGCGCCCTCACGCACGATCTCGTCGATCGGAGAGCCGGACCGTGTGGTGCCATCGTCGTTGACTCCGCCGAGCATGGGCGTGCCTTCCCAGCCCGCGCTGCGAACGCGGGCCTACTCTGTGACCGCCAAAGGATCATTCGGGAAGGCACGTCTTCCGCGTCCCTCCCAGGGGCCGATCCACAGGTCTTGAGTATTGCTCCGTCGCAGCGCTGCCCTTCCTTGTGGGCAGAGCCAGTGCCGGGTGATTGGCTACCAAGCTCAAGCGCAGAGAGCGACTTGCTCTGCGATGTAATGACGTGGGAGTCGATTGCCAGGAAGGGGCTTGATCTCAAGTGCAGTTGAGGTTGCATGCTGATCCGTATGGATACGACTGTTAGCGATGACCAGGTGCAGGAAGCTGAGATCGAGGCGATCAAGCAGGTGATCGCTACGCTTGAGCACTGCCAGCAGAACGAACTCCCCGACGAGTTCATCGGCCTGTTCCGGCACGATGCGATCTGGACGACGGGCCACGGCAAGCGGCTCACAGGCCGCGATGAGATAGCGGATTTCACACACAAGGTGCTCCCCGGTGCGATGAAGGAATCGACGGCCACCTACGAGGTGGTGGATGTGCTGTTCATCCGCCCTGACGTGGCTGCCGTCAAGGTGCACGCCCAGTACTTGACGCTCGGTGGTCAGCCCACCGGGAACCCGGGCACTCCGCTCTACGTCATGGCGAAGGAAGACGGGCAATGGCGCCTGGTCGCCTGCCAGAACACGGAGATACTCGGCGCATGACCTGACAACGGCCGTACGGGTTGGCCGAGTTGTGAGGCGACCTGGGCCCGTACGGCCGGTCCCCATACCGCCCGCGGCACCGGCGGGCGGGTAAGCGGCGAGCAGTGAGCAGTGAGCAGTGAGCAGCGGGAGAGGCTCTCTCCGAGACAGGTGCGAAACCGTGCTCGTCGTCGTGCCAGGGCACATCAGGGTTCTGACTCGATCTGTCACTCACGACCCAGCGGCGGCAGACCCGGATTGTGTCGCAGCGCGTCCAACACGACGCGCACCGCCGCGCGAGGTGGTGAGCCGCGGCGGATCGCCGCCGTGATCGTGCGCGTCACTGGGGTCGCGAGCTCCCGGGTGGCGACGCGATAGCGGTGGTCGACCGCCAGGCCGGGCAGCAGCGCGATCGACAGCCCGGCCTCGACGTGCTGCAGGGTCATCATGTAGTTGCTGAACCGGCACACCACCCGTGGCTCGAACCCCGAATGACGGCACAGTCGTAGCGCGAGATTCGCCATGTACGACTGTGGCATGTCGAACGCCCACGGTTCGTCCGCGTACGCCGCGAGGTCCACGGCGCCGCGCCCGGCCGCGGGATGCTCGGCCGGGACCACCAGCACGATCGAGTCCGTGGCCAGCGGTACGAGGTCGAGGTCCGGCCCCAACGGCAGTTCGTCGAAGTCCGTGGTGGTGATGATGAGGTCCGCGTCACCGACCCGCAGCGCGGGCATGCTCGCGTGCGGCTCCAGTTCAAGCAGCTCGACGGCCAGATGCGGATGCTCGCGCGCCAGCCGGGTCACCGCCGGCACGGCCATGGTGTGGATCGCGCTTTGGAATGCCCCCAGTCGCACCAGCCCGGCCGGTTCCTGGCCGAACCCGCGCAGCTCCGCCTCGACGGTGTCCATGTGATCGAGGATCGCCCGTGCCCGCCGCGCGAGGATCAGCCCGGCCGAGGTCAGCCGCACCCGGCGTCCCGTCCGTTCAAGGAGCTGTGTGCGCGTCTCCGCCTCGAGCACGGCGAGCTGCTGAGACACGCTCGACGGGCTCAGGTGGGCAGCTTGGGCGACTGCCCGGACGGTGCCGAGCGTGTCCAGCTGGCTCAGCAGCCGCAGCCTCCAGGGGTTCATCACGCCTTCATTGTTGTGCGGTTTTGCCGAACAGGACAGCCGGAATTGAGAGATGGACGTGTCACTCGGGGCCGACCTACCGTCGGGGACATGGCTGCTTCGACCACCACCCCGCCGTCCACCACCGCCTTCTGGGCCGATGCCGAGAGGCATCTCGTGCGCTACGGCGGCGACTTCACCCGAGAGATCATCGACCGCGCGGCCGGGAGTTTCCTGTACACCGCGGACGGCCGGAAAATCCTCGACTTCACCTCCGGACAGATGAGCGCGATCCTCGGCCACTCGCACCCGGAGATCGTCGCGACCGTACAGCGACAGGTCGCGACCCTCGACCACCTCTACAGCGGCATGCTCAGCCGCCCGGTGGTCGACCTCGCCCGGCGGCTGGCCGACACTTTGCCCGCGCCGCTGGAGAAGGCGCTGCTGCTGACGACCGGCGCCGAGTCGAACGAAGCCGCAATCCGGATGGCCAAGCTCGTCACCGGCAGGCACGAGATCGTCTCGTTCGCACGGTCCTGGCACGGCATGACGCAGGCCGCCGCGTCCGCCACCTACAGCGCGGGACGCAAGGGCTACGGCCCGGGCGCGCCCGGCAACTTCGCCATCCCGGTGCCGAACGCGTACCGTCCCGACTTCACCACCGCCGACGGCTCGCTGGACTGGCACCGCCAGCTGGACTTCGCCTTCGACCTGATCGACGCCCAGTCGACCGGCAGCCTGGCCGCGTGCCTCGTCGAACCGATCCTCAGCTCGGGCGGAATCATCGAGCCACCGGCCGGGTATTTCGCGGCCCTGCAGGCCAAATGCCGCGAACGCGGCATGCTGCTGATCCTCGACGAGGCCCAGACCGGCCTCTGCCGCACCGGGACCTGGTACGCGTTCGAACGCGACGGTGTCGTCCCCGACATCCTCACCCTGTCCAAGACGCTCGGTGCCGGACTGCCCCTTGCGGCCGTGATCACCAGCGCCGAGATCGAGCAGGAGGCACACGAGCGCGGGTTCCTGTTCTTCACCACACACGTCGCCGACCCGCTGGTGGCAGCGGTCGGCAACACCGTCCTCGACGTCCTGATCGACCACAAACTCGACGAGCGCGCGCACTCGCTCGGCGCCTTCCTCCGCCACGGTCTCGCGGACCTCGCCGGCCGCCACGAGGTCGTCGGCGACATCCGCGGCCGAGGCCTGCTGGCCGGGCTCGAACTCGTCGTCGACCGCGAGACGAAGCAGAGCTCGGACGAACTGGGCACGCGGGTCACCCGGCGCTGCTTCGAACTCGGCCTGCACATGAACATCGTCCAGCTCCCCGGCATGGGCGGAGTCTTCCGGATCGCGCCGCCGCTGACCGCCACCGAAGACGAGCTTTCCCTCGCCTTGACGATTTTGGATACGGCGATCGGCGACGCCTGTGCCGTCCTCTGATCACGCGGCTGTTGTCGGCCAGGCTGTGGGACGCGGGCAGTCCACGGGTGGTCCTTCCACGAGGCGTGAGGGAGGTTTGACATGCACCTCCTGCCACTAGGCCTGTCGTTTATCCCTTCAGGTCGAAAGGTGACTCAAGCGGGGTCTTGCACCTCACCCAGGCATTCGCCGGACGTGCGGGCGCCCTCGGCCTCGGTGCACCGGCGCCGGCAGGCGGAATACTCCGAGCAGGGCCGAGGCTGACCTGATCATGAGTGAGATTCTTGTAACGGGCGCGACCGGCAATGTCGGCCGACAGGTTGTGGTTCAGCTCCTGGCCACGGGCACCGCTGCGCGTGCATTTGCGCGTGAGCCCGCAACAGCCGGACTACCGGAAGGAGTCAAGGTCGCAGGCGGAGACCTGTCCGAGCCGGACACCCTGGAGGCGGCGCTGAAGGGGACCAGCACAGTGTTCCTGATCTGGCCATTCCTCACGACCGAGGGCGCGCCCGCCGTGCTGGAGGCGATCGCGAGACATGCCCGCCGCATCGTCTACCTCTCCTCGTCAGGTGTGAACGAAGACGCCGAACGGCAGACCGATCCAATCACTCAACTCCACGCCGATATGGAGCTCCTGATCGAAGAATCCGGCCTGGAGTGGACCATTCTGCGGTCTAACACCATCGCCTCCAATGCTCGCGGGTGGGCCCAGCAGATCCGCACCACGCGCGCCGTTCGCGGCCCCGACATCGCCGCTACGGCGGTGATCCACGAGCGCGATATCGCGGCCGTGGCGGTACCTGCGCTGACCGAGGACGGGCATGTGGGCGCGAAGCACGTCCTGACCGGTCCGCAGGTACTGAGCAGAGCCGAGCAGGTACAGACGATCGGGGAAGCGATCGGCCGCCCGGTGACCTTCGAAGGGGTCCCGGTACAGGTCGCACGCCGTCAGATGCTCGCCGACGGCAGGCCGCCCGCTCTCGTTGAGGCGCTGCTGGCCAGCGCTGAAAAGCGGTCCGCATCGAACTTGATCACCTCCACGGTGGAAGAGATCACCGGAGTACCGGCGCGCACGTTCCGCTCATGGGCGGAAGAGCATGCGGACGACTTCCACTAGATGCAATACCGGTGACTTTGGGGTGTTCGGGTCGTTGGGAGTGGTGTGCCAAGGCCCGGACAGGTGAAGTCGTCGGTGGATGACCGGCTTTCGGACCG
>NZ_JBICXQ010000004.1:64589-343917 GCF_043200375.1 Streptomyces sp. NPDC048434 | reverse complement strand
CGCCGCCCTCCGCGCCCAGGGCGACGGCAACCTCGACCACTCCGCCCTCCTCCGCGGCGTCGAACGCCTCTCCGGACACCCCACCGAAAGCTGAGCCGATGCCCGGGATCAGCCCGTGACGCTCGGCCCGATCGGCGCCGTGACTGCTGCACTGCAGTCACGGCGCCGGTTTGCTGTGGGGGAGATCGCGGGGGACTCGTGCGGGGAGGGCTTCGAGGGGTGATGTGTGGCGGTTTGGCGTGAGGGCCCTCACGTCTCCTCGCGGAACACCCGCCCCTTGTTCACCGTTCAAATGGGTGTGGGTGTTGATGACACCCACACCAAGCCGCCCCGGCCAGCTCCCCCCGTCTGGCCGGGGCTTCCTCTTGCCCGAAGGCTGGAAATACGCCCCCGGGACCCGGTTCAGCGGATTGCCACGTACGCCCTGATCACCGGTCGAGGATCACCGGGAGACTTGCCAGACCGCGCATCAAGCGCGTGCGCCGCCAGTCCAGCGCCTCCCAACTGTCCACCGCCGCCCGGATGTGGGGGAAACGCGTCAGCAACACCTCGAAGGCGATCCGGGCCTCGACGCGGGCCAACGGCGCACCGAGGCAGTGGTGCGGGCCGTGTCCGAAGGAGAGATGTCCCCCCGGGCGATCGCGGCCCTCGGACTCCCCGGGATGCCGGGGGCCCTGGGGGCAGTTCGGATGGCCGGGACCGTCCGGACGCCCCGCAGGGTGGTGACGGTCCAGCCGTACCTCGTCCGGCGCGACGAACTGCGCCGGGTCGCGATTGGCGGCTCCAGGGGACACCAGAACCACATCCCCCGTGCCGATCCGGGCGCCGCCGAGTTCGAACGGTTCGGTGGCGAAGCGGAAGGTCGCGAGGGTGATCGGAGCGTCGTAGCGCAGGAATTCCTCGACCGCGGCGGGGAGCAGGCCGGGATCGTCCCGGAGGCGGGAGCGGAGCGCATCGTCCTGGAGCAGGGCCAGCATGCCGTTGCCGATGAGGTGGGTGGTCGTCTCGTGGCCTGCGACGACCAACAGCACGGCCAGCGAGAGGAGTTCGGGCTCGGACAGCCGGTCCTGGTCATCACGGGCGGCGATCAGACCGCTGAGGATGTCGTCCCCGAGGTCCGCGCGCCGGTCCGCGATCAGCTGCGTCATGTAGTCGCTGAGGGCGTGCGACGCGCGGTCCACGGTGTCCGGGGCCGCCGCGGCGAACAGGTCGTGCGACCAGTGCCGTACCGCCGCACAGTCCCGCTCCGGCACCCCCAGCAGCTCGCTGATCACCGCGATCGGCAGCGGCACGGCGAACTCCTCGACAAGGTCACCCGACCCGCGCGCGGCCAGCGCGTCGGCCAGTTCCTCAGCGATCGCGCGGATACGGGGCTCCAGTCGTGCGACGGCCGCCGGAGTGAACGCCGTCATCGCCAGCTTCCGCAGCCGGCCGTGGTGCGGCGGGTCGGTGGCGAGCATGGTGCGGCTGACGGCGGGGGCCAGATTGCGGTTGCTGGGACGGTCGGCGAAGTAGCGGGCGGTGTCCTTCGACAGCCGCGCGTCCGCCAGCGCCGCCCGGGCTTCCGCCCATCCGGTCACGGCCCATGTCGTACGCCCGTTGCCCGTCCGTATCTGCTGCACGGGGCCGCGCGAGCGCAAGGCGGCGAGCAGCGGGTACGGGTTTCGGGAGAACTCGGCTGAGTCCATGGGGTTGTTCACGGTCGGCCTCATGATCTCGTCGCGGAGGTCGGTCCATGGCGTTGCGGAGCGGCCGTCCGCTCCGTGCTCCCTGCCACCCGGCCAGCCTAGTGAATGGTTGCGGGGTCAAGGATTGATTGAGGCTCACGGCGGCTGTCGAAGTGCGCGAGCGCGGAGCCCGGCGCACGCTGGATGCATGACCGAGCATCCGCCTGTCATCGTGCACCCGCCGACGCCCTCCGGTGGCCGACGGGTGACCGTGCGTGGGCAGATCGTCGGCCTGGCCCACGGCCGTGGCGATGTTGCCGAGTTCCTCCGCCGCGCGGGCGTCGCCGGCCCGGCCGAGGACATTGCGCTGGACGACCCCCGGCTCGTCGAATGGCGGGGCGGCTCGCTGGACGACTGGCCGATGCCGCCGGCCTGACGGGGCGACCGCGCCGCTTGGAACCGGCGGCAGGAATGCCGGCAGGCAACGACGGACGGGGCGACGGCGCGTACGCCACCGTTCAGCCGCATCCGTCCATAGCCGTAGCCCCAGCCCCAGCCGCATCTCCTGAAGCCGGCACCGGCCGCGTCCCGGCTGCCTGTCACCGCTCCCCCCTCGTCCCACCGGGAACGCGGTACGACAGGAAAGTCGAGTCGCCGCGGTGGAACGACATAGGCTGACCAACGGTGGCCCTGTGGCTGCCGGTTCGTGAGTTGCGGCAGCAGAGGCAGGAGCACGGCGTGAGTGACAGCGGGGACACCGGGTACGACGACGGTTCCGACAGTGGAAGCTCATCGCTGAGCGCCCGGTCGTCGGGCGTCCCAAGCTGGAGTGTCCTGCGGCGGGCGATGCGCTGGGAGACACTCGTGCTGCTCCTGATCCTGGTGGTCCTGGCCGCGGCAGCGTCGTAACGCGCGTCCGGCCCGGCGCGCCCTCGCCGGACATCCCACCGGGCCGTCGATCAGCCCGCCCGGCCCCGAACGCGGCGTCCGAATTCCGCCAGCGTCGCCGCCTGACCTGCTGCACAGTGGACTCTGTGATGCATGAGGACAGCAGGTACGAGGCGGTGCGCAGCAGAGACGCCAGATTCGACGGCGCCTTCTTCTTCGCGGTGTCCACGACCGGGATCTACTGCCGGCCGAGCTGCCCCGCCACCACGCCCCGACGCCGGAATGTCGCCTTCTTCCCGACCGCCGCGGCCGCCCAGGGATCCGGCTTCCGCGCCTGCCGGCGCTGCCGCCCCGATGCGGTGCCCGGCTCCGCGGAGTGGAATGGCCGCGCAGATGTCGTCGGGCGGGCAATGCGGCTGATCAGCGATGGTGTGGTCGACCGGGAAGGGGTCTCCGGGCTGGCGGCCCGGCTCGGCTACAGCGCCCGGCAGGTGCAGCGTCAGCTGAACGCCGAGCTGGGTGCCGGCCCCGTGGCACTGGCGCGGGCGCAGCGCGCCCACACCGCGCGGGTCCTGCTGCAGACCACCGGTCTGCAGGCGGCCGAGATCGCCTTCGCGGCCGGTTTCGCCAGCGTGCGGCAGTTCAACGACACCATCAAGGAGATCTACGCGCTCACCCCGCGCGAGCTGCGTGCCGCCCGCCCCGGAAAGGGGTCCCGATTCGGCCCGGTGGCGCCGCATGCCACGCCCGGGGTGCTGCCGCTGCGGCTGGCCTTCCGTGGCCCCTACGCGGCACGGCAGCTCTTCGATCACCTCCAGCGGCGCGCGATCCCCGGTATCGAGGACGTCAGCGGCGAGCCCGGCGCCCGTACCTACCGGCGCACCCTGCGGCTGCCGAACGGCACCGGAATCGCCGAGGTCGACGAGGCGACCGGAGACGGCTGGCTGGACTGCCGGCTGCGCCTCACCGAGCTGCGCGATCTCACCACTGCCGGACAGCGGGTGCGCCGCCTCTTCGATCTGGACGCGGATCCGTACGCCGTCGCCGAGCGCCTCCGCGCGGACCCCGTCCTGGCACGGCTGGTGGACCGGCATCCCGGACTGCGTTCCCCGGGCGCTGCCGCCCCGGACGAGCTCGCGGTCCGTGCGGTGCTCGGCCAGCAGGTCTCGGTCGCGGCCGGCCGCATCCTCGGCGGCGCTCTGGTCGCCGCGTACGGCGAGCCGCTGCCGGAGCCGTCCGGTGCGCTCACCCACCTCTTCCCCCGCGTCGATGACCTGACGGGGGCCTCGCTCGCGGAACTCGGTATGCCCGAGTCGCGACGGACGACCCTGCGCACCCTCAGTTCGGCGCTCGCCGACGGCACGGTCACGCTGAACGCCGGAGCCGACCGGGACGAGGCCGAACGTGCGCTTCTCGGGCTGCGCGGTATCGGCCCATGGACCGCCGGATACATCCGGATGCGCGCCCTCGGGGATCCCGATGTGCTGCTGGCCGGTGATGTGGCCGTACTGGCCGGAATGCGCCGGGCCGGAGCTCCGACGGCCGGCCTGGCCGCGCAGGCGAACGGCTGGCACCCCTGGCGCTCGTACGCCATGCACCACTTCTGGAACGTGCCGGCCACCGAACCGGCGCGCACCCGCCCCTCCACCACGGAAAGCACCGGACCATGACGCTCTACACCACCCTCGACAGCCCGTTGGGCGAACTCCTGCTGGTGGGCGAGGACTCGGCCACCGCACCGGGCGGCACCGCGCTCGCCTCGCTGAGCCTGCCCGGCCAGAAGGGCGGTGCGACCGTCCAGGACGGCTGGACGTACGCCCCGGAGGCCTTCGCCGAGATCACCCACCAGCTCCGCGCCTACTTCGACGGGAAGCTGACCCGCTTCGGCATCGAATACGCACCCACCCGGGGCACCGACTTCCAACAGCGCGTGTGGAAGGCCCTGGAGGCCGTTCCGTACGGCACCACGACCACGTACGGGGCCATCGCGGCCGGGATCGGCGCGGCGCGGGGAGCGGTGCGCGCCGTCGGCACGGCCATCGGCGCGAATCCGCTGCTCGTCGTCCGGCCCTGCCACCGTGTGATCGCCGCGGACGGGTCCCTGTCGGGTTACGCGGGCGGGCCCGTACGCAAGCGGCAGCTCCTCGGTATCGAGGGTGTCGCGCCGGATGCCGGCTGAGCCCTCCGTACCGGACGCCGGCCGAACCCGCGCCGTCCCGACCCCCGGTGAGCCCCCGCCCCGAATCCCTACTGGAGCACGCCATGACCACCACGACCACCAAGCGCCGAGCCCGTCCCGCCGCGCCCGCCGAGCGGGTAGCGGCCGCCGACTGGACGGCCCTGGCCGACGAACTCAACACCCTGGGCTGCGCGTTGACCCCACGACTGCTCAGCCCGGCCGACTGCCGCGCCCTCGGCGCGCTGTACGACGAGACCTCCCGCTTCCGCTCGACCGTCGACATGGCACGACACCGCTTCGGCTCGGGCCAGTACCGCTACTTCGCCGACCCGCTGCCCGAACCGGTCCAAGCCCTCCGCGAGGCGTTCTACCCGCACTTGCTGCGGACGGCCCGTGACTGGGCGGACAAGCTCGGCCGGCCGGCTCCCTGGCCGGACACCCTGGGGGAGTGGCTCACCCTGTGCCACGAAGCCGGGCAGGCCAAGTCCTCACAGATCCTGCTGCGTTACGGCGCGGGCGACTGGAACGCGCTGCACCGGGACATCTTCGGGGAGATGGTCTTCCCTCTCCAGGTCGTCATCGGCCTGGACGAGCAGGGCACCGACTACACCGGCGGTGAGTTCCTGCTCGTCGAGCAGCGGCCCCGCGCCCAGTCCCGCGGTACCACCACCGTCCTGCGGCAGGGCCACGGCCTGATCTTCACCACCCGCGACCGCCCCGTACGCTCCGCCCGCGGCTGGTCGGCCGGTCCCGTACGCCACGGTGTGAGCACCGTCCGTTCGGGCCACCGGCACTCCCTGGGCCTGGTCTTCCACAACGCCTGACGGCGCCTGACGACGCCGCGGCCGCGCGCCGGGCCCAGGGCTGTGCCCGACCGGTCAGAGCATCGAGCCGCCGGTGACATCGAAGCGCTGGCCGGTGATCCAACGGGAGTCGTCCGAGGCCAGGAACGCGGCGACGTCCGCGATGTCCGAGGGCCGGCCGATCCGGTTGAACACCGAATAGGCCGCCAGCGCGGCCCGCCCCTCGGGCGTCGCCCTCCGCGCCGCGGTCACATCGGTCTCGACCCAGCCGGGGGCGATGGCGTTCACCGTGATCCCGCGGTCACCGAGGTCCTTGGCGAGGGTGAGCGTGAGGGTGTCCACCGCACCCTTGGAGATGCTGTAGGCCATCTGTTGCGGGTGCGCCGTGCTCGTCACCGCTGACGAGATGTTGATGATGCGTCCGCCGTCCCGCATCCGGCGCAGGCCGTGCTGGATGACGAAGAGCGGGGCCCTGGTGTTGACCGCGATGGTGCGGTCGAAATCCTCGTAGGTCACCGCGTCTATGCGCGCGGGGAAGTTGAGCGCCGCGTTGTTGACGAGG
Organism: Streptomyces sp. NPDC048434; assembly: GCF_043200375.1. Classification (NCBI taxonomy): domain Bacteria; kingdom Bacillati; phylum Actinomycetota; class Actinomycetes; order Kitasatosporales; family Streptomycetaceae; genus Streptomyces; species Streptomyces sp. NPDC048434. Next base: position 337,818 of record NZ_JBICXQ010000004.1, on the reverse strand, counting down.
ATGTCGAGGCCGGGTTCCGCACCGCAGGCGGCGAGTTCGGTGTCGAAGGCAGTGAAGAGGGCTTCGGCATCACCGGGAAACCCCAGTTCGGCGCGGACGGGGAAGGCCCGGCCGCCGGCGCTCGTGATGCTTTCGACCGTTTCCTTGGCCGCGGCGTCATTACTGCCGTAGTGGACGGCGATCAGCGCACCGTCCTCGGCGAGGCGCTGGGCGATGCCCCGGCCGATGCCGCGGCTGGATCCCGTCACCAGTGCGGTCTTTCCGTTGAGGTCGCCCATGCTCGTTCTCTTGCCTTTCGGTTGCTTGCGGGAGGGGGCGTGCTGCCGCCGGTTACTGTCGATCGCTGTGCGGTGGGGCTGCCGGGAGGCCCGTTGCCCATGCCTCAAGAGCCGCTGCCGCTCACTCCGTGCTCATGTCGCGCGGTCCGGTGGCTTGTCAGGTGGAGGGCCCATCGAGAAGTGCGTTGCTCCATCGAGAAGTGCGTTGCTCCTCAGACGCGCGCTCAGCGACGGGCGTCCAGTGCGGTCAGGGTGGAGACGAACACCGGCTCGCCCTCCTGGGAGCCGGTGACCTGCACCGTTGTGGTGGAGGGGAGCGCGGACGGGACGTGCTGGGCCACGATAGTGCAGGGAACGCCGTGTTCGGCATAGCGGCGGAATTCGGTGCCGAAGGCGTACGGCACGAAGGCTTGGGGCGCGGTCAGCGCTCGGGCGGCCTGCTGTGCGGCGTCGAGCAACAGCATTCCCGGAATGTGATCGTTCGCCGGATTCACCATCGCGGCATGGCCGGGCGCGATGCGCAGTTGCCACCGATCGGCCCGGTCGGTGGGGGAGAGCAGGACATCGCTGTCCTTGGCGCTTCCGGTCAGTTGGTGCGGGACGGGTGAGGGGAGCGGGCCCAGGGTACGGCGTGCGGCCAGCCGCTCGCCGCGGATCCGGCGGTAGACGGCAGGGGAGGTGACGGTGACGTCGGAATAGCCCGTTGCGACGATCCGGCCCGCCTTGCGGATGGTCATGTTGAAGTGGCCGCCGACCAGCGTGCCGGCCCGCAAGCGCATCCTGCTGCAGGTGACATCGACCGTCAGCCGGGTGGGTCCGCTGCCAACGGCCAGGTGCTCGGGGTGGGTTGTGTATACCAGGTCGCCGAGGATGAAGTGGTGGCCGACCGGTACGCCGAGCTCGGTGTGGCACAGGAGCAGCCCTGCCTGGCGAATGGTCTCACCGGTGAGAATGAGATGGTGGTGGCCGTGCACCGGAGTGAAGTACCCGTGATCGTGCGGCCACCGGGCGGTCAGCGAGAATCGGGAGTCGTCCAGTCGGCGCCATGAGGTGACCAGAATGTCGTCGACGAAGGGGCGGTGCACGAACTCCTGAGGGACGCCGGCATCGCCGTGATGCCCGGTGGCGGTGCGCTGGTTCCGATTTGCCTGCGTCTGGTGTGGAGCCCTGGGTTGAACCGTGCCGCTGACCTGCATCGTGTCGCTCATGAGTGCCCCCAGGCGTCTCTACGGGATGAGGTACATCGCTGTTAAGATACGTACCATCCGGTTTTATTTTCAATGCCGGGCGGCGAATTGGAGTAAGTAGCTGGCCCCAAGGCGACTTGAGCGGTAGCTAACTGATGCGGAATGGAAAACACGAGAGACAGGAGGCGTCCTGTGGCACAACAGGACCGCGCGATCCGGACCCGGCGACTGATCTTGGAAGCAGCCGCCTCGGTTTTTGACGACCTCGGCTACGACCGCGCGACCATCGCCGAGGTCCTCGAGCGCGCCGGCGTCACGAAGGGTGCCTTGTATTTCCACTTCGCCTCCAAGGAACAGCTCGCGCTGGCGGTGCTCGATGAGCATGTGCTGGACATCGCCGTGCAGCCGCAGAAGATCAAGTTGCAGGAGTTCGTCGACGCGGGGCAGGTGCTGGCATACCGCCTGCGCAGTGACCCGATCCAGCGCGGGGCGGCCCGGCTTGCGGTGGAGCAGGGCTCCAACCACCTTGACCGCAAGCAGTCGATGATCGCCTGGACTCGATTCGTCGAGAAGTTGCTGCATCAGGCGAGGGATCGCGGCGAGGTCCTGGAGAGCGTCGTCGTGACGGAGACCGCCGAGCTCTTCGTCGGAGCGTTCGCCGGTCTGCAGCTGATGTCGAACGCCCTGACCAACCAGGCCGATCTCAGCCACCGGCTGACCATCTTTTTCGAGCACACTCTCCCCAGCATCGCGGTGCCGGCCGTGCTCGCCAAGCTCAAGCTTGATCCGGAACGTGGCGCGGAGCTCGATGCCGCACTGCAGGGGAAGGCTTTGGCGGACGCAGGGGCCGATGTCGCGGCGAGTTGACCGAACCGGCCGGGCCGAGCCGGAAGAGATGGGCGGCAGGGGCCGGGCAAGCCGGATTATTCGCTGCGTTCAGGAGGCAAAAACATACCGCTCAGACGGTGTTCTTTGTTGAGGTGAGCGCGTCCAGGCCGGTGGTGTGTGCATGCCTCCCGGAGGCGCCGCGGTGGGTCCGCGGCGCCTCTCGCTGTTGACGGGGGCAGTGGTGAGCGATACGCCGTGAGCGGTGGCAACGGTGCGCGGCGGTCGTTCCCGGACGGGATTGTCAGTGGCGTGCTGTTCACTGGATTCGGCGGGTTCAGTGGATTCCGCGTCGAAGGCGAGGCCGGGGGAGGCCCGATGAACGGGGCGAAGGGGAGCCAGGAGCAGGGCGGCGTGAGGCAGATCACGACCGCCGGTATGAGATGTCGGCCGGTGCGCCGGAATAGAGCCCCGAGATAAAACGTTCGGCATGCACGTATCAATGGCCTGATCGCGCCCATGCCCGGTGACACCCCACCCTTTGAACGCCTGCTGCTCGCCCCTGCTCCGCCACCCCTCACGACACACGCTCACCCTCGACGCCCACCGACGCTCACCTCTGCCGCCCTGGAGGCCGCACGCATGACCCAGACGACGACGGACCAGCTCCCCGGAAGGGCGGCGACCGCCGCTGCCGCGCCCCCGGTGCCCGACCCGGCCGTGGGCGGGCACCGCAGAGCCCGCGGTGGCATCGTCCCGGTTCTCGCCTTCTCCGGCATCGTCGTCGCGGTGATGCAGACGCTGCTGGTGCCGGTCATCAAGGACCTGCCGGTGTTGCTCAACACGGCGCCCAGCAATGCCACGTGGGTGATGACGGCCACCCTCCTCGCGGGTGCCGTCTCGACGCCCATCATGGGACGCCTCGGCGACCTCTACGGCAAGCGGCGGATGCTGCTGACCAGCCTCGCGGTCATGGTCGTCGGCTCGCTGATCTGCGGATTCACCAGCGACCTGCTCACCATGATCGTGGGCCGGGCACTGCAGGGCTTCGCCATGGGCGCCATTCCGCTCGGCATCGGCATCATGCGCGACGAGCTGCCGCGCGAACGGCTCGGCTCCGCCATGGGCCTGATGAGCTCATCGATCGGTGTGGGCGGCGGACTCGCACTGCCGGCCGCGGCCCTGGTCGCCCAACACGCCGACTGGCACGCCCTGTTCTTCGGCGCCGCCGGTCTCGGTGTGCTGTCGATGCTGCTCACCTTCCTCGTCGTCCCGGAGAGCGCGGTACGCGCCCAGGGACGCTTCGACGTGGCGGGCGCCCTCGGGCTGTCGGCGGGGCTGGTCGCCCTGCTGCTGCCCATCACCAAGGGCAGCGACTGGGGCTGGGGCTCGCCCACCACGCTCGGTCTGTTCGGCGTCGCGGCCCTGATCCTGGTGCTGTGGGGCGTGATGGAGCTGCGCATGTCGCACCCCCTGGTTGATCTGCGGACCACCGCCCGCCGCGAGGTACTGCTGACCAACCTCGCTTCGATCACCGTCGGTGTGGCCTTCTACGCGATCTCCCTGGTGCTGCCGCAGCTGCTGCAGCTGCCCGAATCGACCGGATACGGCCTCGGCCGGTCCATGGTGGTGGCCGGCCTGTGCGTGGCGCCGCTGGGCCTGACGATGATGTTCGTCGCCCCGCTGTACGCGCGGATCGCCGCTCGTCGCGGCCCCAAGGTCTCCCTGCTGCTCGGCATGCTGGTCATCGCGATCGGCTACGGCGCTGGCATCGGCCTGATGAACGCCCCCTGGCAGACCGTCATCATCGCGGTGGTCGTCGGCGCCGGCATCGGCCTGGCGTACTCCTCGCTGCCCGCGCTGATCATCGGTGCCGTCGACCCGTCCGAGACCGGTGCGGCCAACGGTCTGAACACCCTGATGCGCTCGATCGGCACCTCGGTGTCCAGCGCCGTGATCGGCATGGTGCTGGCCCATATGTCCCAGCGCGTGGGACCGGTCACGGTGCCCACGATGGCCGGCTTCCGGGTCTCCTTCCTGATCGCCACGGTCGCCGTCCTCGTCGGTGTCGCCCTGGCATCCTTCCTGCCCTCGCAGCGCACGGCATCCCGTCCGACCCTGGTCGCGCAGAGCACGGACGGCGGTGCCGAGGAGGCGCTCGATGCGGACGCCGGGGCCGAGGGGGCGGTCCACCCCGCCGACCCGGCGGCCCGGCTCGTGAAGCCTGCGCCGTCCTGGGCCCGGCCGGCCGTCGCACCGCAAGCCACCCGCGCACCTTCCGCCCCCGCCGAGACGACCGTGACCGAATCGGCCGAGGCCCGCTCCGGCTTCGTCGGCCGCGTTCTGGACACCTTCGGTACCCCGGTCCCGGGCGCGAGCATCACCCTGATCGACCGGCAGGGCCGCCAGGCCGGTGTCACCACGGCCGGCGCCGGCGGACGCTATGCGCTCGCCGCCCCCGCGGCCGGCACCTATGTCCTTACGGGCGCCGCGCCCGGTCACGCCCCGTACGCCGCCTCTGCCCTCTACCGCGGCGAGGGCGCCTCGGCCCAGGTCGATCTGATACTCGCGGGCACCGGCCGCCTGGGCGGCGTTCTGCTCGGGGGCCCGGAAGGCGCCCCGCTGGCCGCCGGGAGCATCGTCCTCACCGATGCCGGTGGCGAAGTGGTGACCCGTACCACCCCCGGCGCCGACGGGAGTTGGGACGTCGCCCCTCTGCCGCCCGGCCTGTACACCCTGGTGCTCAGCGCCCCCGGACACCAGCCGCAGGCCCGCGCGCTGGAACTGTCCGGCGGCGAGCCGGAACGACAGGACATCCGCCTGCAGCCGACCGCAACCGTCCGCGGAACGATACGGGGCCCGCACGGCCGGCCGCTCGCCGATGCCGCCGTGACCCTCGTCGAGGACGGCACGGTCTCCGGGCACACCGTCACCGGACCGGACGGCATTTTTGCCTTCTCCGACCTGAGCGGACATCACTACACCCTCACGGCAGCCGGCTACCCGCCGCACGCCGTCCCGATATCCCTCGCCGACGGCGCCCACGAGAGCCTCGACCTGGACCTCGCCCAGCCGCCGGTGTCCGCTCGCTGACGCAGGCGCAGGCGCAGGCGCAGGTGTGCACGTGCGCCTCGGACGTGTCCGGGCGATCGTGTGACCGCCCTGTGGCTGGAACGTTGACGCGGGCACGGTGCACGGCGATCTGACGGACGCGGGATGGGAGCGGCCGCAGGTGGGGGACCGGGCCGCTCCGCCGGCGGGCTCAGCGGCAGGCTCCACCTGTGCGCCGTCGGCCGCTGCCGCCCGGTGCCCCTGGTCATCACCGGCGGACAGCGGGCGGACCGCTCTGCGATCGCACGCACCGGACACCGCAAGGCCCGCCCTACGGGCCAACGAGGGGTCTTCGAGGACAGGCCCTAGCGGTTCCCGGTGCGGCCGGGCGGCCGATACCGCAGGAGGACGTTGCCCGAACGGAACACGGTCACCGCCCCGGCCGTGAGGTCGATGCGGTCCTTCAGACCGGCGTACAGGCTCCGGCCGCGGCCCAGCAGCACCGGATGCAGCAAGATCCGCAGGTCATCCACCCATCCCTGCTCCAGCAGTGTCACGGTGAGTCCCGAACTCCCGAAGACCGCGATGTCACCGGCGGATTCGGCCCGGAGCCGAGCAACCTCGGCGCCCAGATCGCCGCCGTCGGTGATGCGGGTGCCCTCCCAGGGGGTGACCGGGGCCGCTGCCCGTCACCACTGTCTTGGGCACGGCGTTCATGAAGGCCGTGACCTCGGGCATCGCCTCCGCGGCCCGGGCCGAGGTCCAGACGTCGGCGAAGTGCTCGTAGGCGCGCCGGCCCAGCAGCAGGGCGCCGACTTCGCGGGTCCGGCGCAGGTCAGTCGAAGAACTCCTCGTCATAGAGGCCTCAGTCCAAGTCCCCACCCGAGGCGTGCCGTCATCCCTTGCGGCCGACGCGTTGACGCGCCGAACGGCGGACCGCCGCCCCGTCCGCTACGAGTCCCCTCAGCCCTGGTACTCCGTGAGATCAATGCTGTGCACCGTCAGCGCATGGCCGTACTCCGGATGCGTCGCCTCCCGCTCGAAGGCCATGCCGAGCTTGCGCAGGACATTGTCCGAAGCCTCGTGGCCGAGCCGGTTGATGGCGATGACACGGTCGAGGCCGCGGTCCTGGAGGGCGAACTCCAGCACGGCCTGGGCGGCTTCGGACGCGTACCCCTGGCCCCAGTACTGGCGGCCGAAGCGCCAGCTGATCGCCACTTCGTGCCGTGCCTCCGGCAGGAACTCGGGCACGGACAGACCGGCGCATCCGGCCAGTTCGCCCGAGGCGAGCAGCTCGACGGCGAAGAGGCCGAAGCCCTCGTCGTCCCACTCCTCCTCCCAGCGTTCGATCTCCTCGGCGGTTTGCTCCAGGCCGAGAACGGAGCCGTCGCCGATCCAGCGCATGACGGTCGGGTCCGCATTGATGTCCGCCATGGGGGCGAGGTCGTCGTCGGTCCAGCGGCGGAGAATGAGGCGGGGGGTGCGGATCTCGGTCATGCCTCCCATCCTGTCGAATGCAGGGGCTCAGCGGTAATCGCTGCTTCCGGCGGCCCGCCCCCCGCCACCGGTGCCCTGTCGGAAGCGCCACGTGCTGGGGCGCGGGGACGCCTCCGTCCTGACGGCCTCGGTGCGGGCGGTGCTGTCGGCCGTCAACCGGGCGGGCGCGGGCAGGGACGGCCGCCGACGACAGGGGCGGCGGGCGTTCCCGGGGCGTCCGCCGCCCGAGTCCTCGCCCCAGTCCTCGCCCCGGTCTCCTCCCCATGACGATTTCGACGCCGCCGAGGACGCGGTCCAGAAAGCGCTGCCGACGGCTTCGGTGCAGTGGCCGGCGGAGGGCCTGCCGTACCACCCACGCGGCCGGCTGATCCAGGTCACCGGCCGGCGGAAGACCGAGGGGTACGTAGCGAAGGGCGCGCCGCCCGACTCGCCCCGGCCCGCCCCGGCCAGGCCCGCCCCGGCCCGGGAACGGCTACCGGGCCCCAGCGTCCCCTGCCGCCAGGGGAGTTGCACTTTTCCCGGGGAACACTTGCACTTTCGTCCGGCCGGCCTTGTCACCTGTCACCGCGTGCCCAACGATGTGGCGCCACTGGTACGAGGGGCAGGGAGGCACCGTGGAAGAAGAACGCACCATCGGTATCAGCGGGCCGGCACGGCACCGCAGCCCGGCGGTCGCCGCTCGGTGGCCGGGACGCGGCTTCGTCGCCGCGGCCGTCGCCGTCCTGACCGCCCTCGTGGCCGTCCCCGCCCCCCAGGCACGGGCGCTCCCCGCCCACCGCCACGGCGCCGCGTCCACGTACTACGTCGACTGCGCCGACGGGGCCGACACCGCCCGGGGCACCAGCCCCACCACCGCCTGGCGCACCCTCAAGAAGGCGAGCACGGCCGCCTACCGACCCGGTGACCGCATCCTCTTCAAGCGTGGCACGACCTGCACCGGAACCTTCGCCCCCACCGGCTCGGGCACCGCCGGTGCGCCGCTCGCCGCCGGTGCGTACGGCAGCGGCGCCGCCCCGCGCATCGCCGGGGCGGGCGCGCGGGCCGCGATCCTCCTGGACAACGTCCAGTACTGGGAGCTGCGCGATCTCGACGTCACCAACACCGGGCCCGTCACCGCCACGGAACGCCGCGCCGGGGTGCTCGTACGGCTGCGGGACTTCGGGACCGGCCGCCACTACGTGGTGGACGGGGTGACGGTGCATGACGTCAACGGTGCCGACGTCAAGGACCCCGACCCGTCGGGGGGCATCCTCTTCGCCGTTCAGGGAGCGTCGAAGCCCACCCGCTTCGACGGGGTGACGGTGCGGCACTCGCGTGTGGAGCACACTGACCGCACGGGCATCGGCACCTCGTCGACCTGGGGCCGGCGGCCCGAGCACCCCGGCGGGCCCGGCACCACCTTCGCGCCGGTCACCGGACTCTTCGTGCACCACAACACCGTGCGCGACGTCGGCGGCGACGGGATCGTCGTCCAGAACGCCGTCGGCGCGCGGGTGGAACACAATCTCGTCGATGGCTTCAACGCCCGCTCGGGCGGCTACAACGCCGGAATCTGGGCCTGGAACTCCGACCGGGTGCGCTATCAGTTCAACGAGGTCACCGGCGGCCACGGCACCCGGGACTCGATGGCGTACGACATCGACGGCGGCAACAACGGCAACGTCTACCAGTACAACTACAGCCACGACAACGAGGGCGGTTTCCTGCTGATCTGCAATGGCGCGGGAATGGTGTCGGACCGCAACACCGTCCGCTACAACGTCAGCGTCAACGACCGCAACACCTCCGCGCCGTATGGCGTCATTTCGGTCGTCTGCGGCCCCGCGACCCACACCCTGGTGCACAACAACACCGTCACCACCGATGTCCCGGGCACGGCCATGGTCAGCAGCAACGGCCCCGGTGGCGTCACCTTCCGTAACAACATTTTCGCCGGTGCCGCGGCGCTCTCCCCGATCGCCGATCCGCACAACACCTACGACCACAACCTCTACGCCCGCATTTCAGGGATTCCCGGTGGTGACACCGGCGCAGTGCGCGGTGATCCGCGTTTCGCCGCCCCCGGCGACGTACGGCTGCGGACCGGCTCCAGGGCGCTGGGCGCGGGCGTGGCCGTCCCGGGCGGGGGCGACCGCGACTTCTACGGCCATCCGGTTCCCGACCCGCCGAACGTCGGCGCCTACCAGGGACACGGGGCGTAGCGGGTCCGGCGACCGGCAGGGTCACCGGGGCCGGTGGGCCCGTCGGGGCAGGTGGGGCCGGTGATCTCGACCGACGGAACGGCCGAACCTGGCGGTGGCACATTCGCAACTCGGGAATTCTCTGCGATTCTGGGCGGCATACCCCGCATACTGGCTGGTCACACCGATTGCAGGGGTTACCGGCGTGCCGAGCACCCCGGCTCGTTAGTGATGTGTTAGTGCCTCGTTAGCGGACCGGCAGTGCCCACGGCCACGCTGGCAGGAGCACCGGACGGACCGTACACACCCACGACGAGAGCTCGCACCTACCAGACGAGGGGGACACTTATGTGGCTCACCATCAAGACACTCGGCCGCGGCCGTCGTGTCGCCGCGGGATCGCTGATCGCCGTCGCCGCGCTCGGGCTCACCGCCTGCCAGGGCGGGCCCGACGCCGCATCGCGCCCCTCGTCGGCCGCCGCACCCGTCACCTCCCACGACACGGAGAGCGGTAGCGGCTCGCAGTCGTCCGGCGGCCGTGCACAGCCGTCCGGCGTGCAGCCGCAGTCCTCCGCCCACGGTCAGCGGCCGTCGGCGTCGTCGGCGAAGGCGACACCCCCCGGCGCCAAGCCGACGGGCAAGGCCTCCAGCGCCGCACAGTCCCAGGCCTCCGGCATGACGGCCTCGGACCGCTGCACCGCCGCCAATATGTCGCTGCGCCTGGGCGCCTCCGACATCGGTGCGGGCAACATCCGCTACCCCCTCGTCTTCACGAACAAGGGCAAGAAGGCCTGCTCACTGCGCGGCTTCCCCGGGGTGTCGCTGATCAAGCGGGACGGCTCGGCCGTCGGCAAGCCCGCCACGCGCGAGGGCGGCTCCGGCGGCGTCGTCCGGCTGCAGCCGGGGCAGAGCGCACACGCCCTGCTGCACACCCTCAACGACGGCGTCTCGGACACCCCGTGCTGGGACCACTCGCAGATCGTCTTCGCCTACCCGCCCGGCTCCAAGGAGTCGATGACCACCGGCAGTGCCGGGCTGCGGGTGTGCGGTGGACGGTTCGATGTGACGGCGCTGGAGTCCGGGTCCCTGGGCTGACCCGCCGTACGACGACCCGGGAGCCGGGCGACCGCGAAGGTGGTCGCCCGGCTCCCGGCGTTGTCCGGCGGGGCGGTGTCCCCCCGTCGGACCGGGCACTCGGGTCGTGTGTCACCGCAACGGCCCCTTATGACCGCCCCGCGGCCTCGGATCGGTGTTACCAAGGTGGATGGAAGTCTTGAATTGAGCGCTTTCGTTGCATATCTGCCTAGGAGACATCCCCATGTCTGCAGCTTCGAGCGTGGCCGCCCAGGCCGCTGCGAACGGAAAGCCGTCCGCTGAGGACGAGTCCCCGATCCACATCCTCTGGATCAACGCCGGCCTGAGTTGCGATGGCGACTCCGTGTCGCTGACCGCCGCGACCCAGCCGAGCATTGAGGAGATCGCGCTCAGTGTGCTGCCGGGGTTGCCCAAGGTCGCCGTCCACTGGCCACTGATCGATTTCGAATGCGGCCCGGTCCAGGGCGCGGACAATTTCATCGAGTGGTTCTTCAAGGGCGAACGCGGCGAAATCGACCCGTTCGTGCTGGTCATCGAGGGGTCCATCCCCAACGAGTCCATCAAGCCGGAAGGCTACTGGTGCGGTTTCGGTGACGACCCCGAGACCGGCCAGCCGATCACCACCAGCGAGTGGATCGACCGCCTCGCGCCCAATGCACTGGCGGTCGTCGCGATCGGCACCTGCGCCACCTACGGCGGTATCCATGCGATGGCGGGCAACCCGACCGGAGCCATGGGCGTGCCCGACTACCTGGGCTGGGACTGGACGTCCAAGGCCGGGATCCCGATCGTGTGTGTGCCCGGCTGCCCGATCCAGCCGGACAACTTCTCGGAGACGCTGGTCTATCTGCTCTACCAGGCGGTGGGCTCGGCCCCGATGATCCCGCTGGACGACCAGCTGCGTCCCACCTGGCTCTTCGGGGCGACCGTGCACGAGGGCTGCGACCGGGCCGGCTACTACGAACAGGGCCAGTTCGCCACCACGTACGACTCGCCCAAGTGCCTGGTGAAGCTCGGATGCTGGGGTCCCGTGGTCAAATGCAACGTGCCCAAGCGGGGCTGGATGGACGGCATCGGTGGCTGCCCGAACGTCGGCGGTATCTGTATCGCCTGCACCATGCCCGGCTTCCCCGACAAGTTCATGCCGTTCATGGACGAGCCGCCCGGCGGCAAGCTCTCCAGTACCGCGAGCGCCGCGTACGGCAGCGTCATCCGCCGGCTGCGGGACATCACCGCCAAAACCGTCGACCACGAGCCCAAGTGGCGCCACCGTGGCGACCAATTGACCACCGGCTACCGGAAACCGTGGTGAGCGCACCGCGCCCGTAGCCGTCCGGCACCTCCGGACCTCCGTCCGACCTCACCTCCGCGCGCAAAAGAAGGGCACGGCACTCACGATGGCACCGAAGACAAAGGCGGCCGGTGACGGCAGCGGTCTGACGGAGATGTCCTGGGATCCGATCACCCGGATCGTGGGCAGCCTCGGTATCCACACGAAGATCGACTTCAAGCAGAAGCGGGTGGCGGAGTGCTACAGCACCTCCTCGGTCTTCCGCGGCTACAGCGTCTTCATGCGGGGCAAGGACCCGCGTGACGCGCACTTCATCACCAGCCGGATCTGCGGCATCTGCGGTGACAACCACGCCACCTGCTCGGTGTACACGCAGAACATGGCCTACGGGGTGAAGCCCCCGCACCTGGCGGAGTGGATCATCAACCTCGGCGAGTCCGCCGAGTACATGTTCGACCACAACATCTTCCAGGAGAACCTGGTCGGGGTCGACTACTGCGAGAAAATGGTCCGCGAGACCAACCCCGGCGTCTGGGAACTCGCCCAGCGCACCGAGGCCCCGCACGCGGCCGACCACGGCTACCGCACCATCGCCGACATCATGAGCTCCCTCAACCCCCTCGAAGGCGAGTTCTACCGCGAGGCGCTCCAGGTCAGCCGCTACACCCGGGAGATGTTCTGCCTCATGGAGGGCCGCCATGTGCACCCCTCCACGCTCTACCCGGGCGGCGTCGGCACCATCGCCAGCGTCCAGCTGTTCACCGACTACCTCAGCCGGCTGATGCGCTACGTGGAGTTCATGAAGCGTGTCGTCCCGCTCCACGACGACCTGTTCGACTTCTTCTACGAGGCGCTGCCCGGATACGAGGAAGTCGGCCGGCGGCGGGTGCTGCTTGGCTGCTGGGGTGCGCTCAACGACCCCGACCACTGCGACTTCACCTATCGCAACATGACGGACTGGGGGCGGAAGATGTTCGTCACCCCCGGCATCATCGTCGACGGCAAGCTGGTCACCAACGACCTCACCGAAATCAACCTCGGCATCCGCATCCTGCTGGGCAGCTCCTACTACCAGGACTGGGAAGGCCAGGAGCTGTTCGTCACCCACGACCCGCTCGGCAACCCCGTCGACCCGCGCCACCCGTGGAACCAGCACACCATCCCCGCCCCGCAGAAGCGGGACTTCAACGACAAGTACAGCTGGGTGATGTCCCCGCGCTGGTTCGACGGCAAGGAGCACCTGGCGCTGGACACCGGCGGCGGCCCGATCGCCCGGCTGTGGTCCACCGCGCTGTCCGGGCTCGTCGACACCCCGTACGTCAAGTCCACCGGCCAGAGCGTCGTCATCGACCTGCCGCGCAGCATGACCAAGCCCGAGGTGCGCTTCGAGTGGAAGATCCCCAAGTGGAGCAACGCGCTGGAGCGTAACCGCGCCCGTACCTACTTCCAGGCGTACACGGCCGCCATGGCGCTGCACTTCGCCGAAAAGGGACTGGAGGAGGTCCGCGCCGGACGCACCCAGACCTGGGAGAAGTTCGAGGTTCCCGACGAGTCCATCGGCTGCGGCTTCACCGAGGCGGTACGCGGCGTCCTCTCGCACCACATGGTCATCCGGGACGGGAAGATCGCCAACTATCACCCGTACCCGCCCACCCCGTGGAACGCCAGCACCCGCGACAGCTACGGCACCCCCGGGCCGTACGAGGACGCCGTGCAGAACACCCCGATCTTCGAGGAGAACACCCCGGAGAACTTCAAGGGCATCGACATCATGCGCACGGTGCGCAGCTTCGACCCGTGTCTGCCCTGCGGCGTCCACATGTACGTCGGCAACGGCAAGACCGTACAGAAGATGCATGTGCCCACCGGTCTGAGCGGGCTGTCGGGATGAGCGCCCGGACCACGACGGCACAGGCCGCCGCACCCCAGGCCGGCGCCCCCCAGGGCGCCGCGGCGCACGGCACCGCGCCGAACGCCGAGGCGACCGGACGGCGCATCGAAGAGGCGCTGGACCGCCTCGCCCAGCGCGACCGCGAGGCGAGCGCCGCCGCCGAGGAGCTCGTCCGTGTCCTGATGGACTTCTACGGAGCGGGACTCGCCCGGATCATGCGCCTCATGGGCAGCGGCACGGACGACGACGGCCCCCGGTCGGCGCTGCTCCGCGATGAGCTGGTGACCAGCCTGCTCGTGCTGCACGATCTGCACCCCGAGGACACCGCGGCGCGCATCGACCGCGCCCTGGACAGCGTCCGCCGTCAACACCCCGCCGAGGTCGGGGAGTTCGACGCGGACAGCGGTGCGCTGCGACTGCACGCCGGTGACTCCGGAGGCTGTGGCTGCCCGAGCACGAACCAGCAGGCCCAGCAGGCCGTCGAGGCCGCCGTGTCCTGCTTCGCGCCCGAGGTGACCTCGGTGCGGTGGGAGGCGGCCGGTGACAGGACCGAACCGACGCTGCTGCAGATCTCCCGTCGCCCGCCGACCGCCACCACCGCCTCGTGAGCGGCCGGCAGACGGCGCCCCCGCGGCTCGGACCGCCGGCCGCCCACCGTGGCCTGCGCCGCTTCCGTGCACCGGTGCCCCCCGCCCCCGAACGCTGCGAACTGTGCGGCGTGGTGCTCGCCGAGCACAACCACCGCCACCTGGTCAACACCGAACGCCGCGCACTGGCCTGCGCCTGCACCGCCTGTGCGCTGCTCTTCGACCGGGACGGTGCCGGCGGCGGACAGTTCCGTACGGTCCCCGACCGCTATCTCGTCGACCCCGGCCACACCCTCGACGACGAGGCCTGGAACCTCCTCCAGATCCCCGTCGGCGTCGTCTTCTTCCTGCGCCACGCCGACCTCGACCGGCTGGTCGCGCTCTACCCCAGCCCGGCCGGCGCCACCGAGAGCGAACTCGACCCCTCGACCTGGCAGACCGTGCTCGACGCCAGCCGGCTGGCCGGCCTCCTCCGGCCCGACGTGGAGGCGCTGCTGCTGCGCCGCTTCGAGGACCGGATCGACTGCTATCTGGTGCCCGTCGACATCTGCTACGAACTCGTCGGCCGGATGCGCCTGTTGTGGCAGGGCTTCGACGGCGGGGCCGAGGCACGCGCCGCGCTCAACGACTTCTTCACCAAGGTCGCCCGCCGGGCCCGCAAGCCGAAGGAGGACGACCGGCCGTGACCGAGCTGTCCTTCGTCTGCACCGGTGTCCGTGCCGAGCGCTACGCCGCCGCCCCCACCCTGCTCTTCCGGCTGCGCATCACCGCCGCCGAAGCGGCCCGGGTGCACGCCATCGCGCTGCGCTGCCAGATCCGCATCGAACCGGCCCGGCGCGGCTACCGCCCCGACGAGGCCGAGGCGCTCTCCGATCTCTTCGGCGAGCGGTCCCGCTGGGGCAGCACCCTGCAGCCCCTGCAGTTCGCCCAGGTCTCCCTGGTCGTCCCCGGCTTCACCGGCGAGACCGAGGTGGAGCTCCCGGTCCCGTGCAGCTACGACCTGGACGTCGCGGCCGGCCGTTACTTCCATGCGCTGCGCGACGGCGAGGTCCCGCTGCTGCTGCTGTTCTCCGGCACGGTGTTCGCCGGCGCCGGCGGCTTCCATGTCGAGCCGGTGCCCTGGGACAAGGAAGCCTCCGTGCGGATGCCGGTGGCCGTCTGGCAGGAGATGACCGAGGCGCACTTCCCCGGCTCCGGCTGGCTCCGGCTGCCGCGCGAATCCCTCGACGCGCTGCTCGCCTACCGCTCACGGCACGCCCTGCCCTCCTGGCAGGCGACCGTCGAGGCGCTGCTGGCCACCGCCGACGGCACCGAACCGCCCGCACCGCGCGCCCTGCTCTTCCCCGGCGCCGCAGCGCGCCCCGTCACCGAAAGGACCGCGCCGTGACGACCAGCGTCCTGCCCGACGAGACGGCGGACCGCTTCGCCACCGCCCGCCAGGTGGCGGACGCCGTGCTGTTCGAGGGCTATGTGCTCTACCCGTACCGCGCCTCCGCCGCCAAGAACAAACTCCGCTGGCAGTTCGGCGTCCTCGTACCGCCCCACTGGGGCGCCGGGAGCGCGGAACACTCCTTCCAGCGCACCGAGTGCCTCATGGAACCCAGGTCCGGTGCCCGGCTCTCGGCCGAGCTGCGGTTTCTGCACGCACAGCGGCGGACCGTCCAACGCCTGGGTCCAGGAGGTGAGTTCGAGACCGTCGAGGAACTCGAACTGCCCGACCGGGTGCTGGTCCCCTGGGACGAGGGCGCCGAGGAGCGCGTCACGCTCGTGGCCGACATCTCCCAGCTGACCGGCGAGGGCGTCACCGCCCCGTTCACCCGCCCCGCGTGCGAGGAGACCGAGCCGGTGCACGACGCCGACGGGCAGCTCGTCGGCCGGCTGGTGCGCCGCCGCGCCGAGCTCCACGGACGCGTGCGGCTGACCGCGAGCGCACTCGACGGCCCGTACGCGTCGCTGCGGCTGACCGCGACCGTCGAGAACACCAGCGGCTGGCAACCGGACGACACCGGCGACGGTCGTGATGCGGCGCTGCCCCACTCGCTGGTCGGTGTCCATCTCTTTCTCGGCCTGAGCGCGGGCTCGTTCGTGTCCATGACCGACCCGCCGGAGTGGGCCGGCGGCGCGGTCGCGGCCTGCCGCAACGAGCACACCTGGCCGGTGCTGGCCGGCGCCGACGGCCGCGCCGATGTGGTCCTGTCCTCCCCGATCATCCTGGAGGACCACCCGGCCATCGCCCCCGAGAGCCCCGGCGCGCTCTACGACGCCCTGGAGATCGACGAAATCCTCGCCCTGCGCACCGCGGCCCTCACCGACCAGGAGAAGCGCGAGGCCCGCGGCACCGACCCCCGCGCCGCCGAGGTCATCGAACTCGCCGACACCATGCCGCCCGAGGTGCTGGAGCGACTGCACGGCGCCGTACGGGCACTGCGCGAAGTCACCGGGCCCGGCCCGGCCGCACCCGATGACCTGACCCCCGACCTGCCGGGCCTGCGCCCGGACACCCCCTGGTGGGACCCGGAGAGCGACCGCAGCGTCGATCCCGTCCGCGACCGGATCATGGTCGACGGGCGGTCGGTCGGCGCCGGCAGCCGGGTGCTGCTGCGGCCCGGTCTGCGTCGCACCGACGCCCAGGACCTCTTCCTCCAGGGCCGCACCGCCCATGTCGAGGCCGTACTGCACGACGTCGACGGCGGGGTGCACCTCGCGGTGACCGTGGAGGGCGACCCGGGTGTCGACATCCGGCGCGAGCAGGGCCGGTTCCTGTACTTCCAACCCGATGAAATCGCTCCCCTGGAGGACGCGTGAACGCCGAAGCACCCGTCGCCGGGCCGCCCGCGAAGACCCTGATCGCCGGCGTCGGCAACATCTTCCTCGGCGATGACGGGTTCGGCGTCGAGGTCGTGCGCCGACTGGGCGAGCACCGGCTCCCCGACGGGGCCGAGGTCGTCGACATCGGCGTACGCGGCGTTCATCTGGCCTATCAGATGCTGGACGGCTACCACACGGTGCTCCTCGTGGACGCCTCCGCACGCGGCGGCGAACCCGGCACCGTCTACCTCCTCGACGCCACCACTCCGGCCGGTGACCGCCCCCAGGACACCGCGCTCGACGGCCACCACATGACCCCCGACACCGTGCTCGCGCTGCTCGACACGCTCAGCGCGGGCACCAACAGCCGGCGCCCGGAGCGCGTCCTGGTCGTCGGCTGCGAACCCGCCGATGTCGCCGAAGGCATCGGGCTCAGCGAACCGGTCGACGCCGCGGTCGACGAGGCCGTGGGGCTGATCCTGCGGCTGGTCGGCGCGGCGGAGCCGACGGTGTCAGCCGCCGGACCGCACACCAGTGAGAGGAACACGACACCATGCTGAAGCTCGCCCTGGGCGGGGCACTCGCCGCCGCGCTCGCCGTCGCCATCAAGGCCGTACTCCCCGACATCCAGCGCTATATGCGGATCCGGTCCATGTGACCGGGTGGCGCTGCACCGAACGGTGTACGCCACCGCGTCGCCCCGGCGAGGCACCGCAGCCGCCCTCCGGACCCGCCGTCTAATGAACCGGGCGGCACCCGGTCGTGCCCGCACCAGAGAGGGACCGATGCACGAGATGTCCATCGCGCTCGCGGTCGTGGAGCAGGTCGAAAGCGCGGACCGGCCCGCCGGGGCCACCACCGTCAACAGCGTCCGGCTGCAGGTCGGCGAACTGGCCGGGGTGGTCCCGGACGCGCTGGCCTTCTCCTTCGAACTCGCCTGCACCGGAACGGTGTTGGAGGGGGCGGAGCTCATCACCGAAGCTGTCCCGGCCCGCGCCCGCTGCGGCCCCTGCGCGGACACCTGGCCGGTGGGTATGCCACCGCAGCTCAGCTGTCCCGGATGCGGCGGGGCGACGGCCGAGCTGCTGTCCGGCCGTGAACTGCAGATCGTCCGTGTGTGCTGGAACGACGCCCCGGTACACGTCCCGATTCATGAGGAGCGCTGAACCATGTGCCGTGTCGTCGACCTGCAGCAGGCGGTCCTGGCCAAGAACGACGCCTGCGCCCACACCCTGCGCGAGGACCTCGCCGCCCGTGGCACCGCGGTCGTCAACCTGCTCTCCAGCCCCGGCAGCGGCAAGACCGCCCTCCTGGAGCGCGAACTCACCCTCGCCCGCAGCCGGGGCATCCCGGTCGCTGCGCTCACCGCCGACCTCGCCACCGAGAACGACGCCGTACGGCTGGCCCGCTCCGGAGTGCCCGTCAAGCAGGTGCTCACCGACGGGCTCTGTCACCTCGAGGCCGAGATGCTGGGCGGGCACCTCCACGGCTGGCTCCCCGCCGACACCCGGCTGCTGTTCATCGAGAACGTCGGCAATCTGGTCTGCCCGGCCTCCTACGACCTGGGGGAGACGCTGCGCATCGTGCTGGCGTCGGTGACCGAGGGCGAGGACAAGCCGCTGAAGTACCCCACCGCCTTCGGACTTGCCCATCTGGTCGTGGTCACCAAGACCGATATCGCCGAGGCGGTCTCCTTCGACGAGGCGGAGTTCCGCGCCAACGTCGAACGCATCAACCCCGGCGTCGAGGTCGTCCTCACCTCGGCGCGCCGCGGCGAAGGGGACGGTGTGCTGGTGGACCGGGCGCTGGCCGCGCGCGACGGAGCGCCGGTGCACATCCCGGTGATGACCCGCAAGTCCCATCACGTCCATGACGCCGAGGACGGCCAGCCGCACAACGAGAGTCACACCCACGACAAGGGCCACACCCACGACGAGAGCCACACCCACGACCGGGAACACGCTCACGCCCCGCGGGCACACGACGGCGGCCATGCGCACACGACCGACCCCGACACCGTGGCGTCGAGCCGCTCATGACCACCGGGCAGGTCGACGGGGTCACCGCGACGGCCCCCACGACAGCCGCCGTACGCCGGCGGATCACCGTGCGCGGCGTCGTCCAGGGCGTCGGCTTCCGCCCGTTCGTCCACGCCCTCGCCACGGAACTGGGCCTCACGGGCCATGTGACCAACACGGGCGAGGGCGTCGTCGCCGAGGTCGAAGGCGCCGCCGCCGCGCTCGCCCGGTTCGGCCGGCGGATCAGCGCCGATGCGCCACCGCTGGCCGTGGTCGAGACCGTCGATGCCGAGGACGTCCCGGTGACCGGAGACACCGGATTCCGCATCCACCCCTCGCGTACCGACGGCCTCTCCCGCACCCTGGTCTCCCCGGACGCCGCCACCTGCGACGCCTGCCTCGCCGAGCTGACCGACCCGGCCGACCGCCGCTACCGGCACCCCTTCCTCACCTGCACACATTGCGGTCCGCGCTTCACCATCGTCACCGCGGTCCCCTACGACCGTGCGCTGACGACCATGGACCGCTTCCCGATGTGCGCCCGCTGCGCACGGGAGTACGCGGACCCGGCCGACCGGCGCTTCCACGCCCAGCCCATCTCCTGCCACGACTGCGGCCCCCGACTGCGTCTGCTCACCGCGGACCCGGAAGACCGCACCCGCCCACCGCGCCCGGTGCCCGGCGCCGACCCGGTCGCCGACACCCGCCGGCTGCTCGCCGACGGCGCGATCGTGGCGGTCAAGGGCCTCGGCGGCTACCACCTCGTCTGCGACGCCGCCGACGACAGTGCCGTCACCCTGCTGCGCCGGCGAAAGGCCCGCGGCGACAAGCCCTTCGCCCTGATGGCCCGTGATATCGCCGATATCGAGCACGCGGTACACGTACGAGCCGAGGAGCGCGCCCTGCTCACCGGGCCCGCACACCCCATCGTCCTGCTGCGCCGCCGCCAGGATCCCGCGCCGGCCCCGAACGCGCCGGTGCTGTCCGGGGCCGTCGCCCCCGGCAGCCCCGACCTGGGCGTCATGCTGCCGTACACGCCGCTGCACCATCTGCTGCTCGGTCTGCCCGGCGATCCGCCGGGTCCCCGGCTGCTCGTCATGACCAGCGGCAATGTCGCCGGCGAACCGATCGTCACCGACGACGAGGAAGCCGTACGGCGCCTGGCACATCTGGCGGACGCCTGGCTCACCCACGACCGGCCGATCCGGATCCCGTGCGACGACTCCGTGGTCCGCATCAGCGACGGGGAGCCGCTGTTCGTCCGCCGCTCGCGCGGCCACGCGCCGCTCCCCGTCCGGCTCCCGGTGCCGGTACGGCCCGCCCTGGCGGCCGGCGGCGACCTCAAGAACGTGCTCTGTCTCGCCGAAGGCCACCGCGCCTGGCTGTCCGCGCACATCGGCGACATGGACGATCTGGCGACCCAGCTCGCGTTCGAGGAGGCCGAGGCGCATCTGGAGACGGTCACCGGGGTGCGCCCGCAACTCCTCGCCGCCGACCGGCACCCCGGCTACCGCTCCGGGCAGTGGGCACAGCGCCACACCGACGGCCGGCCGCTGGTACGCGTCCAGCACCACCATGCCCATGTCGCCGCGGCCATGGCCGAACACGGCCTCCGCGACGGCCACCCCGTCATCGGTGTCGCCTTCGACGGCACCGGCTACGGCGACGACCACGCCGTCTGGGGCGGCGAGATCCTGCTCGCCGACTACGACGGCTACCGCCGCTTCGGGCAGCTCGCCTACGTCCCGCTCCCCGGCGGCGACACCACCGTACGGCGCCCCTACCGGATGGCCCTGGCCCATCTACGGGCCGCCGGCATCGACTGGGACGTGGACCTGCCCCCGGTGGCGGCCTGCCCGCAGGAGGAGCGGCGGCTGCTGGCGCGGCAGCTCGAACGCCACCTCAACTGTGTGCCCACCTCCAGCATGGGCCGCCTCTTCGACGCCGTCTCCTCGCTGGCCGGGATCTGCCACCACGCGGGTTACGAGGCCCAGGCCGCCGTCGCACTCGAAGCCGCGGCCCTGACCGCGGGCGAGGACCGCGGACCCGGCTATGCGTTCGCGCTGCGCTCCGCGCCGTCGGGCGGGACAGGTGCCGACACCGTCGCCGACCCGGCGCCGGTGCTCACCTCCGTCGTCGCGGACCTCCGCGCGGGCACCGCCCCGGCGCTGATCGCGGCCCGCTTCCACACCGCGGTCGCCGACCTCGTCCGGCGCGGCTGCGCGCTGGCCAGGGAGCGCGCGGGCCTGACGACCGTGGCACTCACCGGCGGCGTCTTCGCCAACACCCTGCTGGCCGAGGCCACCGCCCGCCTCCTGCGGCAGGACGGCTTCACCGTTCTGCGCCACCGCCACGTCCCGCCCAACGACGGAGGACTGGCGCTCGGCCAGATCGTCGTGGCGGCGCGCACCGCAGGAGCTGCCGCGCGCTGAGCGGCGCCCACGGCGCGGCGGACGCAATGTACTCACGACGAGGAGAGGCCCATGTGCCTGGCGGTACCCGGCAAAGTATTGGACATCGAGGAACGGGACGGCACCCGTATGGCCACCGTCGACTTCGGCGGTGTGGTCAAGGAGGTGTGCCTGGAGTACGTCCCCGACCTGCAGGTCGGCGAGTACGCCATCGTCCACGTCGGCTTCGCGCTGCAGCGGCTGGACGAGGAATCCGCCCGGCAGACCCTGGCCCTGTTCGAGGAACTGGGCCTGCTGCAGGAGGAGTTCGGCGACCCCTGGGAGGCGGCTGCCGCGCCCCCGGGATGGGATGAGACGGCCGGCGGGGCGGACGCCGCACCGGCGGCCGCGGCCGGCGACGGAGCGCGGGAGGCGGGCCGGTGAAGTACCTCGAAGAATTCCAGAACCCCGAGCTCGCCCGCCGGCTGCTCGACGAGATCCGGTCCACGGTGACCCGGCCGTGGGCCCTGATGGAAGTCTGCGGCGGTCAGACCCACACCATCATCCGGCACGGGATCGACCAACTGCTGCCCGATCAGGTCGAGTTGATCCACGGGCCGGGCTGCCCGGTCTGTGTGACGCCGCTGGAGGTCATCGACAAGGCCCTGGAGATCGCCGCCCACCCCGACGTGATCTTCTGTTCCTTCGGCGACATGCTCCGCGTCCCCGGCAGCGACCGGGATCTTTTCCAGGTGCGCAGCCAGGGCGGCGATGTGCGGGTCGTGTACTCCCCGCTCGACGCGCTGAAGATCGCCCAGCAGAACCCGCACCGTGAGGTGGTGTTCTTCGGCATCGGCTTCGAAACCACCGCACCACCGAATGCCATGACGGTCCATCAGGCCCGCAAGCTCGGCATCCCCAACTTCAGCATGCTGGTCTCGCACGTCCGGGTACCGCCCGCGATCGAGGCCATCATGACGTCGCCCGGCTGCCGGGTCCAGGCGTTCCTCGCCGCCGGTCACGTATGCAGTGTGATGGGGATGGGGGAGTACCCCGAACTGGCCGCACGCTTCCGGGTGCCGATCGTGGTCACCGGCTTCGAACCGCTGGACATCCTGGAGGGCATCCGCCGCACCGTCCGCCAGCTGGAGCGCGGCGAACACACCGTGGACAACGCCTACCCGCGCGCCGTACGCAGCGAGGGCAACCCGGCGGCCCAGGCCATGCTCGCGGATGTCTTCGAGGTCACCGACCGCGCCTGGCGCGGCATCGGCACCATCCCCGCCAGCGGCTGGCGGCTGTCGGAGCGCTACCGCGACTACGACGCCGAGCACCGCTTCTCCGTCAGTGGCATCACCACCAAGGAACCCGCCGCCTGCCGCAGCGGGGAAGTCCTCCAAGGGTTCATCAAGCCGCACGAGTGCGAGGCCTTCGGCACGCTGTGCACCCCGCGCACTCCGCTCGGCGCCACGATGGTCTCCAGCGAGGGCGCCTGCGCCGCCTACTACCTCTACCGCCGACTCGGCACCACGCCCACCCCACAGGAGGCGAGCCCCGTTGTCTGACACCATCCATCCCACCCCCGGAGGCCCCACCCCCGGAAGCCCCACCCCCCACGGCGGACCCACCCCAGGCGGTCCCACTCACGGCGGTCCCACCCCGGCCGACCGCGGCCTGCCCACCGTCGACATCTCCGGCTGGACCTGCCCCACCCCGCTCCGCGACCAGCCCCGCGTCGTTATGGGGCACGGTGGGGGCGGCGCACTGTCCGCCGAACTCGTCCAGCAGATCTTCGCCCCCGCCTTCGGCGGCGAGATCCTCGCCCAGCTCGGTGACTCCGCTGCGGTGTCCCTCGGCGGTGTACGCCTGGCGTTCTCCACCGACTCCTATGTCGTCCGGCCGCTCTTCTTCCCGGGCGGCTGCATCGGCGACCTCGCCGTCAACGGCACCGTCAACGACCTTGCCATGAGCGGCGCCAGGGCCGCCTACCTCTCCTGTGGCTTCATCCTGGAGGAAGGCGTGGAGATGCCGGTGGTGGCCGGTGTCGCCGACGCCATGGGCGCGGCCGCGCGGGCCGCCGGTGTCGAGGTGGTCACCGGCGACACCAAGGTCGTCGAGGCGGGCCACGGTGACGGCGTCTACCTCAATACCGCCGGGATCGGGCTGATCCCGGCGGGCGTCGATCTGCGCCCGCAGCGCGTCACGCCCGGCGATGTGGTGATCGTCAGCGGCGACATCGGTCTGCACGGCGTGGCGATCATGAGCGTGCGCGAAGGCCTGGAATTCGGGGTCGAGATCGAGAGCGACTGCGCGCCCCTCGGCGGCCTCGTCGAGACCATGCTCGCCGTCACCCCCGACCTGCATGTGCTGCGCGACCCCACCCGCGGCGGCCTGGCCGCCGCGCTGTGCGAGATCGCCACCGCCTCCTGCACCGGCATCGTCATCCAGGAACGTGCCATCCCCGTCCCGCCGGCCGTCGCCAATGCCTGCGCGATCCTCGGCCTGGACCCGATGTACGTCGCCAACGAGGGCAAGCTGGTGGCATTCGTCCCCCGCGAACACGCCGACGCCGTGCTGGACGCCATGCGCGCGCACCCGCTGGGCGCCGGCGCCGCGATCATCGGCGAGGCTGTCGCGACCCACCCCGGCATGGTGGTGGCCGGCACTCCGCTGGGCGGCACCCGGGTGGTCGATCTGCCGTTGGGCGAGCAGTTGCCGCGGATCTGCTGAGCGGGTCTCCCGGGGTACGGCGGAGGGCGGCGCCCGTTTCGGCGCCGCCCTCGGTCCGGGTGTCCGGTCCCGCTCAGGTCTTCTTCAGCAGCCGGGACCCGAACCAGTCGTCGGAGTCCTGTACCCCGGGCAGGATGAAGAAGTAGCCGCCGCCGAGCGGGGTGATGAACTCGGACAGCGGCTCGTGCCGCAGACGCCGCTGTACGGTGGCGAACTGCCGCTCAGGGTTCTGCTGGTAGCCGCAGAAGACCAGCCCCAGGTCCATCCGTCCGGAGTGGTCGAAGCCCTGGTCGTAGTTGTAACTCCGGCGCAGGAAACGGGACTTGTCGGTCTTCTCGGTGCGCGGGTTGGCCAGTCGGATATGCGAGTTGAGCGGGATCTTCCTGCCGTGCGGGTCCTCGCGGTACCTCGGCGGGTCCGTCTCGTGCTCGCTGTCCAGGGGCGCACCGGTCGCCTTGCGCCGGCCGAAGATCTTCTCCTGCCGGGCCACCGGCACCTTGTCCCACTTCTCGATGTGGAAGCGGATCAGACGCAGCACCTGATAGCTGCCGCCCAGGGCCCAGTCCGGCTCCCCGCAGGGCGGGGTCACCCACATCAGCCGGTTCATCTCCCGGGACGACCCGGTGTCCGGATTGACGATCCCGTCCTTGAAGCCGACGAAGGTGCGCGGCGAGCCCGAGGGCCGCGATGGGTTGAGGAAGGCGTCCGCGCGCCAACGGGGCCGCAGCAGGCCGTCCGTCTCCCGCGCCAGATCGCGCAGCACATGGACGATGGCGTCCGGATGCTGGGCGCAGATCTGCAGTGACAGGTCACCGTGGCAGCGGGACGGCTCCAGCCGGTCGTCGGGGAACGCCGGCATGGCCTTGAGGTGCCGGGGCTTGTGTCCCGAGAGCCCGAACCGGTCGTCGAAGAGGGAGGCACCCACGCCGAGTGTGATGGTGAGTGAGTCGGGGGTGGGCCGCTCCGAGGCGACCTGCTCGTCCAGCGGCTTGACCCCGCCCGCCAGCACCCGCGAGCGCGTGGTGAGCTTCTGGAACAGATCAGTCAGGCCCGCACGGTCCTCGGCCAGCACATCGAAGCCGACGAACCCGGCGAAGAGCTGCTGGGGGGTCACGATGCCGGCCTGATGGCGCCCATGGAAGGGCACCTTGTCGGGCAGCCGCGCCCCGCTGTCGCTGAGCCCGCTCGCGGACCGGTCCGCCGCAGCGGCGGCTGCCTCCCGGCCGAGTCCCGTCGCGGCCGCCACGCCGGCGAGCCCCGCTGCACACTTGAGAAAGCCCCGGCGCCCGTCCTCGCGCACAGGGGCACGTTCGTCGCCGGCCTGATCACATCTCATCGTCCCGCCCATCCTGACTGCGTCGTCCGGCAGCCGCGTGCCTGCACAAACCTGTGCGCGATGCTCGTCGCCCCCGACGCGACGGCCGGGAGCAACACGGTGTCCGCGCCCGATATCACGCCTTGGCCACGGGCCGGTCGTCCGAATGGCGCAGCCGGAGCGCCCCCCGCGCGACACGGCCCCGGAGCGCTTCTAGCGTCGGCCCTGTGACCTGTCCGGACACGGCACAGCGCGACGCCGTGGCCGCCCGTCACATACCGCGCACCGCCACCGATCCGACGGACCCCACATGAGCACATCCACCGACGCGAGCACAGTCATCGGCGAGGCCAGACCCGCCGGTGACGGCACCTCCACCGAGGCGAGCACCGCCCTCGGCGAGTGCACCTCCACCGATGAGGGCACAGCCGTCGGCGAGGAAGCGGCCGTCGGCGAGGACGCACCCGTCGGTGCGGACACCTGTACCGAGGAGCGCACGGCCACCGGCGAGAGCGCAGGGGCCGGGGATGTCTCACCCGAGGGCACGGCCGCCGGGGAGTGTACGGCCGTCGATGACGTCGCGCCCGCCGATGCGGGCGCGCCGCTCGATGGCCCGCCCGCATCCTGGCTGCGTATCGAGAAGGGCCATGCCGAGCCCGAGGAAATCGCCGCGATCAGCGTCGTGCTGTGGGCCCAACTCGCCGGTATGCGCGCCGTCGCCGCGCGCGGCCAGGCCGAGGAGCGGCCCGTCGCCCGGCGGCACCACGCCCGCCACACCGCATGCTGGTCGGGCTGCTGGATCTGCGGCTGAACCCTCCGGGCGCGCACCGCCGGCCGACGGTTCCCGCCAGGCCGCTGCGTTCTCCGGACCGGCCGCGCTCGCCCGGCCGGTCCGACGGACGGTCAGCCGAAGAGGGCCAGCAGGACCGACACCACGGCGACCACGAGTGCGCCGACGGCGAAGGTGAAGGTCACCTTCCGCTGCCAGGGCGCCATGTCGCCACCGCGCAGCGCGCTCCCCATCCGGCCGTACTGTTCGATCCGCCCCATGGGCGTCAGCGGCTCCGTCGGCCCCTGCGGCATGCCCTGTGTCCAGTCCGGACCCGGCTGCGGGTACCGGCGCCGCCAGCTCTCGTCCTCGCGCCACGGCAGTGTCATCGGTCCGCTCCTTGCCTCGATGGTCACGTACGGCAGAGCCGACATCCCCGTATGCCGATGCGGCTTCCCCGGCTGTCTCCTACCCCGCCTCGGCAAAGAATGCCGCGGAAACGCCACCTGGTGAGGGGTGTTGCTGCGCGCCGGGCGGCAGCGCCGCGTCCGGGTCCGGGCGGGCCCTTACGTACGCCGGGCGGCGCGGTCTCGCCGCGTCCGCTTCCGTCAGGTCCGGTTGCCTGCCCGGCCGGTGCCCGGGATGCAGCGTGCGGAGAGGGCCGCCGCGGCGAGGAATCCCGCGGCGCCGATGCTCACCGCGGTGTGCAGACCCGTCACGAGACCGGTGGCGACCAGCGTGCCGAAGAGCGCGACGCCGAGGGCGCTGCCGGTCTGCCGTGCGGCGTTGAACACCGCGGCCGCGACACCGCTGTGCTCGCCCGGGGCGGCCTCCATCACGGCCGCGGTGGAGGCCGGCATGGTCAGTGCGGTGCCGAAGCCGGCGCAGGCCATAGGTGCCACCAGCGCGAGATACGGCGTGTCAGGGCCGGCCACGAGCCATCCGGACAGTCCGGCCGCGCCCACGAGCAGGCCGGCCACCATGGGCAGCCGCGGCCCGGTGCGGGCCGTGACCCGCCCGGCCAGCGCGGAGCCGATGGCCACCACACCGACCGCGGGCAGCAGCGCGGCTCCGGTGTGCAGGGCGCTGTAGTGGTGCACCCGCTGGAAGTACAGCGGGGCGAGGAACAGCAGCCCGTAGAAGCCGGTGTTGAGCAGCACGCCGATGACCACGGAGGCGGAGAAGGCGCGGGAGTGGAAGAGGGTGAGCGGCAGCATCGGCGCGGGCGAGCGCCGCTCCAGTACCAGGAACGCGACGAGTCCGACGAGGCAGCCCGCGAAGCCGCCGAGGACGGCGGGATGCGTCCAGCCCAGCGCACCGGCCTCGATGCATCCGGTGACCAGCCCGGCCAGACACACCGCCGCCGCGGTCTGGGCCGGGATGTCCAGGCCGGGGCGGGTGCGGCCGGCGGGGGAGTGCGGGACGTGACGGGTGGTGAGGACCAGTGCGGCGAGGCCCACGGGGAGATTGAGGAAGAACACCGACCGCCAGCCGAGCCCGGCGACCAGGACGCCGCCCAGGACGGGACCGGTCCCGGCGGCCAGGCCCGCGACGGTGCCCCAGACGCCGAAGGCGCGGGCCCGTGCCGCCCGGTCGGGGTACGCCGTCCGCAGCAGTGCCAGCGAGGCCGGCACCATCAGCGCCGCCCCCAGCCCCTGCACCAGCCGGGCCAGGACCAGCACCGTGCCGGTGGGGGCCAGCGCGCACCCGGCGGAGGCGAGGGTGAACACCAGCAGGCCGCCCAGGAACACCGGCTTGCCGCCCAGCCGGTCACCGAGTCCGCCGCAGAAGAGCAGCAGCCCCGCGAACACCAGGGTGTAGCCGTCCACCACCCACTGGAGTCCGGTCACCCCGGTGTGCAGGGCGGTGCCGACCGCCGGGAGAGCCACCGTGACGACGGTGACGTCCAGGATGACCATGAAGTACCCCAGGCACACGGCGACGAGCGGCAGCGGCGACCGCCGGTCCGCGGTCCGTTGTGCCGGGGTGGGGGAACAGAGCGTTGGCATACGGCCAGTGTTCTGTCGGATCCGTACGGCAGGTGCCGAAACGTTCTCGCCATACGGGGCCGCAGCGGGAGAACGTTTCGCCATCTGCCGAAGCGTGAACGGCGTACCGTCGTGGACATGGATGCCCGGACCGAGACCGACGTGGCCCATGTCGCGGCGGCGATCGGTGACCCCTCCCGTGCCAAGGTGCTGCTGGCCCTCGCCGGGGGCGGCGTGCTGCCCGCCAGCGCCCTCGCCGCCGAGGCCGGGGTCAGCAACTCCACCATCAGCGGCCATCTGGCCAAGCTCCTCGATGCCCGGCTGCTGACCGTCGAGCTCGACGGCCGCCACCGCTACTACCGGCTCGCCACCACGGACGTCGCCCGCGCTCTCGAACAGCTCGCCCTGATCGCCCGTCCCCTGCCGGTGCAGTCCCTCAAGGCGGACACCCGAGCCAAGGCCCTGTTGCGCGCCCGCCTCTGCTACGACCACCTGGCGGGCCGGCTCGGCGTCGCCGTGATGAGCGCCCTCCAGGAGCGCGAGATCCTCGCCGCCGAGCGGACGGGGCGGGGCGGCGGCGCCACGGACACCGGCGCCGGTGCCACCGACGTCGCCTACGCCCTCACGCCCCACGGCCGCGAGGAACTGACCGCATTCGGCGTCGGGACGGACCGCTTCCCTCGCCGCCGGGCGTCCGTCCGCTACTGCGTCGACTGGGCCGAGCAGCGCCACCACCTGGCCGGTGCGCTCGGCGCAGCGCTCACCGCCCGGCTGTTCGCCCTGGAGTGGATCCGCCACGGGAAGTACCGCCGCGTCGTCCATCTCACCGACGCCGGGCGGGACGGCCTGGCGACGACGTTCGGCGTCCGGGTCGACCAGGTCGTGTGAGGCCCGCCGCGGGTCGTCCGTGACGTCGTCCGTCGCGTGGCCGGGGTCGCGCGCCTCGTCGGCGCCGGCTCGGGGCCGGCCGGGCCAAGGCCGTTGTCAGTGGTGCCTCTTACCCTTCTGATCATGAGTGGACGGCTGACGGGCCATGCGTGGAGGGCCGGCGGATGGGTCGGGGCTGCACCCTTGGGCGCCGCGACACTGCGCTGAGTGCTTGATCCATGCGCTGTGTGCAGGAAGTGTCCGCTGGTGGAGCGGGGAATTCCTCTTCGGCGATCGTCGAGTAGGGTCCGGCGAGCCGGAACAGTGAATCAAGGAGGCCGTTTCCGTGACGGAGCGTCAGGTATCAGGTGGGGGCGACGGGGCCGGCGCGCCGGAAGTGCTGGCGCAGGAGCGCCGATTGCGCCGTGACCTGGGGTTCTGGGGTCTGACGGGCATCGGTTTCTCCAACATCGTCGGTTCCGGCTGGCTGTTCGCCGCCATGTACGCGGCTCAGACGGCCGGCCCTGCGGCGCTGCTGTCCTGGGTCGGGGCCGGTCTGCTGTGCGGCCTGGTCGCCCTGGTCATGATCGAACTCGGCGCGTCCCGGCCGGAGGGCGGCGGCACGGTCCGCTGGCCGCTGTTCGCCAGCGGCCGGCTCGTCGGCACCCTCATCGGCTGGTCGACGCTGCTGTCGGTGGGCGGAACCGCCGCCGAGATCAGCGCGATCATGCAGTACGCCGCGCACTACCTGCCGGGCATCTACAACGGCCACACCCTCACCCTCTCCGGGCTGGCCCTGGCCACCGGACTCAGCGTCGTGCTGACGGTGCTGAACTGGTTCGCGGTGCGGATGTTCGCCCAACTCAACAACCTGATCTCGGTGTTCAAGATCGTCGTCCCGGTGGTCACGGTGATCGCGCTGATCGCCTCCGGCTGGCACTCCGGCCGCCTGACGGACCACGGCGGTTTCGCACCGTACGGCTATGTCGCCTGCCTGACGGCGCTGGCCGGCGGCGGCATCGTCTACTCCGTCAACGGCTTCCAGGCGCCGCTGGACTTCTCGGGCGAGACCCGCAACCCCCGCCGGACCATCCCCGCCGCGGTCCTCACCGGCATCGGCCTCGCCCTGCTCATGTACCTGGCGCTGCAGCTGGCGTTCCTCTTCACCGTCCCCGAGCATCTGCTCGGCCATGGCTGGCACGGAGTCTCCTTCGACTCACCGTTCGGCCAGCTCGCGCTGATCCTCAATCTGCACTGGCTGGCCAGCCTGCTCTACGCGGACGCGGTGATCTCGCCCGGCGGTTCGGCGTATGTGGGCGTGGCGATCGACGCGCGGCACACCTACGCGCTCGCCAAGAACGGCACCATCCCCCGGTACTTCATGAAGGTCAATGAGCGGTTCGGCATCCCGCGCCGGGCCCTGGCGATCAACCTCCTCGTCATTGTGATCTTTCTGCTGCCGTTCGGCGGCTGGCAGGACATCGTGAGCGTCATGGGCGATATGTATCTGCTGATCTATGCCGCCTCCGCGGTGGCCGTCGCGGTGTTCCGCGCCGAGCCGGGCGGCCACACGGCCGGCTGGGTCCCCGGGCTGCGCTGGATCGCGCCGCTCAGCTTCGTGGTGGCCAGCGAGTTCGTCTACTGGTCGGGCTGGCAGGACCTGCGCCTCGCACTGCCGCTCGTGCTCGGCGGGCTGCTGATCTTCCTGGCCATGCGCCGCCCCGGTGTGCGCGCCGAGGACGACGGCGCCGGCCCGAGCCGCCCGCTCGGTGCCGAACTCCGCACCGGCGCCTGGCTGGTGGTCTACCTCGTCGCCCTGACCGTGATCTCCTGGCTGGGCACGTTCGAGGGCTCCGGCCGGCTCCCGGCACCGTACGACTCGATCACCGTGGCCGTCATGGCGATCGCCGTCTTCTTCTGGGCCGTCCGGTCCGGCGTCGGGCATCTGGCGGTGTCCCGCCCCGCGGGCGCCTGAGCCCGGCCGCGGAGAGCGAAGGGGCGAGTCGGTGGCCGGGGCTGCCCGGCAGGGTTCCGGGCAGCCCCGGCAGGGGATCGCTTCGCACGCACGGCCGGCTGCGGAGGGTGCGGGGCCGGGCTCATGGTGGGTGGGTCGGGCGCCCGCCCCCGCCCCCGGTGTGAGCCGACGACCGGCAGTCGCCTGACGGCCGCGGGGCCGCCGGCCACCCGGCCGCCAAGCGGAAGTCGCACCGCAGAAATAAGATGAATCGGGAAAGGCGGGCTCCACAAGAGCCCCATCAGGCCAGGTCAGGCGGCCACTGCGGACTGCCGTACGGAGCGCGCTCCCTGGCTGTTCACCGATGCACCTTGGAGCGGTCCATGCTTCGGCGTCGTCCCCCGCGGTCGGCGAGTGCTGACGACCTGCTGACCACGCTCGGACGGCTGACCGCTCAGGCACGGGAAGGCGCCGAGAAGCAGCGGGCCCGGGTGGAGCTGGCCGAGGCCCTGCAGCGCGAGATGCTGCCGGCCGCGCTGCCGGGGGTCCCGGGGCTGCGCGCCGCCGCCACCTACGCACCCGCCCGGCACGGACTGGACATCGGGGGCGACTGGTACGACGGCTTCTCCCTGCCGGACGGGTCGCTCGCCTTCTGCATCGGCGACGTCCAGGGGCACGACGTCGAGGCGGCCGCCTTCATGGGACAGATCCGCTTCGGACTGCGCGCCGTCGCCGGCCATGCCGCAGACCCGGGGGAGGTACTGAGCCGGGCCAACGACCTGCTGCTCTCGGTCGACTGCGGGCTCTTCGCGACCTGCACCTTCGTCCGCTTCGACCCGGTCGCCTGGGAGCTGTCCAGCGCCCGGGCCGGTCACGTACCGGGCATCTGGGCCACCACCGACGGCCGGTCCGGACTCGCCGAAGACCCCGGGGGCCTGCCGCTCGGCATCGTGCGGGGCGAAAGGTATCCGGTGACCCACCGCCGGTTCGCCACAGCGGGAGCGTATGTGCTGCTCACCGACGGGGTGGTCGAGGGACCGTCCTTCCCGATAGAGGCGGGGCTGACGCAGGTGACCCGACTGGTCAGCGCCAACGCCGGCGGAGATCCGGCCACGGTGGCCGACGTGGCGATGAGCGTGGCCGAGTTCACCGGGCACACCGATGACTCGGCGGTGATCGTGCTGCGCTTCGACGCGGCCCCGCCCAGAGCCGGGTGAAGCGCGGCGGGGGCGTGCGTGTCGCGGCCGGTGCCCGGCAGTCGGCGTTGTCTGATGGCTGCTGTGGTGCGCACCGAGGAACTCCGCCGTCTCGCACCGGCAGCCCTGACGATCCTCGGCCTCGCCGGCGTCTACTACGCGTCCGCCCGGATCGGTCTGCTGGAGCAGGTGGTCATCGCGGGTGCCGTGGTCACGCCGTTGTGGCCGCCGACGGGCATCTCCCTGAGCTGTCTGCTCCTCCTGGGCCTGCGGACCTGGCCGGGCATCGCTCTCGGCACCCTCCTGGTCGTCGCCACGATCAGCCCGCTCGAAGTCTCGGTGCTCGGGATCATGGCGGGCAACACCCTGGCCCCGGTGTGCTCCTACCTGATGCTCCGCCGGGTGGGTTTCCGGGTCGAACTCGACCGGCTGCGCGACGGGGTGGCGCTGGTCGCTCTCGGCGCCTTCGCCGGGATGGTGATCAGCGCGACGCTGGGCACCGGGATGCTGTTCCTCAAGGGCGCTCTGCCGGCCGGCGGCCTCTGGCGGACCTGGGTGGCGTGGTGGGTGGGCGACGCGATGGGCATCCTCGTCATCACCCCGCTCCTCCTCGCCTGCCGTACGATCCGGCGGCCCCGGGGCATCCCCGGCTACCGGTGGGCCGAGGCGGCAGCCCTGCTGGTCGTCACGGTCGTGGTGTCGCTCGTGGTGACCCGGAGCGAGCTGTCGCTGCTCTTCCTGGTCTTCCCGCTGATCATCTGGGCGGCGCTGCGCTTCCAGCTGGCGGGGGCCGCGCCCTGTGTGCTGGTGGTGTCCGTCCTGGTCATCACCGCGGCGACGGCCCGGAACGGACCGTTCGAGGGCCAGAGCCTGCTGGAGGCGATGATCAATCTGCAGGCCCTCAACGCGTCCGCGGCGCTCACCGCGCTGCTGCTGTCGGCGATCGTCACCGAGCAGAACAGCGTCCGTCGCAAGATCGAGCAGGCCTGCAGCGAACTGGCCGAAGTGGTGGACCGGCTGGCCCCGGGGGAGAGCCGGCGCCGATGGCCGCCGGAGGGTGACCAAAGGTGACCTGACGCCCGGTGGCCTTCAGCGAGCCGTTCCGCCGGGTCAGCCCGGCAGCAGTTGCCCCAGGTCGTAGCCCACCGGCTCCTCCAGCTGGGCGTAGGTGCAGCTCTCCGGCGTCCGGTCGGGACGCCAGTGGCGGAACTGGACGGTATGACGGAATCTGCTGCCCTCCATGTGGTCGTAGGCGACCTCGCACACCCGCTCCGGGCGCAGCGGCACCCACGACAGATCCTTGCCCCCGCTCCACCGGCTGGGCCCGCCGGGCATCCGCCGCGCGGCATGGGCCGTCTCGTCGGTCCACGCGCCCCACGGGTGGCCCGAGACGTCGTCCATCCGCAGCGGTTCCAACTCCTCGACCAGTGCGCGCCGCCGGGCCATCGGGAACGAGGCGCACACCCCGACGTGCTGCAACTGCCCGTCGCCGTCGTGCAGACCGAGCAGTAGGGAGCCGACCACCGGCCCGCTCTTGTGCAGCCGGTAGCCCGCGACCACACAGTCCGCGGTGCGGGCATGCTTGATCTTGAACATGGCACGGTCGCCGGGCCGGTACGGCAGATCGAGCGGCTTGGCGACCACCCCGTCCAGACCCGCCCCCTCGAACTGGGTGAACCAGTTGCGCGCCAGCTCCTGATCCCGCGTCGCGGGCGCGGTGTACACCGGCGCCCCGGCCGGGCGCAGCGCCTCGACCAAGGCCTCCCGGCGCGCCGACTGCGGCTCGTGCAGCAGCGCTTCGGAGCCGAGCGCCAGCAGGTCGAAGGCGATCAGCGAGGCGGGCGTCCGTTCGGCGAGCGTGCGGACCCGGGAGTCCGCCGGGTGGATGCGCTCCAGCAGCTCCTCGAAGTGCAGCCGGCCGGCATGGGCGATGACGATCTCGCCGTCGATGACGCAGCGCGGCGGCAGCTCGGCCCGCGCCGCGGCGACCACTTCGGGGAAGTAGCGGGTGAGCGATTTCGTCGTACGGCTGGCGATCTCGATGTCCTCGCCGTCCCGGAAGACGATGACGCGGAAGCCGTCCCACTTGGCCTCGTACTGCATGCCGGCGGGAATGTCGGTCACCGGCTTCGCGAGCATGGGGGAGACCGGGGGCATGACGGGCAGGTCCATGGTCCCGATCCTGAGGGCTGGGGCCGGTTCCCGCGCGCCGGGAAGGCGCCCCCACGGGCCGCCGGTCCCACCGCTCCCGGCGCGCGGCGGCGGCGCCCGGAATCTAGCGTGGAGTCATGGCCGGAGCCGGAGCTGTCGAGCTGGACGTCGCGGGGCGCACCGTGCGTCTGTCGCACCCCGACAAGACGTATTACCCGGAGCGCGGATTCACCAAGCTGGACGTCGCGCAGTACTACCTCGCCGTCGCCGAGGGGGTGCTGCGGGGGCTGCGTGACCGGCCCACCACCATGCAGCGCTTCCCCGACGGCGTGGAGGGCGAGTTCTTCTACCAGAAGCGGGCGCCCAAGGGGCTGCCGGACTGGCTGCCCACCGCCCGTATCGCCTTCCCCAGCGGACGCTTCGCCGACGAGATGTGTCCCACCGAGCCCGCGGCGGTCCTCTGGGCGGCCAATCTGGGGTGTCTGACGTTCCATCCATGGCCCGTCCGCCGCGGTGACACCGAGCACCCCGACGAGCTGCGGATCGACCTCGACCCGCAGCCCGGCACCGACTTCGCGGACGCCGTCCGGGTCGCCTGCCTCCTGCGCGAGCTGCTGGCGGAGCACGGGCTGCGCGGCTGGCCCAAGACGTCGGGCGGACGGGGGGTGCACGTCTATGTACCGATCCAGCCCCACTGGACGTTCACCGAGGTCAGACGGGCCGCGATCACTCTGGCCCGGGCGCTGGAGCGCCGGATGCCGGACCTGGTGACCTCGGCATGGTGGAAGGAGGAGCGCGGCGCGAAGGTCTTCGTCGACTACAACCAGATGGCGCGGGACCGGACCATCGCCTCCGCCTACTCGCTGCGCGCCCGGCCCCGGGCGACCGTCTCCACCCCGCTGCGCTGGGACGAGCTGTCCGACGCCGCGCCCGAGGACTTCGATCTGCGGACGGTCCCGCCGCGGTTCGCCGAACTCGGCGATGTGCACGCGGACATGGTGGACCACGCCTACGGCCTGGAATCCGTTCTGGAGCTCGCGGACCGTCAGGCGGCGGACGAAGGACTGGGCGACATGCCGTATCCGCCCGACCATCCGAAGATGCCCGGGGAGCCGTCCAGGGTCCAGCCGAGCCGGGCCCGTAAGCGCTGAGGCCCTGGGCCCCGGGGCCTCGGTGAACGGTGGCCCCGGACCCCCTCGTCATCCCGTTGCGTCCCGTTCCGGGCGTGGACGCGCGCGCCGCCCAGGCGAGCAGCATCGGCGTCGGTGCCGAGGGCATGGCACAGGACACCAGGGCGGCTACGGGACCTCCCGGCGACGACGGTCACTACGGTGCGCCGAGCCGTCCGCCGGCCCGGCATCGCCCGGCCCGGCATCGCCCGACCCAGTGCCGGCGCCGTCCGCCCGGCCCGCGCCGATGGATGCCGTGGCCACGGCGGCGATGCCCAGACACTGCACCGGGCCGAGACGCTGACCGAGCAGCAGCAGCCCGACCACGGCGCCGACTGCCGGTTCAAGACTGGTCAGGATCCCGAAGACGCGCGGCGGGATCCGGCGCAGCGCCTCTAGGTTGCAGGAGTACGGCACAACGCTGGAGAGCACCGCCACGGCCGCCGCGAGCAGCAGCACCCGGGGGTCGAGCAGTCGGCTGCCGCCCTGGGCGATGCCGTAGGGGAGGCTGAGCAGTGCGCCCCAGGCGACGGCCAGGGCGAGGCCGCCACCGCCGCTGACCCGTCGGGCGAGCCGGGCCGAGACCAGGATGTACCCGGCCCAGCAGGCGGCGGCGAGCGCGGCGAGCCCGATGCCCAGCAGGCTGAGCGGGGTGCCGCCCTCGCCCAGCAGCAGCACACCGGCCGCGGCCAGCAGCGACCACCACAGATCGGCCGGCCGCCGCGAGGTGGCCAGCGCGATGGCGAACGGGCCGATGAACTCGATGGTGGTGGCCGCGCCCAACGGGATCCGGCCCACGGCCTCGTAGTACGCGAGATGGTGCACGGTGAGGAGGGTCCCGGCGGCGACGATGATGCCGAGGCTGCTGCGCGGCTGACAGTGCCACCGGGGTCGCCACAGCGCGCCCAGGATCACCGCGGCGATCACCAGCCGCAGCATCACCACCCCGGCGGGCCCGATGGCCGGATAGAGGCGCACCGAGAGCGCGGCCCCTCCCTGGAGGCCGACGATTCCGCCGCACACCAGCCCCGGGGCCGGCGCCTTCCCCAGGACGCGCCCCACCGCGGGGGCCGCCGTCCGCTCCGGGGCCGTCCCCCCGGGCGCATCGAGCCCGCTGATCTGTCTCTCCGTCTCTCCCGCCGCCGCAGGACGCCCTTCGCCTACGGCACGTCGTGATCGCGTACCGCGTCGAGCCGTTCCTGGACCCAGGACTCCACATCGCTGACATGACGGGTCGCCGCGGTGAACGCGCCGAGGCTGTCGTGTGCGCGCAGTGCCTTGTAGATGTCCATGTGCTGCTGGTGTGTCCAGGCCAGCACATCGCTCTTGACCAGGGCCCGCCAGATCCGGGCCCGGGCCGTCAGCCGGCTGACCGAGGACGCCAGCGACAGCAGGGTGCGGTTCCCCGTCGCCGCGATGATGTCCGCGTGGAAGGCGAGGTCCTCCCGGACCAGCTCCTCGGGGTCCTGCAGGGTGCGCATCCGCTCGATCCGCGTAAGCAGGCCGTCCAGTGCCGCCTCGTCGATACGGGTGGCCGCCAGCGCGGTCGCGCTCGGCTCCAGCATCTTGCGGCACTCGAACATCTCGCCCAGGCCGGTGTCCTGGGCGAGTTCGAGAAAGCTGCCGATGGCGTTGAGCAGGCGGTCCGGCCGCAGATCGGTGACGAACGTGCCGTCGCCGCGCCGCACTTCGAGGACCCCGGCCATGACGAGCGCGCGCACCGCCTCCCGCAGGGACGGGCGGGACAGCTGCAGCTCGGCGGCGAGCCGGCTCTCCGGAGGCAGCCGCTGGCCGGGCGCGAACTCCCCGGTCTCGATACGGTGCTTGAGCCTGCCGATCGCCTCGTCGACGACGCTCCCGACGCCGTCGCCCCCGTCTCTTCTGGTCGCCATGGCCTCAGGATGTCATCCCGGTCCACACCGCACCGCCGGGGTAGCGGTAGGCCTCCAGGATCTCCCCGCGGATCTGCGCGCTGTAGCCGGGGGCCTCGGGCACCAGATAGCGCGAACCGCGAATGCGCACCGGGTCGTGGAAGTGCTCGTGCAGATGGTCGACGTACTCGATGACCCGGTCGTCCATGGAGCCGCTGACGGCGATGTAGTCGAACACCGAGAGATGCTGGACCAGTTCGCACAGGCCGACCCCACCCGCGTGCGGGCAGACCGGCACCCCGTGCGCGGCGGCCAGCAGCAGTGCGGCCACCGCCTCGTTGACGCCGCCCAGCCGGCAGGCGTCGATCTGGCAGATACCGAGCGCTTCGGCCTGCAGGAACTCGCCGCGATCGGTGCGCTCGGCCTCGCGGCCTTCGGATTCCTCGGTGCCCAGCCGGTCTTCTGGACGGTGCCGCCCACGATCCTCAGCGGCGCCCGGATGGCCGGAACCATCGCACTGATCTCGGGCTTCGGGAACCTCGGCGGATTCCTCGGGCCGTATGTGATGGGCCTGGTCGAGACCGGCACCGGCTCGGGCGCGGCCGGACTGTATGTCATCGGCGCAGTGGTCGCCGCGGGCGCCGTGGTCGTCACCGGCTTCCGCTGGGTGGGCCGCGACGCCCGGCGGCCGGCACAGGTCCCGCGCATCTCGCAGTGAGCCCCCGCCGCCCCACCGATCACCGACAGGGAAGGCCCATGAAAGGGGAGTCCATGACCCGCATCGTGCGCTTCATCGACGACACCGCAAGCGCCCCGGCCGTACAGACCGGAATCGCCGACGACCAGGGGAAAATCCGGGCCTTCCCGGAGGGGACACAGATCGCCGATCTGCTCCGGCTGCGCGCCGCCGCGTTGCGCGATCTGGCCGAGGCCACCGCGGCCGGCCGCCCCACCCACACCGAGCACGAGGTGCTGCTGCTGCCGCCGCTGGACGGGCGGATGGAACTGTGGGCGGCCGGTGTCACCTATGAGCGGTCCCGCGCCGCGAGGGTTGCCGAGAGCACCGAGCAGACGGTGTACGAGCGGATCTACGACGCCGAGCGGCCGGAGCTGTTCTTCAAGGCCGTGCCCTGGCGGATCGTCACGGACGGCGAGCCGGTCGCCCTCCGTGCGGACTCCCCGCTCAATGTGCCCGAGCCGGAACTCGGACTGGTCGTCAACCGGCACGGGGAGACCGTCGGCTGCCTCATCGTCGACGATGTCAGCTCCCGCTCCATCGAAGGCGAGAACCCGCTCTACCTCCCGCAGGCCAAGATCTACGCCGGCAGCTGTGCGGTCTCCGCGGCCCTCGTCCCCGCATGGGAGATCACCGACCCCGGCGCGCTGGAGATCGCCCTCGTGGTGCGCCGGGGCGGTGGCATCGCGTACGAGGGCACGACCTCCACCGCCGCCTTCCACCGGACACCGCACGAGCTCGTCGGGCATCTGCGGCGCGGCCAGCCCTTCCCCGACGGCGTGGTGCTCTCGACCGGCACCGGCATCGTGCCCGAGCTGGACTTCACCCTGGCCGCCGGAGACCTCGTGGAGATCACCATCGAGGGCCTCGGCACCCTCACCAACACCGTCACCGACGAGCTCGCCGACCTGGACTGGCTGGTCGAGGCGGCCGACCGTCCGGAGATCCGGCGCGCCCACCGCCGACCGCGCGGGGACGACTGACCCGAACGGGGGTATCCGCCGCGGCGGCCACCGGGCGGGACCGGCCTCGTCGTTCGCGTGCCGACGGGGCGTACGGACTCGGTTCCCGTCATGCGCGCGCCCGGTCCGGACGGGAACATTCCGCACGTGGCGCACGACAGGAACGCACCGGAGGCGAACCACCAGCACGCACCGGGAGCACAGCGGGACGCCGGGACGGGAGCGGCGAAGGAGACGCTCTCGCCGGCGGCCGTGCGCGTCACGGCGTGGACGATCTTCATCGACCCGATGTTCCCGGCCGCGCTCACACCCCTGCCTCCCGGGACCCGGGTCCCCTCGCCGGACGCAGGCAGCACGTGAGCGCGTTCCCGGTCGACTATGCGGCGGTCTTCCAGGCGCTGCCGGGCGGAGTGCTGCTGCTCACCCCGCAGTTCGTGATCGCCGACGTCAACGAGGCCCTGCTGCGGCGGTCCGGGCGCGAACGCCATCAGCTGGTCGGCCACCTGCTCTTCGAGGTGTTCCCCGAAAACCCCGACGACCCGGACGCAACCGGTATGCGCAATCTCCGGGCGTCCCTGGAACGTGTCGTGGCCACCTGCGCGAGCGACACCATGGCGCTGCAGCGTTACGACGTCGAGGCCCGGGGCCGGTCGGGGGCGTTCGAGGAGCGCTACTGGAGCCCGGTCAATGCTCCCGTGCTCGACGCCGAGGGGCGGGTCCAGCTGATCGTGCACCGGGTCGAGGAGGTCACCGAGATCGTCCTGGCCGGCGCCGGCGCCGGCGCCCGCGCCCGTGCCCGCGGCGGCGACCGGGAGCGGATGGAGGCCGAGCTGTTCACCCGTGCCCAGGATCTCCAGGAGGTCAACGACCGGCTCCGGCAGTCCCATGCACAGGAGCGGGAGGTGGTGCTGGCCCTCCAGGAGGCGATGCTGCCCGCGCCCCGGCCCGTGGGGCATCACCGGGCCGCATTGCGCTACCGGCCCGCGATCGGCGCGCTCAATGTCTGCGGCGACTGGTACGACCTGGCCGATCTGCCCGGGGACCGGATGGCCGTGGCTGTCGGCGATGTCGTCGGCCACGGTCTGGCCGCCGCCTGCGTCATGGGCCAGCTCCGCAGCGCGCTGAGTGCCGCCACCAGGGTCGCCGACAGCCCCGCCAGGGCGCTGGAGGTACTGGGCATCTACGCCCGCTCGGTGGACGGCGCGGAATCCACCACCGCGGTGCAGGCCATCATCGACTGGACCACCCACACCATCGCCTACAGCAGCGCGGGCCATCCACCGCCGGCGCTGCTGCACCCGGACGGCACCGTGGTGCTGCTGGACGAGGCGACCGACCCGCCCTTGGGGGCGCGGCCCGAGCATGTGGACCGCCCGGAGGCGTCTGTCGACTTCACCGAAGACGCCGTGCTGGTCCTGTACACGGACGGGCTGATCGAGCGCCGCCACGAGGACGTCGACGTCGGACTGGCGCGGCTGGCCGACGCGCTGACGCGGCACCAGGGTGCCGGCGCCGAGGCGCTCGCCGACGCGCTGCTGGCGGATCTGCTGCCGCCCGGCGGCGCCACCGACGATGCGGCCCTCGTCATCATCCGGCTCTGAGCCGGGTGTTCACCAGGTGGTTTTGCCGATCCATTACCGCGAGTGGAGCAATTCTTGGGGCCGTTGGAGTGGCTGTTCGTCGTGTCTGCAGGGTTTCCGGCGGGACGCGGTACTCATCGAATGTCAGATTTCCTGCCAAACAGGAGAAACGCAATGCGCAAGTTCATAGGCCGCTCCGTGGCCGCCGCGGCGATTGCCGCCGCCACCGTCGTCCCGCTCGCCGGCATGGCTTCGGCCGCACCTCAGGCGCCGGCCGCATCGTCCCAGGGTGACCACCACGGTCGTCACCACCACAGGCACCACTGCCACCACCACGGCGGCTTCGACCGTTTCGACAATGGCCGCTTCGGCGGCTTCGGCGGCTTCGGCGGCTTCGGCCGCTTCGGGGGCTTCGGGGGCTTCCCCTTCGGCCTGCTGGGCATCCTCTGACCTGCAGTAGTACTGACAGGCCGCCGCAGCCCTCAGCTGCGGCGGCTCGTCGCTGTCATCCCGCGGTGCCGGCCTCCTGCTCGGCCCGCCGGCGCAGCTCCTTCTTGTCGGGCTTTCCGGCATCGGTCAGCGGCAGCGACTCGACAAAGGTGATCCGGGCCGGTTCGTACATCGCACCGCGTTCCGCGCAGACCATCTCGCGCAGCTGCTGCCCGTCGACGATGCTGCCGGGCGCCCGCACCACCACGGCGTGCACCCGCTCCATGCGGTCGGCGTCACGGACACCGAACACGGCGCTCTGCAGTACCTGCGGGTGCGAGTTCAGCAGGTCCTCCAGTTCCGTGGTGTACACATGGCCGCCGACCACGACGATCATGTCCTTGAGCCGGTCGACGATCGTCAAGTACCCCTCGTCGTCGAGGAATCCGACGTCCCCCGTGTGCAGCCAGCCGTCCCGCAGCACCTCGGCGGTCAGCGCGGGCTGCTTCCAGTACCCCTTCATGATCATGGCGGAGCGGACGCAGATCTCGCCGTGCTCGCCGGCCGGCAGATCGCGACCCGATTCGTCGCGGATCGCCACCTCGACATCGGGCAGCAGCTTCCCCGCCGAACGCAGCCGCTCGGGGCGCTGCGGGTCGTGGTCCTCCTGGCTGAGCATGCTGATGCCGCCGGCCTCGTTCTGCCCGTAGCCCTGCATCAGCACCGGCCCGAAGGCCCGTACCGCGTCGGCTATCCGGGCCGGGGATGCCTGGCAGCCGCCGTAGGTCAGCATCTGCAGGCTGGAGGTGTCGGTGTGCCGGGCGTCCGGGTGGTCCATCAACTGGTAGAGCAGCGGCGGCAGCAGGAACATCTCGGTGATGCGCTCGCGTTCGATGGCGGCGAGCGCGGTGCTCGGGTCGAAGTCGTCGAGCAGGACGACCGTGCCGCCCGCGTGCAGCGTGCTGTCGGCCATCAGGCCGGCGGCGTGTGCCAGGGTGGTGCAGACCAGCTGCCGGTGCTCGGACTCCGGCTGCTGGAGCACTCCGTGGAACCAGCGTGCCTGCTCGAAGGTGGTGCAGATGCCCTTCGGATGGCCGGTGGTGCCGCCGGTGTGGCGGATGGTGCAGACGTCGTCGGGCCGGGCCCGGCTCGCGAACGGCTCGTCGGACTGGCCGGCCGCCAGCTCCAGCAGATCCGTGCCCACCTTGGCGGGACCGAGGACGAGGATGTCCGCCACCGGCGCCAACTCGGTGACCTCGGCGGCACGTTCGGCATAGCGCGGGTCGACGATCAGGGCGCGGGTCTCGACATCGCGGACGATGTCGGCCTGGGATTCGGCGGACAGCTTGTTGTAGAGGTAGTTGACCCGGGCGCCGATCAGGTTGGCCGCGTAACGGGCGGCGATGATCTCCGGCAGGTTGCCGCTCAGTAGCGTGACGGTCGTTCCGCGGTCGATGCCCTGGGCGCACAGTGCCCGTGCCATGCGGTGGACCAGTGCGCGGAACTCACCTGCTGTGACGCGGCGGCCTTGGTGCACCAGGGCCTCACGCGCCGGGTCGGCGCTAAGTACATCGAGGTTCTCCTCTACATAGGTACGGAATGTCGGGGCGGCGATGGGCATGGGGGGAGGCTTCCTCCTGACGTCGGCGGGCACGGTCGGCCACGCCGGATGCGGTATACATGTATTTAGTTGCTAGAGGCAACTAATGCCAGGGTAGTCGCTGTCGATCAACATCTCCAAGTCGGACGGTGACGTACGGAGAGCCCCCGGCGGCCGCGCTGCGGAGCCGGCTTTGTGGTCTCAGGCCACCGCCCCGCAGGCCCGTACCGCACGCGCGTCCGGAATCATCGCCCCGAATATCGCCAACAAGGTCGCCGACCTGGGAACAGCGACGGATAATGCTCGCTCGCGCACGGGGCGCCGATGCCCTGCGGATCTCGCTCTCCCTGCGGGTCCGTCCCGTGTCGAGAGATGATGGAAGGCAACGGAAGCACAGCGAGAACCGGCCGATGTACGGAGAGCGCCACGGCTGTCGGTCAGCGGTGACCGGCGGAAGGAGTGCCTGGATGGGTGCGACCGACGCGTTCCCCGAGGGCGCCGCCCCGGTCGGGGCCACGCCGGGGCAGCCCGGCGGCCTGCTGGATGTACTGGGCGTGGCCGCCGTGATGCTGGACGCGGACGGGCGGATCACCCTGTGGAGCCCCCAGGCGGAGCAACTCTTCGGCTGGAGCGCGGAGGAGGCGCTCGGCCGGCCCGCGGCGCAGCTGCTGGTCGGACCGGAACACTTCGATCTGGTGCTGAGTCTCTTCTCCCAGGTCATGGCGGGCGGCGAGAGCTGGGCGGGGGTCTTCCCGGTCCAGCACAAGGACGGCAGCACCCGGCTCGTCGAATTCCGCAACATGCGGCTGCTGGACGAGCGCGGTGAGTCCTACGCCCTGGGCATCGCCACCGACCAGGCCGTGCTGCGGCGGGTCGAGCGGGATCTGGCGCTGTCCGTACGCCTCGTCGCCCAGTCGCCGATCGGCCTGGCGGTCCTCGACACATCGCTGCGCTTCGTCATGGTCAATCCGGCGCTGGAACGCATCAACGAGCTGCCCGCCGACCAGCACCTCGGTCACGATGTCCGGGAAGCGCTGTCCTTCCTGGACGCCGACGCCATCGTCGACGGCATGCGCCAGGTTCTCGACACCGGAACCCCGCTGCTCGACCAGTTCACCCTCGGCCGCACCGCTGCCGATCCGCACGCCGACCGCGCCTGGTCGGTGTCGTACTACCGGCTGGAGGACGCCCACGGCCGGGTGCTGGGGCTGGCCACGTCGGTCGTGGACGTCACCGAGCAGCACCGCGCCGCCACCGAGGCCGCCCGCGCCCGCAGGCGGCTGGCCGTCATCGCCGACGCCTCCGCAACCGTCGGTACCACCCTCGACGTCGACCAGACCGCCCATGAACTGGCCGACGTCATCGTGCCCGAGCTGGCGGACCTGGCCGCGGTCGACGTCCTCGATGCCGTGCTCGACGGCCGGCGCCCGACCTCGCTCTCCCGCGGCGGCCCGGCCCGCTTCCGGGCGCTCGCGGTGGCCACGGCCTACTCCACCGAGGCCGTCCGCGCCGCCGACCCCACCGGCCAGATCGCCTCCTATGAAGCCGACCGGCTGATCACCCGCTGTGTGACCGAAGCCCGTCCGGTGCGCATCCCGCACGTGGGCCCGGACGATCTGGAGCACATCGCCGCGGACCCGCAGGGCGCCGCTCTCCTGGGAAAGGCCGGGCTGCACTCCTATCTGGCCGTCCCGCTCATCGCCCGCGGTGAGGTCCTCGGCGCGCTGTCGCTGTACCGCGTCCGCAACCCGGAGCCGTTCGACGAGGACGACGCGGTGCTCGCGGTCGAGCTGGCCGCGCGGGCAGCGGTCTGCATAGACAACGCCCGCTCCTACCAGAGCGAACGCCGCACCGCGCTCACCCTCCAGCGCCATCTGATGAACCACCGGCCGCCGCAGCCCACGGCCATGGAGATCGCCTACCGCTACCAGCCCGCCCAGGCGGCCAGTGAGGTCGGCGGTGACTGGTTCGATGCCATCCCGGTGACC
This sequence comes from Streptomyces sp. NPDC048434, assembly GCF_043200375.1. Lineage (NCBI taxonomy): Bacteria > Bacillati > Actinomycetota > Actinomycetes > Kitasatosporales > Streptomycetaceae > Streptomyces > Streptomyces sp. NPDC048434. The sequence continues at coordinate 293,415 of NZ_JBICXQ010000004.1, read as the reverse complement.
GGCGACAAGACCGCGCTGGTGGTCGGCGACGTCATGGGCAGCGGCATCAACGCCGCCGCCACCATGGGCCAGTTGCGCACCACCACCCGCGCGCTGGCCGACCTCGACCTCGACCCGGCCGAGGTGCTGCGCCACCTCGATCACATCGCCGGCGGTCTCGATCCGGCCTTCGCCACCTGCCTGTACGCCGTGTACGACCCGCACCGCGCCCTGTGCCGGGTCGCCGTCGCCGGGCATCTGCCACCCATCGTGGTACGCCCGGACCGGGCTCCCGAGCTGCTCGATCTGCCCACCGGCGCACCGCTCGGCGTCGGGGGCGTCCCCTTCGAGCAGACCACGGTTCCGCTCCGCGACGGCGATCTGCTGGTGCTCTACACCGACGGTCTGATCGAAACCCGGGACCAGCCCATCGACGCCCGCCTGGACGACCTCCTGGAGCTGCTGAGGGAGCCCGAGCAGGATCTGGAGGACCTCTGCGACCGCCTCCTGGGCGCGCTGCGCGATGAGCACGACCACGACGATGTCGCGCTGCTCATCGCCCGTGTGCACGCGCACGAGGACTGACCGCACCGGCAGCGGGTTTCGGCGGAACCGCAACGGATTCGGCGGTGTCCCTGTCGGATGCCGCATCGCCCTTCCGGCCGCGAAATCCGCTCCTCATCCGCGATTTGGTCGTGGATAAGCGTTCCGGTGGCCCGGTAATGCTACGGATTTCGTTGTCTCAAGGCCTTAACAAGACCTTGACGTGGGTCGTCGGCAGGGGTTTTATTCGGTCACCAAAGCGGGACCTGCGGATGTCCGGGTTCAGAACGCTTTGCGGCGTTCCTCCTCCAGGACGCAGCCCCCTCCTGCCGCCAGCACCGATGGGATACGGATACCGATATGCCCTACACGCCTGTTGCCTCCGCAGCTCCTGAGCGGGTCACCCGCAGTGCGACGGAGGGGGATGCCCCCGGCGCCCCCAAACTCACCAGGTCGATCGGTGTGGTCGGCGGCACCCTGCTCACGCTGTCCTGTCTGACCCCGGCGTCCTCGCTCTTCGTGATCGTGCCGGACTCGTTCGCCAGCCTGGGCACGGGCACCGCACTGACCATCGCCGTCGCGGCACTGCTGTGTATCGGGGTGGCCTTCACCTACTCCGAGCTCGGCACGCTGATACCGAGCTCCGGTGGCGAGTACGCCATGGTCGGCACGCTCATGGGGCGCCTCGCAGGGTGGCTGGTATTCATCCTCTCGCTGATCGTCGTCATGATCGTGCCGCCCATCATCGCCCTGGGCACGGCCGACTATCTGGCACCGATCGTCCATCTCGATCCGCAGTACACCGCTGCCGGTGTGATGCTGCTGGCCACCGCGATGGGTCTGCTCGATCTGCGTGCCAACGCCTGGATCACCGGCATCTTCCTGGTGCTGGAGGTCGTGGCCTGCGCGGTCGTCGCCTTCCTCGGTTTCACCCACGCCCACCGGTCCGCTTCCGTGCTCGTGCACCCCGTGATCGACGCCGGGCACGGACACAGCTCCGCGGTCACCGCAGGCCTCCTCGTGACTGGCCTGGCCACCGCGCTCTTCATCCTGCAGGGCTTCTCCACCGCCGTGTACCTCGCCGAGGAGATGGAGAACCCCCGCCGCAACGTCTCCCGTACGGTGCTGTGGACCCTCGGCATCGGCGCGGCCGTCGTCCTGATCCCGGTGGTCGCAATCACCCTCGGCGCCCCCGACCTGAAGACCCTCGGTGCCGGTGATGTCGCCGGCATGGTGCGGGACTGGAGCAACTCGGGTGTCGGCACGTTCGTCAGCCTGTGTATCGCTCTGGCGATCATCAACGCGGCGATCGTGATGGTGATCCAGAACTCCCGTGTGGTGTTCTCCTCGGCGCGTGACGCGGCCTGGCCGACGGCGGTCAACCGCGTCTTCTCGCACGTCGGCCGGCGCTTCGGCTCCCCCTGGGCAGCCACTCTCGCGGTGGGTGTCCCCGGGGCGGCCCTGTGCTTCGTCAACCTCGACACCCTGAGCGAGGTCACCGGCGTGGCCGTCGCCGCGATGTATGTCTTCGTCGCCCTGGGCGCCCTGGCCTCGCGCCGTGGCGAGCACAAGCACCGGCTGGCCTGGCGGATGCCGCTGTGGCCGGCCGTCCCGGCGCTGCTGATCGTGGTGCTGGCCTGGGTGCTCTACCAGCAGAGCACGACGAGTCTGGTCGTCACCGGCGTCATCGTGGCCGTCGCCGCGCTGTACTGGGTGTGCTATCTCCGGCCGCGCCAGGAGACGCACTGGGTGATCTCGGTTCCCGAGGATGAGCAGGCTCCCGTCGAGGCGCCGTCCTCGGCCACGATGCCTGCGTAGGGCCCTGAAGGCCCCAGAACCGCCCGCCCGGGCCTGTTACTCGGGCGGGCTTTCTCTTTTACTGACCGGCGAGCCGGGAGAGCGCGAGCGCGTCCAGCAGAAGGCAAACGTGGTCGACGGCGTCCCGCCCGGCCGGGCCCTCGGCCACCGGCGCGTCGTCGAGCAGCCCGGCGGTCGCCTGCAGCAGCTTCAGCAGCCGCTCGTTCGCGTCGGCCGCCGTTTCCGCGTGCGCCAGGACGGACCGGAGCTGCTCGCCCGTGAGCGGCTGACCGGTTTCGAGGAAGCGGAACAGCGCGACGGCGGCTCGGCGGTCGGCGTCGTTCGGCTTCCACAGTCCGAGCGCGTGGTGGTCGATCAGCGCGGCCGCCTCGGCTCGGATCTCCTCGGGAACATGCATGCCCACGAACGTCTCATACCGTTGCGCCGGGCCGAATGACGGCATAGAGGACCGCGGGACCACCCGCGGGCCGGCTCCGGGCCCCGGCGAGACCGGCTGACCAGGCATGTTGTGTCGGCGCCTGGCTCACCCGACCGGCACAGGCCCGTCAGGCAAGCGGCCGGGCCTGTGGGAAGAGTTACATGCACCCTTCCAGCCTTGGGCGATTTGTTCCCGGTGACGTGGCGCGATGTGGCTGCCGGGTATGTCCCCTTCGTTAAAGAGGTTCGCATATGCGTAGCAGTAAAACCTACCCGGAGGTCTTCCCGCCCTCTGGCGCCCGGCCGCCGATCACGGGACGATCCTCGGACAGCCCGTGGAGTCGCCCGGCGCAGCGCGGGCCCTGACTGCTGCTGCGCTCCGCATCGCGCGGCTCGCCCACCGTATGCGGGAGGTGTAGAAAGAGGACATGGCCGGACGCTACGGCCGCCCGCGTTCGGTTCTCAGGATGCGAACTGTCGCAGGTCAGGTCTTTCTCCTGCAGGTGGCGATCGTGGTGTTGCTCGTCGCCGCCGCCATCGCAGCGCTCGTGCTGCAGTCCAGGGCCGACGGAGACCGCGAAGCCCGCAACAGGTCCGTCGCCGTGGCGGAGGCCTTCGCGAATGCGCCGGGCATCGATACGGCCCTGAAGAGCGCCCATCCGACCTTGGTGCTGCAGCCGCTGACGGAGGCCGCCCGTAAGCGCTCCGAGGTGGACTTCATCGTCGTGATGAACACCCACGGCATCCGCTACACCCACCCGATCCCCAACCGGATCGGCAAGAAGTTCGTCGGCACCCTGCAGCCGGCGCTGGCCGGCCGGGTGGTCACCGAGAAGATCACCGGCACCATCGGGCCGCTCGTCCAGGCGGTGGTGCCGGTCTTCGGCCACAGCGGTAAGGACAAGGGAAAGGTCATCGGGCTGGTCTCGGCCGGTATCACCGTCAACCGGGTGAGCGGTGTCGTCGACGACCAGTTCCCGCTGCTGTTCGGCGCCGCCGCCGGCGTCCTCCTCCTCACCACCGGCGGTACGGCGCTGGTGAGCCGGCGTCTGCGGCGCCAGACCCACGGTCTGGGCCCCGCCGAGATGACCCGGATGTACGAGCACCACGACGCGGTGCTGCACGCGGTACGCGAGGGCGTGATCATCGTGGGCGGCGACAGCTGTCTGCTGCTCGCCAATGACGAGGCGCGCCGGCTGCTCGACTTGCCGCCGGACGTCGAGGGACGCGCGGTCGCCGAGCTCGGACTCGACCCCGCCACCGCCCACCTGCTGGCCTCCGGCCGGGTCGTCACCGACGAGGTCCACCCGGTCGGCGAGCGGCTGCTGGCCATCAACCAGCGCTCCACCGACCAGGCCGGCGGACCGCCCGGCAGCGTCACGACGCTGCGCGACACCACCGAGCTCCGGGCACTCACCGGCCGGGCCGATGTGGCCCGCGGCCGTCTGAAGCTGCTCTACGACGCCGGTACCGAGATCGGCACCACTCTCGATGTCGTGCGCACCTGCGAGGAGCTCGCGGAGTTCGGCGCGACCCGTTTCGCCGACGTCGTCACCGTCGACGTGGCCGAGGACGTGCTGATCGGCGAGGAGCCGACGGCCCCCACGGGCGCGGCCATCGAGATGCGGCGGACGGCCACCAGCGGCGCCCCGGCGGACAGCGGCCTCTACCCCGTCGGCAAGCTGATCCGCTTCGAACCGGCCACCACCCTCGGCGCCAGCCTCAGCAGCGGCAAGGCGGCTCTCGAAGCGGATCTGGCGGCGTTCTCCGGGTGGCATCTGCAGAGTCCCGGCCGGGCCAGGAAGATCGTCGCGCACGGCATCCATTCGAGGATCGCGGTGCCGCTGCGCGCCCGCGGCGTCATCCTGGGTGTGGCGATCTTCTGGCGCTCCCACAAGCCGGAGCCGTTCGAGGACGAGGAACTCTCCCTCGCCGAAGAACTGGTCGCCCGTGCCGCGGTGAGCATCGACAACGCCCGCCGCTACACCCGCGAGCACACCATGGCGGTCACCCTGCAACGCAGCCTGCTGCCGCGCGGCCTGCCGGAGCACAACGCCGTGGAGGCCGCCTACCGCTATCTGCCCGCGCAGGCCGGTCTCGGCGGGCTCGGCGGCGTCGGCGGTGACTGGTTCGACATCATCCCGCTGCCCGGCGCCCGGGTGGCGCTCGTCGTCGGCGACGTCGTCGGGCACGGTCTGCATGCGGCCGCCACCATGGGCCGGCTGCGCACCGCCGTCCACAACTTCGCCAACCTGGACCTGCCGCCCGACGAGATCCTCTGGCACCTCGACGAACTCGTCACCCGCATCGACCAGGACGAGGGCGCCGAGGAGGTCGAGGGCTCGGTCACCGGAGCCACCTGCCTCTACGCGATCTACGACCCGGCGTCAGGGAACTGCACCATGGCGCGCGCCGGGCACGTCCAGCCCATGCTGCTGCTGCCGGACGGCACCGCCGAGGTCGCCGATGTGCCCGGCGGCCCGCCCCTCGGCCTGGGTGGCTTGCCGTTCGAGACCTGGCAGCGGCAACTGCCCGAGGAGACCCGTCTGGTGCTCTTCACCGACGGGCTCGTCGAGGACCGGAACCGGGACCTCGACGAGGGCATGGCGCTGCTGAGCCGTACGCTGTCCGACCACCCCGGCCGGACACCGGACGAGACCTGCGAGGCGGTGCTCGGCGCGCTGTTGCCGGAGCGCCCCAGTGATGACATCGCGCTGCTCGTTGCGCGCACCCGGGTGCTGGACACCGCGCATGTCGCCGACTGGGACGTGCCGCCCGATCCCTCGGCCGTGGGCCAGATACGGGCCGCGGCGGTCCACAAGCTGATCGAATGGGGCCTGGCGGAGGAAGCGTTCACCGCCGAGCTGATCCTGAGCGAGCTGGTCACCAACTCCATCCGGTACGCCGCGGGACCCATCCGCGTACGGCTGATCCGTGACACCACCCTGATCTGTGAGGTCTCCGACCGCAGCAGCACCTCGCCGCATCTGCGGCAGGCCGCCACGACGGACGAGGGCGGCCGCGGCCTCTTCCTGGTCGCCCAGCTCGCCGAACGCTGGGGGACCCGCTACACGGCCAGTGGCAAGGTCATCTGGACGGAGCAGGCGCTCACCGGGATCGATCTGGTCGCGGAGGAGACCGGCGGAGAGGATGCTTGAGGGGACGGAATGAGGCCGGGGGCCCCGTGTGTCACGAGGAGGCCGTGATGGATTACCCGCTGCTCAACGCATTCTGGACCATGTGCCTGATCTTCGTCTGGATCCTGTGGCTGGTCCTGCTGTTCAGGATCATCGGCGACATCTTCCGCAGCCGGGACCTCAACAACTGGGCCAAGACAGGGTGGCTGGTCCTGGTGATCGTGGTGCCCTTCCTGGGCGTCTTCGTCTACGTGCTGGTGCGTGGCCACGGGATGAGCGATCGGGAGGTGGCTCAGGCCGAACGACAGCAAAAGCAGCTGCAGGCCTACCTTCGCGACACCGTCACGACCGGTGACGAGGCGGGCGGGCACGCGGACTCCCTGGCGAAACTCGCCGAGTTGAAGAACCACGGCGACATCACGGAAGAGGAGTTCCAGAAGGCCAAGGCGAAGATTCTCGCCTGACCGCGGAGACCAATGCAGCGGTGGCCACCGCTGTTGCTGCCTCGACTGCTAGCCTCAAATTGCGCGAAACGCGCAACTTGCCGGGCCTCCCTCGCGGGCGCCCGGCAGGTGACGGCAGACAGAGGCGGGCAGTGAAGTGACCAGTGGGGAACGCTCGGCCACCCGGCGCCGACGGGAGCGGATGGTGGAGCTGCTCGGCGCCGGCGACATCAGCGTGCACGATCTCGCCGCCGAGTTCGACGTCTCGCTGTCCACCGTCCGCCGAGACCTCGCCACCCTGGCGGCGCTCGGCCGGATCACCCGCACCTACGGCGGCGCGGTCGACCACCGAGCGGTGGAGCGCTCCTGGCACGACAAGGAACGCGAACAGCGGGGCGAGAAGGACGCCATCGCCCGCACCGCCGCCGCGCTGGTCCGCAGCGGCGATGTCGTGCTCCTCGACGCGGGCACCACCGTCGCCCGGCTGGCACACGAGCTGCGGGACCGTGGCGACGTCACGGTCGTCACCAACGGCCTGTCCACGCTCGTCGAGCTGGCGGACGCGGAGGTGGAGGTCGTGGTGCTCGGCGGCCGGCTGCGGCGCCCCAACGAGTCGCTGCTGGGCACCCGGACCGAACAGGCGCTGCGCCGGCTCACCCCGGACATCGCCTTCCTCGGCGTCGACGGTCTCGACCCCCGCCGCGGCATCAACTGTCCCGACCCCGAACAGGCCGCGCTGAAGGAGACGATGGCCGAGTGCGCCCGTGCCGCCTGGGTGCTCGCCGACCACTCCAAACTCGGCGGGGGAGGGGGCTTTCCTTACTGGGCGGCGATGCCGGCGGGGACGGGCCTGATCTCCGGGGGCGACGAGCGGGAGCTGGCCGCGTTCGCGGCTGCGGGGTGGTCGGTGCACCCCGCCGTGGACGGTGTCCCGGACCCTGCCGAGAGCGCCTGACTGCACACCTCTTGACAGCCCGTTCGGCGAGTGGCCACTCTGAGTTGCGTGAACCGCGCAATCAATAATGCGTGGTCCGGTCACTTCGGGGTCAACGGCGGCACCGGAGCCGACAGGAGGAGACCTCGTGGCCCAGGTGCTCGTCATCGCGGACGACCTCACCGGCAGCAATGCCACCGGCGCGCTCTATGCGCGACTGGGCCTGCGGGCCGTCACCGTCGGCGCGCTCGCCCAAGTGGAGCGCTACGCGGACCGGGTGGACGTCCTCGTCGTCAACACCGCGTCACGGCACTGGCCCCCGGCCCGCGCCTACGCGGCCGTCCGGGACGCCGCCGGGACCGCGGGCGACGCGCCCCTGATCGTCAAGCGCGTCGACACCACTCTGCGCGGCAACCCGGGCAGCGAACTCGACGCGCTGGTGGAGGTCCTGGCCGCCCGTGAGCCCTCGGCCAGGATCCGGACGCTGGCCGTCCCCGCCTTCCCCGACGCCGGCCGGAGCACGGTCGGCGGACTGCATCTCGTCGACGGCGTCCCGCTGACCCGTACGGCCGTGGCAAACGACCCGTTCGACCCCGTCCGGCACTCCCGGGTCGCGGCCGTGCTCGGCGCACAGAGCAGGCGCAGCACGGACGAACTCGCCCTGGACGTGGTGGAGCGGGGCCCCGACGCGGTGGCCGCCGCGCTGCGGGAGAGCCCGGCCGAGGTCGTGGTCTGCGACGCCACCGAGAACGCACATCTGCGGACGGTCGCGGTGGCCGCCGCCCGCCTCGCCGTCGAGGACGGGATCCGCTGGGTCGCGCTCGACTCGGGCCCGTTCGGCGCCGCCCTCGCCGACGAGCTGGGCCTGCGGCCCGCAGGCGGCCCACCCGCCCGCATCCTGGCGGTCGTCGGCAGCGTCACCGACCGCACCCGCACGCAGCTCACCCGCACGGAAACCGCCCTCGGCGCCCGCTGGGCCGACCTCGACCCCGCCGCGCCCGACCCCGCCGCGGTGCTGGCGGAGTTGCGCGCGGCGGCGGGGGAGGGCGCCACGGTGCTCGGCGTCCGGGTGGCCCCCGAACCGCCGGCCACCGCCACCGGATCCGCTCCCGTGCCCGCTCCCGACGCCGCCGCCCGCATCCTGCGCGCCCTCGCCGAGATCGCCCGCCGCGCGGTCATCGAGCTGTGCCCCGGAGGCCTGTACGCCTCGGGCGGCGATGTCGCCGCCGCGGTCACCTCGGCACTGGGAGCCGACGGCTTCGCCATCGAGACCGAGGTGCTGCCGCTCGCCATCGCCGGACACCTGGTCGGCGGCCCGCACGACGGACTGCTCTTCGCCACGAAGGGCGGCCTGATCGGCGGCCCCGACGCCGCCCGCGACTGCCTGGAGCACCTGCGGGCGGCCTGCACCCGGCACACCCTCGGCCCCACCCTGAGCACGACCTGAACACCGCACCCCGAAAGGCGATCCCATGACCCACCCTCAGCAGGCGACCGGCCACCGGACGGCCTCCGACGGCCCGCTGCCGCTCCTCGCCGTCACGCTCGGCGATCCCGTCGGCATCGGTCCCGAGATCACCGCCCGCACCCTTGCCGACCCGGCGACCACCGCCCTCGGCCGTGGACTCGCCGTCGGCGACGCCGCCGTACTGCGCCGCGCGGTCGCCGTCTGCGGCCTGGATGTCGAGGTCAACGCGGTCGCCGCGCCCGGTGAGGCACGCTTCGAGCCCGGCACCATCGACGTGCTCGACCTCGGGATCGCCCCCGCAGACCTCCCCTGGGGCACGGTCGACGCGGTGGCGGGCCGTTCCGCCGTGGCCGCGATCGAGGCCGCCACCCGCGCCGCGTTGGCCGGCGAGGTCGACGGCATCGTCACCTCGCCGATCAACAAGGAGGCGATCTGGGCGGCCGGTTCGCAGCACCTGGGCCACACCGAGATGCTCGGCGAACTCACCGGCGCCGCACACTTCGACACCATGTTCGTGGTCCGCGGCCTCAAGATCTTCTTCACCACCCGCCATGTCTCCCTGCGCAAGGCGCTCGACCAGATCACCGAGGAGCGGGTCGTATCGAGCATCCGGCACGCCGCCACCGCACTGCGCGTCTTCGGCCATGACGAGCCCCGGCTCGCCGTCGCCGCGATCAATCCGCACGGCGGCGAGGGCGGCCACTTCGGCGACGAGGAGATCACCGTGCTGCGTCCGGCGGTCGAGAAGGCGGCCGCCGAGGGACTCGGGGCCGTCGGGCCGATCCCCGCCGACTCGGTCTTCCACCAGGGCCTCGAAGGCCGCTTCGACGGAGTGCTGTCCCACTTCCACGACCAGGGCCATATCCCGGCCAAGACCGTCGACTTCGACGGCACCGTGTCCGTCACGGTGGGCCTGCCGATCCTGCGCACCTCCGTCGACCACGGCACCGCGTTCGACATCGCCGGCAGCGGCCGCGCCTCCCACGGCACGATGGCCGCGGCCTTCCGTGCCGCCGCCGGCTTCAGCCGCTTCACCGACCGGATCCGGGCCGCGTACGGAACGGCGGTCGCTCAGTGACGGACACCGGCCCGCAGCCGATCCCGCAGTCGCCGCCGGCGACCCCCGCCAAGCGCTGGATGTATGTCATCCCGGTCGCCGCGATCATGTACATGCTGGCGTATCTCGACCGGAACAACGTCTCCGTCATCCTCCCTTACATGCACGGCGATCTGGAGCTGTCCAACGCCGACAAGGGGCTGGTCGGCGGCGTCTTCTTCCTCGGCTATGTCTTCCTGCAGATCCCGGCGGCGATCCTCGCCCAGCGCTGGAGCGCCCGTAAGACCGTGCTCCTCCTGATGGTGGCGTGGGGGGTGGCCGCGTCGCTCTCCGGCCTCGTGCACACCAAGTCGCAGTTCTACGTGGCCCGTTTCGTGCTGGGCCTCTTCGAGGGCGGCGTCTGGCCCGCCGTACTCATCCTGCTCGCCTCGTGGTTCCCGCTGCGTGAGCGGGCCCGGGCCAACGCCCTGTGGATGGCCTGTCTGCCACTCTCCTCGGTACTGATGGCGCCGCTGTCGGGGTGGATGCTCGACCATGGGAGCTGGCGCTGGGTACTGGTGCTGCAGGGCGTCCCGCCTCTGCTGTGGGCGGTGGTCTGGTGGTTCGCGGTCGCCGACCGGCCCGCGCAGGCCCGGTGGATATCCCGCGCCGAAGCCGACCACGTGGAGCGCGCGATCGCCGCCGACGAAGCCGCCAAACCGTCGGCGGGCAGTGGCTCGTACCTCGACGCGGTCAAGCAGAAGCCGGTCCTCGTCCTCATCGGCGTCTACTTCTTCTGGATCACCGGTTTCTACGGCTTCAACCTGTGGCTGCCGTCGGTCATCAAGGAGCTGACACACAACGGATCGTCCACCGAGGTCGGTCTGCTCACCGCGATCCCGTTTACCGTCGCACTGGCCGTGATGATCGCCAACGCCGCCTGGTCCGACCGCACCGGCCGACGACGCCAAGCGGTGGCCGTCCCGCTTGTGGTGGGCGTCGCCGCACTGCTGCTGGGACAGGCCGTGGACGGCGCCCTGCCCCGGATGCTGCTGCTGTGTGTGACGGCCGCCGCGGTCTACGCGCCGTACGGACCGTTCTGGGCGATCCCCGGCCAGCTGCTGCGCTTCGAGGTGGTGGCCGTCGCCATGGGGCTGATCAACGCCCTCGGGAACCTCGGCGGCTTCGCCGGCCCCTACCTGGTCGGCTGGCTGACCGACGCCACCGGATCCAGCGTGACCGGCTTCGCGGTGTTGTCCGCCTTCCTCGCCGTGGCCGTGGCACTGGTGACCCTGGGCCTGCGCCCGAGCGTGCGCCCCGTACGCCAGGTGGCCGGGCAGGCACCGGAGAAAGCCTGAGGGACTGCCCTATTGACGCCCCATCAGTTCGGGTCGCGGGCCGGCCCGTCGCTTGGACGAGGCCCCCACGCCGAGAGCATCGGCGTGGGGGCGGTCGGGTCGAGCCGACCGGTGGCGACATGCGCCCGGATCGCCATTTTTGACGCTCAGTCATATTGATATGACTATTCCCGCCGACGGTCCTCGCCTCGAACGGACGACGCCTGTACGGCAATTCTCGGAAGTCAGGTCCGCGCCAGGGGCGGCGCCCGCCCCTCCTCGTGCCGGGCGCCCGAACCTGCGGTGAACGAGCCGCTCGTGCCCGGGAGTTGGGCATGACGGAGGTCTCGCCGGAAGGACCGCTCGATGCTGTCGTGGCCGGGTGTGTGCTTCGCGCAAACCTGGTGGTCGGTTACTCCGACTCGCGCAATTAACGATGAGTCAGGTTTTGGGAGGTTCTGTGAAGGTGATTCCTGAAAAGATCGATATACCCCCTTGATCCTCCTGAGGAGCAGACATGCGCATCCGCGCCGCGATCGCAGCTACCGCCCTTGCCACCACTATCGTCATGGGCGGTGCGAGCGCCGCCCTGGCTCACGGTAAGGACCACAAGGACCGCCACCACCACAACCACCACCGCGGCCACTACGGCTCCTGCTGGCTCTCCGCGGGTGTCCTCGACCACGTCGGCCCGGTCTTCAACGAGGGCTGCGAGAACGGCAGCTGGGGCGGCGGCCACCGGCGGTAATCCAGACAGCTCTCCAGCCGGTGCCGGCCGATACGACCACAGGTCCGTTCGGCCGGCACCGGCTGTGTGTGCGGAGCGCCCGGGATCCGGCCTCGGTCGGCCGTTCTCGGGCCGCTCCGTCAGCTGTTGAGGAAGGCCAGCAGATCGGCGTTGAAGTCTTCCTTGTACTTGCCGACCGCCGAGAGGCCGTGCGGCGCACCCGGGTAGACCTTGAGCGTGGCGTCCTTCACCAATGTCACCGACTTCTGGCCGGCGGCCACGATGGGCACGATCTGGTCGTCGTCGCCGTGGATGATGAGGGTGGGGACATCGAACCGTTTGAGGTCCTCGGTGAAATCGGTCTCCGAGAACTGCTTGATGCAGTCGTACGCCCCCTTGAGCCCCATCTGCATGCTCCAGAGCCAGAACGCGTCGCGGACCCCCTGGGAGACGGTGGAACCGGGCCGGTTGGCACCGTAGAAGCTGGCGCTGAGGTCCTTGTAGAACTGCGAGCGGTCGGCGGCGACACCGGCGCGAATCTCGTCGAAGACCTCGATGGGCAGCCCCTCCGGGTTGGCCTCGGTCTTGAGCATCAGCGGCGGGACGGCGCCGAGCAGGACTGCCTTGGCCACCCGGTCGGAGCCATGACGGCCGATGTAGCGGGCCACTTCACCGCCACCCGTGGAGTGCCCGACCAGCACCGCGTCCCGCAGGTCCAGGGTCTCCATCAGCTGTGCCAGGTCGTCCGCGTAGGTGTCCATGTCGTTGCCGTGCCACGGCTGGCTGGAGCGGCCGTGTCCGCGGCGGTCGTGCGCGACCGCCCGGAACCCGTGGGAGGCGACCAAGAACAGCTGGTCGTCCCAGGCGTCGGCGCTCAGCGGCCAGCCGTGGCTGAACACGACGGGTTGGCCGGTTCCACAGTCCTTGTAGTAGATCTCCGTGTCGTCGGTCGTGGTGAGGGTGCCCATGATGTGGTCGGTCCTTTCCTGTCGTTCACCGGCGTACGAGACGTGGCCGCGGGGGCCGGGAGGTGGGTGTCCGTCCCCGGGGCGCTCAGCAGCGGTCCGCCGGCCGGCCGGCGCCCCGACGTCTGCGGGCACTCGCGACGAGCCCCGCGCCGGCGAGCACGGTCAGACCGGCCATCGTGCCGAAGCCCATGAACACCAGAGGCTTGGTTCCCGTCGCGGCGAGGGCGGGTTTCGCGGCCGACCGGGCGGTGGCGGCGTCCAGGATGAGATCGGTGACCGCGCCCGGATGGGAGATCATGGCGACATGCGAGGAGTCGACCTCGACGGTGTGGGCGCCGGCGCGGCGGGCCTCGAAGCGCTCCAGGTCCGGGGCGATGGATCTGTCCTCGGTGGCGACCAGCGCCCATGAGGGGATGGTCCGCCAGGCGGCCGCCGTGGCCTTGTCGGTGAACGCCGAGGCGGAGAGGGGGCGTTGGGCAGCGGCCATCACCCGTGTCGTGGCGACGGGGAGGTCCGCGGCGAATACCCGGTGGAACCGGGCGGGCTGCAGATACAGATCGGTCCCGCCGCTGCCGTCGGCATTCCGGAACGGCACGCGCCGGAGAGCGGAGTCGAGTTCGCTGCCCCGGAACCTGGCCGCCAGCCCGCCGAGCGCCTCACCCTTGTCCGGCATGAATGCGGAGATGTACACCAGCGACTTCACCTGCGGATTGCCGGCCGCGGCGCGGCTGATCACGGCACCTCCGTAGGAGTGGCCGGCCAGCACGACCGGACCTCGGATGCTCTGGAGGACGCTGGATATATACGCGGAGTCCTGCGGCAGACCGCGGAGCGGATTGGCCGGCGCGACGACGGTGTACCCGGAGCGCTGCAGCCGCTCGGTCACCTGGTTCCAGCCGGAGGCGTCGGCGAACGCACCATGCACCAGCACCACGGTGGGCTTGGTTCCGGCCCGCTCGCCCGGCCCGGGGGCACCGCCGTCGGCGACAGCCGGTGCGGCGGCGGCGAACACCGCGGTGAGCAGGACGGTGACGAGATACCCACCACAAAGGCGGCTCAGCAGGCCCGGGGCGGACGGTGCGGCCATGCGACTCTCACTTCTCCGCCTCGACGGGAGGCTGCTGGATCGGGGATTGCTGGGTCTCAGCGTTCCCGGCCTCGGCCGGAAGAGCGTGTCGTGAGAGGCAGCAGAGTGAAGGCGGGCGGCCATCCGAGTGGTGAGCGGCCCCGCGGTGCATCCCGGCCCTCTGCGCACACACCGTCGCGCCGGGCCGGGCAGCGCGGACCGGCACCGTCCACGAGGCCACGTCCCCCGGCACGGTGCTCCGTGCACGGGGCGACCGCAGCAACGGCCCATCTGCCGCTCAACGAGGCGCTCTGGACGGGCACGACGCGGTGCCTTAGCGTCACAAGCCGGCCGTGCACCACCGTCCGAGTCCGACTCCGCCCAGGGAAGCCGAGGACGCGTTGTGACCACTCTCCCTCAGCCGCCCGACATCCTGTCACCGGAGTTCGCGGCGGACCCCTACCCCGCGTACCGCATCCTGCGTGAGCACTACCCGCTGTTCCACGACAAGGGCACCGACAGCTATCTGCTCTCGCGGTACGAGGACGTGGCACGGGCCTTCCGCGAGCCGGTTTTCACCACCGACAACTATGAGTGGCAGCTCGAACCGGCGCACGGCGGCCGCACCCTCCCCCAGATGAGCGGCCGCGAGCACTCCGTACGCCGCGCCCTGGTGGCCCCCGCCTTCCGTGGCCGGGAGCTGCGGGAGAAGTTCCTGCCGGTCATCGAGCACAACGCGAGGGAGCTGATCGACGCCTTCCGCGACGATGCCGAAGCCGATCTGGTGGGGCAGTTCGCCACCCGCTTCCCGATCAACGTGATCGTCGACATGCTCGGCCTGGACCGGGCCGACCACGACCGCTTCCACGGCTGGTACGAATCCGTCGTCGGATTCCTGTCCAACCTGGCCCAGGACCCCGAGGTCGCGGCCGCCGGCCGGCGCGCCGGTGAAGAGCTCTCCGCCTACCTGCTGCCGCTCCTGGCCGCACGACGTGCCGCACCCGGCGACGACCTGCTCTCCACCCTCTGCACCGCGGAGGTCGAGGGCACCCGGATGAACGATCAGGACATCACCTCGTTCGTCAGCCTGCTGCTGGCCGCCGGTGGTGAAACCACGGACAAGGCCCTCGCCACCCTGTTCCGCAACCTGCTGGCCCACCCCGACCAGTTCGCCGCCGTACGCGCCGACCGGTCGCTGATTCCCGCGGCCTTCGCCGAGACCCTGCGCTACACCCCGCCGGTCCAGATGATCATGCGTCAGCCCGATGCCGAGGTCACCCTCAGCGGCGGCACGGTCCCCGCCGGCGCCACGGTCACCTGTCTCATCGGCTCCGCGAACCGCGATGAGCGCCAGTACGCCCGGCCCGACGCATTCAATGTCTTCCGCACCGACCTGACCTCCACCACGGCCTTCAGCGCCGCCGCCGACCATGTGGCCTTCGCCCTGGGCCGGCACTTCTGTGTAGGCGCACTCCTGGCCAAGACCGAGATAGAGGTCGGCGCCAACCAACTGCTCGACGCATTCCCCGCCATGCGCTTCGCGGACGGTACGGCGCCCGCCGACGCGGGAGTGTTCACCCGGGGGCCGGCGCGCCTGCGGGTGCGGCTCAGGCCCTAGGCGTGCTGTCCGCACATTTCCGCCTGGTCTGCAGGCGAACGACGGGACGTTGCGGCTCACTTCCTAATGACGGCACGGCCCGGCGGTACTGCCTGAGGCGGGAAGTGCCTCGGGGGACCGGGCGGCATGCGGGGCCGGTCAGTCGGTGGTTGTCGGCGGCCGGCGCAGCACGTAGAGGCCGACGGTGACGGCGAGCACGATGTCGCAGGCGGCGAAGGTCAGGCCCGCGCCGCGCAGTCCGAGCGCCAGCGTGAGCGCTCCGACGCCCACGACCGGCAGGGAAATGCCCAGGTAGGCAACGAGGAAGAAGGCCGAGATGGTGCCGCCCCGGTGCTCGGGTGGCGCCGCGCGGCTCACGGCGGTCAGGCCGGCGCGGAATGCCAGGCCCTGTCCGATACCGCCGCACACCGCACCGATGACCAGCACCGGCAGTGAGGTCACGGCCAGCGAGACGGCGACGAGTACGAGGCCCACCACCAGCACCAGACAGCCGCCCGGCAGGGCCTTGCGCACCCCGATCCGTTCGGTCAAGGACTGTCCGGCGGTCGACCCCAGAAACACCGTGAAGACGATGAGCCCGGCCACGGCCAGATTGCGCACGCCCAGGGTCTGGCCGACGAAGCTCGGGGCGACCGCGGTGAACAGTCCCAGGAGGGAGAATCCGGCGAACGCGGCGACGGCCGAGGGGGTGAAGACTCCCCGCACTTCGGGCGGCAGCCGAAGGCCCTGGGGCCGCAGTGTGTGCGGGCGGTGCGGATGCTCGACGGTCTCCGGCAGGAACCACGTCGCCACGGCCGCCAGAGCCACCAGTACGAGGTGCACCAGGAACGGCAGGGTCAACGGCCATGGCGCGTACTGGGCCAGCAGGCCCGACAGCAACGGGCCGCAGCCGAGACCGCCCATGTTCGCCGCGGTGGCGGCGAATCCCGCATGCGCTTCCTGACCCGGCTTCGCGAGCTCCAGCACGGTCGCCGTGGCGGCGCCGCTGAACAAACCGGCGGCAAACCCGGACAACACCCGCCCCAGCAGGAGCATCGGCAGCCCGCCCTCGAAGATGAAGCACAGCGCGCTCGCCGCCGACAGCCCCAGCGCGCAGAACAACACCGGGCGCCGGCCCACCTCGTCGGAGACATTGCCGGCGAGGAGGAGAACCGTGATCACGCCGAGGGCGTACGCGGCGAACACCACGGTCACCATGAGCTCGGAGAATCCGAGCTGCTGCCGGTAGAGCCCGTACAGCGGGGTGGGGAGTGTCGTCCCGGCCATGCCGATCGCGAACACGCCCGCCGCCACCGGATAGCCGAGTCGCCGAGTGCCGCCCGTGCGATCGCTGATCATGGTCACAACGTAGGCTCCCGTCGGCCGCGCCGTCGAGAACCACGAGCGGGACCCGCGGGCCATGCCGTGGACCGGACGCACATGGTGCCCCCGCGAGCGGCGGGGGCACCATGCTGCGCCTGGTCCGGGAGGATCAGTGCTTGGCGGTGGGCGCGTTGGCCGCCGTCACGTTCACGGCGGACCAGGCCTTGTCCACCGTCTTGTACTCGGTGCTCCCGGCGCCGTACAGGTCCTTCGCCGCATGCAGGGTCGCGGCCCGGGCGTCATGGAAGTCGGTCGTGGAGACCATGTACCGGGTGAGCGCCCGGTAGAAGATCGCCGTCGCCTTGCTCCGGCCGATGCCGGTCACCTTCGAGCCCTTGTACGTGGGCGAGTCGTAGGCGACGCCACCGATCGTCTTCTTGCCGCTGCCCTCGGCGAGAAGGTAGTAGGCGTGCGAGGAGACACCGGAACCGGCGTGCACCTCGGCGTCGTAGGACGCCTTCGACCAGTAGTCGACCGTGCCTTCGAGCTTGTCGAGGGACGGCTTGTCCAGCCGGCGCAGGAACTTCTGGTCGAGGCCGAGCTTCTCGCCCATCAGGTAGTTCGGCGGGTTCTTCGGGTTGTTGGTCGAGAATTCGACCGAGCTGCCGAAGATGTCCGCCAGCGACTCGTTGAGGGAGCCGGGCTCGCCGAACTGGTTCCCCTCGGCGTCGACGCGGGTGGGCTGGAGATTGGCCGTCGCGTCGACGACGCCGTGGGTGAGCTCATGGCCGGTGACGTCCAGTACGACCAGGGGCTTGGCGAACGTCTTGCCGTCGCCGTCGCCGTAGAGCATGCAGCCGCAGTCCGAGGACCAGTAGGCGTTGCCGACCTTCTTGCCGAAGTGCACCAGGGCGTGTGCCCCGCGGCCGTCGTTCTTGATGCCCTTGCGGCCGAAGGCCTTCTTGTAGAAGTCCAGGGTGCTGGATATGCCGTACTGGGCATCGACGGCGGCGGTCGCCCGGTTGCTCGTGGTGCTGTTGCCCCAGCGGTTGGTGGTGCTGGTGAATGCCTTGCCGGCGGTGAACTTCTGCAGCTCCTTGTCGCCGGCGTCCCGGGTCTCGGTGTTCCCGCGGGTGGAGTCCTTGAGGGTGTAGGACTTCTGCGCGGTCCGGGTGGTGGACAGCGGCACGCTGCCGACGAAGAAGGATGCGCCGGAGCCGGTGGCCGCGGACGGGAAGCCGGCGGCGCCGGCCGCCTTGTCCGTGGCGGGCGCGGCCGGAGTGGCCAGGCCGGTCGCGGGGTTGAGCCGCTCGCCCCGGGCCCGCAGCTTGGCCTGGACGGTGGGTGAGAGGAACGAGTCGTCGACCGGGGCGTTGCTGAGCACCGCTCCGGTGGCCGCATCGATGACGACGGTACGGGCGCCGCCGGCCTCGGCGGTACGACTGTCGGCCACCTGCACCCGGTAGGCCAGTGTGGTCCGGTTCTCGCGGGCGTCCACGACCAGTTCGGCCTCGCCGGCGTGGCCCTTCGCCACACCGGCGGCCTTCGTCCGGGCCTCTCCGGCCGACAGCTTCGGGTCCGTGTCGGAAACGTCGACCTGGTGACGGTAGGCCCGGGTCACGCTCTCGTACGCCGACTTGGCGGTCAGGTGGACGACGAGGTCGCCGCCGAGCACCGGCAGTCCGCGGTGGGTGCGTATGAAACGGACATGCTGACGGCCGTCCGGGTCGACGAGCGCGTCCGTGGCCTTGAGGGTGTCTTTCTTGCCGACCCCGGTGGCCGAAGCGTGGGCATACGCGGCGGCGCGGGCCGCGTCCACGGCCTTCTGGGGAGCGGAAGTTGAGGAGGAGGGTGCAGCGACCGGCGAGGCCGCGGAGCTGGCGGAGGCGCTGCCCGCCACCCCCGCAGTGAAGGTCGCGGCGGTCGTCACGGCTACGGCGATGGCCAGGCGGTGCCTGCGTATGTGGGGTCTACGCACTGCTGTGGGTCCTTAGCGCTGCGGGGGCGGTCGGCTGGCCAACCGCCCATACGCGCGGTGCTGTTGAGCACCACGGGGGCCGTGGGGCCCCGCGCAAACCCTGGTATGTCTGGCATGGGCATGTAAAGCAAAATGGTCAGGATTCAAGATTCCTGGTCGAAATTTAACAATTGGTCAGCTTTAAGTAGCCAGAAGATGACCAACAGTGCTCCATGGGAAGAGACATGGAGTGGCGCGAAATGGTTGCTCGGGAGTCGAGGCGAATCGTGAGCTGCTGCAGAAGCGACGTCGTCCGCCCCGGCGGCCGGACCGGTGCGGCGCAGAACAGCGAGCTGAAGACAGTCGTTCAGGCCGACGACGACATGGCAGCGGTCGAAGTCGCGCCGCGGATCGTGCGTCGTCGGTTGCCGAAGACCGCGTACGCCCGGGGCCGGCTGATCGACTTCGCCCCGGGGTGCGCAGGGCCGGAGGCCCGATGCGCATGCCTCCGAGGCGCGCTGCTACCTGCTGAGCGGGAGGCGATCGAGGCGAGAAGTGCCATGGGCCCGGCACCTGGGTGGTGTTCGTTGCCCGGCGGCCGTCATCGTCCGCGTACGGAGAAGGGCGCGCGGATACCGGCGATCACGGTGCGGCCGCGCTGACCGGCCGGGGCGTCGGGCTAGGTGTGGAAGAGTTCTTCCAGGGAGGCTTCGGCCCGATCTCCGCCGCGTGCGGCTTCGACGACGGCCTGGTGGAAGGAACGGCTGGCTTCTTCGGAATGGCACGGGACGGGGCTGCCGGCCATGGTGTACCAGTCCGTGGCTCCGGTGTACTGCACAGCTACATGAGCCAGGTCGTCCGACCAGGTCGTATGGATGGTCAGGTCGCCGTTGATCACGCCGATCTCCGCGGTGCGAACGGCGCCGGGTAGGGCGTGGATCCCGACAGTGGTCCAAGATGCCCAGGTCATGATGTTCCCCTCGGCGACAAGGGCCCCGGCCGGCGGCCGGGCGCGGTGACTCAAGTTTGGCACCTGAGGTGCGGGAGCGCACCGCATGCGGTGGCGCAGATTCCGCAAGGCGTGCGATGGCCTGGGGCTGGCCCCCGCAGTCGGCGGGTCGTGCGCGTCGGCGCCGTGGCCCCGCCGGGCCGGTGCGGCGGCTTCTCGGGCCGCGGTGGCCGGCTCGTCCCCGGTGAGGCAGGTGTGCGGGGCGTCGTCCCGCTGGGAGTATCGCCGTCGCTCGCTCGGTGAGCTCCGCCCGGCGTTGGGTGAGCCCCGTGCGCAGGGCGTCGCTGCTTACGGAGTGGTGCAGGTTGCCGAGGACCGGCCGCACCCCGGGCGGCAGACAGCGGCTCTGCCGGAGCGTATGGATCAGTCCCGCGTCCGGGACGCCGGTGGCGCCGTAGCTGCGGTACCGGGCCCTGCAGTGCCGCATCTCTGCGGTTGCTCTGGGCGCGCATCGGTCACGGTCCGTGCCCGGCCTGCGGCCAGCCCCGCCCTCGTTCCGCGTGAGCGGCGCGTCCGAGGGTGGCATGTCCGAGGACGACGCGTCCGGGGCCGGCCCGGCTGTGTCCTGCCTGCACGGCGCCACCCCCGTCCCCGAGAGGGTGACGGGAAACTTCTCCTCCCGGACGCCCGCGCGATCTCTGCTCCACGGAGTCGACAGCCCGGACTTCCGCCGGCACCTTTCCGGCACCGAGCCACCCGCCACGGTCGCCCGCGGCCACTTCGAGGGCGTCGTCACCACCATGATGCGGCGCAACGCCCAGCGCATCGATGAGGCCGCCCATCTTGTGAAAAGGACGAGCAGCCGCTGATTAAGAAGACCTGCCCGGACTGCCGGGGCGCGCGGGTGCGGCGTGAGGGGCAGGCAGTCGTCGTCGCCCGTCCTCCACCTCCCTCCTCCCACCACGGTCCTCCCTCTCGACGAACCGCCGCCTGGCTCGACGGCCTCCAGGTGGAGCCAAGTGCGGTGTCCGCTCCGGGACTTGGGCAACAGCGGCCACGACATCGCAGGTCCTCGACATGACGGTGGACGAGGCGCCGGCCCTCTTTGAGGGGGTGTCAGGCAGCGACGCATGACCGACGTCGGGCCCGGCCATCTGCAGCCGGGACAGCCGGCGCCGCGGGTGGGAAGGGGATGGCCGAAAGCACGTCGAAGGACATCGCACAGTCGGCCGGCTCGCTCACCGGGGCGTTCCTGGACGCACCGCACCGGTAGGGGAGTGGTCCCGGTCCGCACAGGGGTGACGGAGCGGACTGGGGCCGTACCGGCCGTCCATGCCTCGATGAGCCGCCGGGCCGGGCCGGGGGGCGGAGTGCCCAAGCGGAATCTCAGTCGATGACCGTATGGAAGAAGGTGACGGCTGCGCCGAACGCAGCGCCGCCGACGAGGGTTGCGGAAGCCGGGGTGCCGCCGTTGAAGAAGGTGAGCACACCGGCGCCGATAGCGGTGAGGGCGCCAAGCAGAAAAATGACGGCGGCGCGCTGACTCAGCAGGGTTGATCTGTTGTGGGACACATCAACTCCCATCTGCGCGGGAGCGACGAATCGCTCGGTGCGGATGCTGATGCTCTGATTGATCTTCTCATCTCACCCCCCGGATTTTCGGCAGCACACGAGGAAATTCCGAAAGGGCCCCGGAAAGAATCAACGTGGCCTTCGGGGCCGAGCGATGGCACGGATTTCCGGCAGGCGCCGAACTCCCCGTGGGAACCGGGTTTCGCTATGCGGTCCGATAGCGCAACAGGACGACGCCCGAGCTGAAGGGCCGGGTCTCGGCGAGGTGCAGACTCCGCACGCCGGTCGCGTCCGCGAACAGCCGACGGCCGCGCCCCAGGACGACCGGGTGGACGAACAGCCGGTATTCGTCGACCAGTCCGGCGGCGATGAGGGCATGGACGAGTGTGATGCTGCCCGTCGTGACGATGTCGGTTCCCGGCGCGGATTTCAGTTCCCGCACCGCATCGCCCAGGTCGCCCCGCAGGACCGTGGTGGGCTCCCATCCGGGATCGTCCAGCGTCCCGGACACCACGTACTTCGACACGCTGTTGAGATAACGGGAAACGCCGGTGGTGTCATCGGTGCGCTGCGGCCAGTACGCGCGCATGTCCTCGAAGGTCACCCGCCCGACCAGGAACGCGTCGGCCGCGGCCAGCTGTGCGCGCAGCGCCGCCTCGACGTCGGTCTGATCGGCGCCGGCCTCGCCCGCCGGGCCGAACCAGTCCCCC
This sequence comes from Streptomyces sp. NPDC048434, assembly GCF_043200375.1. Taxonomy (NCBI): domain Bacteria; kingdom Bacillati; phylum Actinomycetota; class Actinomycetes; order Kitasatosporales; family Streptomycetaceae; genus Streptomyces; species Streptomyces sp. NPDC048434. Next base: position 271,434 of record NZ_JBICXQ010000004.1, on the reverse strand, counting down.
TCCGCGTCGATGACCCCGTCGAGCGTGATGTTCTCCGTGACGATCAGGTCCCGCATCCCGGCCTCCAAGTCAGCGTTCGGCGCTGCTCTCACTATGGCTGAGCCTTCTGCGGCCCTCCGCCTGCCGGGTGACGGCGAGGACCGCCATATCGTCGTCGCGCGGCCCGCCGGTCCAGCGCTCGACGTCCCCCACCAGGCGGTCGATCACCTCCCGGGGCCCCCGGAACGGGCCGTGGCCCGCCAGTTGGGCCGCGGGGTCGTAGAAGGTTCCGGTACGGTCCCGGGCCTCCGTCACCCCGTCGGTCACCAGCAACAGGGTGCTGCCCGCCGGGAACGGCCAGTCGGTGGGCGCGGTCCGGGCCGTGCCCAGGGCACCCATCCCCAGGGGAAGGCCCGGATCGTCGACCTCCAGCGCGCGTACCTCGTCGTCTTGGCAGAGGTAGGGCGCGGGGTGGCCGCAGTTCAGCAGCCGCAGGCCCGCGGCCCGCGGGAGGATTTCGCAGATCAGGGCCGTGATGAAGCCTTCGAGCCGGTTTTCCTCGGAGGTGTGCTCGCTCTCCCGCAGCAGCGCGTGCTCCATCCGGTCGGCCAGCGCCGCCAGGTCGGGCTCCTGCTCGGCGGCCTCACGGAACGCGCCGAGCAGCACCGATACCGCGCTCACCGCCCCGAGTCCCTTGCCCCGCACATCGGCGATCATCAGCCGGACACCGAACGGGGTCCGCTGGACGGCATAGGCGTCCCCGCCGATCCGGGCCTCGCTCTGCGCGGCCTGGTAGCGGGCGGCGATGGTCAGCCGGCCGATACGTTCCGGCGGCGCGGGCAGCACGGCACGCTGGGCGGCCTCCGCCACCGAACGGACGACATCCAGATGGCGTCCGTGACGGGCGATCACCCGATTGACCCCGATGCCCATGAACGCGGCGAAGAGGGTGTTGATGAGCTCCAGATGGCCCTCGAGGTTGTCGGCGGTGCCGTCCTTCACGGTCAGCGCGAAGACGCCCACGACGATGGCGGCGCCGATCGCCAGGGTGTGCCGTAGCGAGAGCAGTGCGCCGGCCGTCACGCTGGCCGCCGTCAGCATCGGGTCTCCCCAGTAGTCCGCCGGCGAGAACGCGTCCCAGACGAGCCCTCCGGCGACCAGGACGCTCGGGGCGAACTCGACGTATCGGGGCCATCGCGAGGAGAAAGAGGGCATAGAGGTTCCTGACCAGCCGTCCATGTCGGATAGCAGGAATATGCCTGTTTCAGGGAGATTTATACAGTGGGCTTCGGTGGTCGGGCGATGCGGGCGGGTCGCCCGCAGGGCGTCCTCGGCCCGCAGCCCACGGCCGGCGGCCTCCCCGGGCGGCCCGAAGGTGTGTCACTCCTTCGATGCGAGCCGGGCGTACGCGCGGACATCGGCGTCCGGGTCGTCGGCGACCGCGGCCCAGGCCTGGCGGACATCCGCGCGACCGGAGTGCGCACGCAGGGCCAGGACCCCTGCCTTGCGCACATCCGCGTGCCCGTCGGCGAGCGCCGAGCGCAGCGCGGACACGGCGCGTTCGGGGTCGGCGGCGGCCAGGGCCGTGGCGGCACCGGCCCGGACCTGCCAGGCCGGGTCGTCGAGCGCCGCGACGGCCGCCGTGTCGTACGGCGGCGGGCAGCCGGTGGTGGCCAGCGCCGCGAGCGCCGCGGCCCGTACGAGGAGGTCCTCGTCGCGCAGCAGCACCGCCAGGTCGTCGGGGCCGCCGACCGTGCCGAGGCCGTGCGCGGCAGCCACCCTGACCTCGCGGGAGGGATCCGCTGTGGCATGTTGCAGGGCGTCGGAGGCGTCGACGGAGACCAGGGCGCGGACGGCCTGGACCCGTACCTCCACCGCGGGGTCGGTGAGCGCGCCGGCGAAGAGGGCCCGGTCACCGAGGCGGAGCGCGCGCAGCACCTCCACGGCCGCCGAGCGGACGACGGCGTCGGGTCCGTCAAGGGCGGCGGCCAGCGGCGTACGCAGGTCGGGTTCCGGTGTCAGGACCTCGATCAGCTCCCGCAGCGAGGCGCCGGCGGCGGCTCGTACGGCCGGGTCGGGGTCGGCGAGGGTGGCGGCGAGGGCCGGGCCCGTTCCGGGCGGGACGCTTTCGGTGAGGGCATCGACGGCGGCGCGGCGGACGGCCGGGTCGGGGTCGGAGAGGTAGGGGCGCAGCGTGGGGAGGTCCGGCTGGTCCTCGGTGAGGGCGAGGAGTTCGAGGATGCGGGGGGACGGGCCGGGCGCGGAAGCGGTCCCCGGCGGGGGCGTGGCCGGGGTGCCCGCGCCGGGCAACGCGTCGTTCGTCGCCCCGGCACCTTCCCCTTCCGCCCCGCCCGCGGACCCCACCGGCGGCGTATCCGTCCGCCCCGCCGTGGCGACCTGCTCCGGGTGGACCTCGCCGAGGAACCGGGGGATGCCGCCCACGGGGGCGTACTCGTCGACCGGGACGAGATACGGCGCCACCGGGCGGGCCGTGAACTCCATCGCGCCGGTGGCTGATTTGCACAGATCGAGATGGTGCAGCCAGTCGTCGTCATTGCTCTTCGGGTGGTCCGTGCGCTCGTGGTAGAGGCCCCAGCGGGACTCGGTGCGGGCCAGCGACGAGCGGGCGGCCATCTCGGCGCAGTCGCGGATGAAGCTGACCTCGGCGCAGCGCATCAGCTCGTGCGGGGTGCGGGCGCCCATGCCGGCGATATCGGCGTGCATCCGCTCGAAGTGCTCGACGGCCAGCGACAGGCGGGCGCCGCTCTTGGGCGGGGCGACATAGTCGTTGACGAAGCGGCGGAGCTTGTACTCGACCTGGGGCTGCGGCGGGCCGTCGGGGTTGCGCAGCGGACGGTAGACCAGTTCGTGGGCCGCACGCAGCTGGTCGGCGGGCAACTCGCCCTCGTACGCCCGGTACGGGGCCGCGTCCGCGCCCGCCAGGTCGCCGAAGACGAAGGCGCCGATCATGTAGTTGTGCGGGACACAGGCCAGGTCACCCGCCGCATACAGCCCCGGCACGGTGGTGCGGGCGTGGTCGTCGACGCGTACGCCCGACGCCGAGTGCCCGCCGCACAGGCCGATCTCGGAGATGTGCATCTCCACGTCGTGGGTGCGGTAGTCGTGGCCGCGCCCGGCGTGGAAGGTGCCGCGGGTGGGGCGCTCGGTGGTGTGCAGGATCGTCTCCAGCGCGGAGACGGACTCCTCCGGTAGGTGACTCAGCTTCAGATAGACCGGACCGCGTTCGGAGGCGACCTCGGCCGCGAACTCCGCCATCATCTGCCCCGACCAGTAGTCGGATTCCACGAACCGCTCGCCGTGCCGGTTGACCTGGTAGCCGCCGAAGGGGTTGGCGACATAGGCGCAGGCCGGGCCGTTGTAATCCTTGATCAGCGGATTGATCTGGAAGCACTCGATGCCGGTCAGTTCGGCGCCCGCGTGATACGCCATGGCGTAACCGTCACCCGCGTTGGTGGGGTTCTCGTACGTGCCGTAGAGATAGCCGGAGGCGGGCAGGCCGAGGCGGCCGCAGGCGCCGGTGGCGAGGATCACCGCGCCGGCCCGGACCGTGACGAACTGCCCGGTGCGGGTGTGGAAGCCGGCCGCGCCGACCGCCCGGCCGCCGGATGTCAGCACCCGCACCGGCATGATCCGGTTCTCGATGCGGATCCGCTCCCGCATCTCCCGGCGGCGCAGCTGCCGGTAGAGGACCTTCTTGACGTCCTTGCCCTCCGGCATCGGCAGCACATACGAGCCGGAGCGGTGCACCTGGCGCACCGCGTACTCACCGTGCTCATCCTTCTCGAACTTCACGCCGTACGACTCCAGCCGCTGCACCATCGCGGAGCCGCGGGTCGCGGTCTGGCGGACGGTGGACTGGTCGACGATGCCGTCGTTGGCGCGGGTGATCTCGGCGACATAGTCGTCGGGTTCCGCGCGGCCCGGGACGACGGCGTTGTTGACCCCGTCCATGCCCATGGCGAGCGCACCGGAGTGACGGACGTGCGCCTTCTCCAACAGCAGGACGGCGGCGCCGTGTTCGGCAGCGGTGAGCGCCGCCATGGTCCCGGCGGTGCCGCCGCCGATCACGAGGACGTCGCAGGACAGCTCCTCGGCGGCGTCGAGGGAGGGGATCTCCATGGCTTCCGTGCCCTCCAGGGCGGTGCCGTGCGGCATGGCGGTGCCTTTCGGTCGCCGGGTCACGTCGTATGACGCGCCGGTCTCGTCGGTCAGATGTTTCGGGTCATTCCGGTTGACCGGCCAGGTCAGGGGACGGGCCGGTCGCCCAGGGAGGCGAGGACCTCGCGGCGCAGTGCGACCGTCGCCGGCTCGGCGTGCGCCGCGCGGGTGCGAGGCCGGGGTACGTCCAGCACCCGGCCGGTGCCCAGCAGCGCGACCCGGTCGCCCAGGAACAGCGCCTCGTCCACGTCGTGGGTGACGAAGACGACGGTGGCGCCGGTGCCGCGCAGCGCCGTCACCAGCAACTGCTGCATCCCCGCCCGGGTCTGCGCATCGAGCGCCCCGAACGGCTCGTCCATCAGGACCGCACGCGGCCGTCCGGCCAGCGCGCGGGCCAGCTGGGTGCGCTGCCGCTGGCCGCCGGAGACGTGGTGCGGCAGGTGTGCGGCATGCTCGGTCAGTCCGACCCGGGCCAGCCAGTCGTCCGCCCGCGTCCGGCGCTCCGCGCGTGCCACGCCCCGGATGGCCAGCGGGAGTTCCACGTTGGCCCGCAGGGTGCGCCAGGGCAGCAGCGCGTCCTCCTGGAAGATCAGCGCACGGTCGGCGGCGGGCCCCTCGACCGGCTCGCCGTCCTGGCTCAGCCGGCCGCCGAGCAGCGGCAGCAGACCTGCCAGGGTGCGCAGCAGGGTGGACTTGCCGCAGCCGGACGGTCCGACGACGGTGAGGATCTCACCCGGGGCGACATCGAGGTCCAGGCCGTCCAGAACGGGGGCGCCGGGCCGGCCCAGTGCGGCCTCGTCCAGGGTCAGCCGGAGGCCCGGGGCGGGTTCCTGTGCCGGGGCCGCCGCGGTGATCTCGGTACGGGTCATGAGGACTCCCCGATCGCCGCCCGGCCCGTCCGCCACCGGCCGCGGCCGGCCGTGGACGGAGGCGAGTCGTCCGCGGTCCGCGGCAGCCAGCGGGTCAACCGCCGCCCCAGCAGTTCCACCGCCGTGGCGGTGAACCGGCCGAGCAGACCGATGGTGGCCATGCCGACGAACACCCCCGGGTAGTCGACGATGGTGTAGTCCTGCCAGGTCCGGTAGCCCACGCCGTACTCGCCGGAGATCATCTCGGCGGAGATCACACAGATCCACGAGACACCGATCCCCACCGACAGCCCGCCGAGGATGCCGGGCAAGGCCCCCGGCAGCACCACCGACCGCAGTACCCGCCACCGGCCCCCGCCCATGGTGCGCACCGCCTCCTCCCAGACGGGTGTCAGCGCCCGTACCGCGTGCCGGGTGGAGACCGTGACCGGGAAGAACGCCGCGGCGAAGGTGATGAAGACGATGCCCTGCTCATTGCTGGGGAACAGCAGGATCGCCACCGGCACCAGCGCGATCGCCGGTATGGGGCGCAGCACTTCGAGCAGCGGGCCGAGGAGATCGGAGGCGAGCGGGGAGCGGGCGACGGCGGTGCCGACGGCGACGCCGAGAATCGCCGCGAGGGCGAAGCCGCCGACGATCCGGGTCACGCTGTCGGAGACGTCCTGCCAGTAGGCGGCGGTGCCGAGCCGGCGGCCGAACTCCTGAGCCGTCTCGGTGACGGTCGGGAACTGGGAGAACCGCAGCCACAGGTTCACCCGGAACTGGGCGAGCAACTGCCATACCGCGAGCGCCGCGAGGACCGCTGCGGTGCGCCGGGCACGGCGGGTCCAGGTCCATCGGCGCGAGCCCGCCCGTCCCGTACGGGCCGCCGTGGCGGTGGGCGCGCTCACCGGGCCTGCTTCAGGGCGGCGGCGTAGCTGAGGGTGCGCGCACCGTGGTGGTGCCGCGTCCAGGCGTCGGCGGTGGCGCGGGTGGCGAAGGGCAGCAGCCGTGCGCCGTCGTGGACCCAGACCGACTTGTCGGCGAACCAGCGGGTGCCGGTCGTCGCATCGGCCACATACGCGGCCCGCACCGTGTCGTGATGGGTGGCGGCGAACCGCAGCAGGGCCTCCGGGCCGGTGAAGGAGTGGGTACGGTCCTCGCCGCGCAGCCACACCTCGTCGGACGACGGGTGCGCGGTGCTGCTCCGGGCCTTGGCGTACCCGCTGCCGTAACTCTGCTTGACGTAACGGTCATTGACAAAGGAGTCAACATTGACTGGCCCGGTCAGCTTGGCCGCCCGCAGCACCGCCACATCCTTCTTCAGCGCGGCGATCAGCTGCGGCTTGAGGGTGGGGTCGAAGGTGGCGACGCCGCCGGAGCCGTTGTAGAGGTAGACCACCTCGGGCGGCAGCCCGGTGGCCTTGGCGACCTGCTGGGCGGCATCGACCGGGTGGGCCTGCAGATGGCGCGTCGCCTCCCGCTGTGCGGTGAGGAACGCCCGCACCACGGCGGGGCGCTGTGCGGCGAAAGAGTCCCGTACGGTCACCCCGTGAAAGGTGGGCAGGCCGAGCGCGCCGCCGTCATAGAGAGCCTGCGCCTTGCCCTGGAAGGCGAGCAGCCCCGGCCAGGCCACGAACTGGGAGAGGGCGTCCGTGCTGCCCGACTGGAGCGCCGAGGCACCCACGGCCGGCTGCTGGTTGAGCTTGTGGATGTCCTGTTCCGGGTCGATCCCGGCCCGCTGCAGGGCCCGTACGAGAGTGCCGTCGGAGGCCGAACCGACACTGCTGGAGACCTTCTTGCCGCGCAGGTCCGCCAGCGAGCGCAGGGGGGAACCGGGCTTGGTGACAATGGTGTTGAGCGCCCCGCGCAGGTTGTAGCCGGTGACGGACACCAGCCGGGTCGGGGCGTGCAGCTGGCTGCCGCGGGCGGCGTTGATCAGCAGCGGGAAGTCGCCCATCGAGCCGATGTCGACCTTCCCGGCGACCATCTGCGCGGTGATCGGCGCACCGGTCGCGTAGTCCTGCCACCGCACCTTGTACGTCTTTCCGTCGCGCCTGCCCTGGGCGCGCAGCGCACGTTCGAAGAAGCCCAGCGAGCGCAGCAGCGTACCGGCGGTGACGGTGTTGATGGTCTTGGACTGGTAGCCGACGGTCACGGTGACGGTCTTGCCGTCCGAGGCGTCCGCTGTGGTGCCGCAGCCACTGAGCGAGGCCGCCAGCACGGCGGCGGAGAGCGCCGCGGCGAGCGCCCTGCGGCGCGCGGCCCGCGGTGCGGCGGAAGAAGGGGCCGGCGCGCGCCGGACGGGGGACGGGGACGGCACGAACGGGGAGCCCGTGAATCGGGAGCTCATGAACGGGGGCCTCTCATCGCAACAAATAGGGCATGTTGACCGTGACCGCACCGGTGGGACAGCGTGCGGCGCACGGACCGCAGTACCAGCACTCGTCGACGTGCATGTACGCCTTGTTGCTCGCCGGGTCGATGGCGAGCGAGTCCAGCGGGCACATGTCGACGCACAGCGTGCAGCCGTCGATGCACTTGGACTCGTCGATGGTCACGGGCACGTCGGCGCGTTGGGACGCAAGAGGCATGGCGGTCTCCAGGGCATGGCGGGGCAGGGGGAGCGGTCGGGGAGGACAGGAGCGGGCGAGGGGGCTCAGACAGTGCGGTGCAGCAGGCCCCGCATGGTGAGCCGGTCACCGCGGAAGCGGATGAACTCCAGGTCGACGGGGGTGCCGTCGGCAAGATGGGTGAGACGTTCGAGCATCAGCACGGCCGTGCCGCGCGGGGCTTCCAGTACAGCGGCCGAATGCGCATCGGCGTTGACGGCCTCCAGGGTGATCTCGGCGGTGCCCAGGGGCTGTCCGGCGGTCGCCTCGATCAGCCGGAACACGTCGTTGTTCTCCAGATCGGCGTCGAGCAGGGGCAGCCCGATGTCCATCGGGATATAGGTGAGGTCCAGGGAGAGGGGCAGGCCGTCGAGTCGGCGCAGCCGTTCCACATAGAGCACCTCGCTGCGCGGCGGGATCCGCAGCCGGTCCGCCACCGGGGCCGGTGCGGCGACCGGGCTGATGGTGCGGACCTCGTTGGTGACCCGGCCGTGCGAGTGCAGGGTCTCGGCGAGCCCCATCAGCCGGTCGAGCGCATGCGGGTACTTCTGGCCCACCACCACCGTGCCCACACCCGGCTGGCGCGCCACGAGCTGTTCGGCACGCAGCAGGTCGAGGGCCTGGCGGACGGTGTTGCGGGACACGCCGTAGTCCGCGCCGATCACCTCCTCGTGCGGCAGCACGCCCTCGGGGAAGCAGCCCCCGAGCACCTGGTGGCGCAGCAGGTCGGCGAGCTGCCGGGCGCGGTCCGCGCGGAGCCGGCGACGGCGCGCGGCCGCTACCGGAGTCGTGTGCTGGCGGGTGCGTTCGGCTGGCATGCGGTGGACCATACCGATGAGATCCGGCCAGTGGTGTTGCCGCAGTATTGCGCCACCTTCCGCCGCCCGGACCGCGGCCGTGACCTGCGGGTCCGGCACTGCCGCGGCAAGATCTGCCACCCAGGGCGCCGCCACCCGCCACCCCTCGAAGCGCCCCCGGCATGCCTGACGCAGCGCCTCCGCCACCCCGGCTGCTGCCGTCCGGCCCAGCGAATGCGGCCGTCCGGCGTCCGTGTCGCCGGGCCGTCCGCGCCGCCCTCCGGATAGCGTCGAAGCCCGGTACGGCGCCGCCCCGCCCCGCACCGCCCGGCCACCGGCGGGCGGACCCCGCCCCGGTGTCCGGGTGGCCGACGAGGAGGTGGGTGCGTGGCCACGTGGCCGGCCGTACTGTTCGCGTTGCTCGCGGCAGCCAGCAACGCACTGGCCACGGTGCTGCAGCGACGCGCGGCCCGTACGGTCCCGCTGTCCGCCGGGCTGCGCCTCGGGCTGCTCGTCGATCTGCTGCACCGTGCCGTCTGGCTCGGCGGGATGCTCGCGGTCGTCGCCGCCGCCTGCTTCCAGGCGCTGGCGCTGTCGCAAGGAGCGCTGTCGGTGGTACAGCCCCTCTTCGTCCTCGAACTGCCCCTCGCCCTGCTCATCGGACGGGTCCTCCTCGGCGGACGGATCTCCCGCGGCGGATGGACGGGCGTGGTACTGCTCGTCGTCGGACTCGGCTGCGCCCTCGCGGCCGCCGCGCCCACCATCGGCACCGACCATGCCCCGTTCAGCCGCTGGGTGCTCGCCCTCGTGGTCTGCGCCGCGGTGATCGCCACGGCGGTCGGCGCCGCGCTCCGCCGGGGAGCGGGCGGCGTACGGGCGGCCTGCTTCGCCGGGGCGACGGCGGTCGCCTACGCACTCACCGCGGCGCTGATGAAGGACGCCACCCACGCCTGGCAGACCGGCGGCCCCGCCGCGTTCTTCACCGCGTGGCAGACCTATGGCTTCGCCGCCGTCGGAGTCATGGCCCTCTTCCTCCTGGAAAACGCCATGCAGTCGGGCCCGCTGACCGCCTCGCAGCCCGTCCTCACCCTCGGAGACGCGCTGGTCAGCCTGTCGCTGGGGGTCACCCTCTACGACGAACGGGTACGGACCGGCTGGTGGCTGGTTCCCGAATGCCTGGGCGTCGCGCTGGTCCTGTGGGGCGCCATGCTGCTCTCCCGCGTCGCACTGGCCCGGGATCTGACGGGTGCTCAGGAAAAGGTACCCGCAGCCGCCCACGACGCCGGTACGGAGCCCGGACCGGCGGATACGTGAGCGCCGCGTGACGCGGCACCGCGCTCCCGGGCACGGCCGCGCCCGGGAGCCGCCGCCTCACAGCATGACGTGCTTGACCTGGGTGTAGTCCAACAGGCCCGCGAGGGACAGATCGCTGCCGTAACCGGAGTGCTTGACGCCGCCGTGCGGCATCTCCGACACCGTGGTGCCATGGGTGTTCACCCAGACGATCCCGGTGTGCAGGGCGCGGGTGGCCCGCATGGCACGCTCGTGGTCGCCGGTCCACACGCTCGCCGCCAGACCGAACCGGACCCCGTTCGCCAGCCGGAGGGCCTCGGCCTCGTCGGTGAAGGACTGCACCGTGACGACCGGGCCGAAGATCTCCTCCTGCACGATCTCGTCGCTCTGGCGCACCCCCGCAACGAGGGTGGGGGAGTGGAACCAGCCGGGCCGCGCCGGTGCCGTCCCTCCCGTCACCACTTCGGCATGGTGCGGCAGACGGCTCAACAAGGCCTGTACGGAGTCCCGTTGGGCCGCGCTGTTGAGGGGGCCGTAGTCGGCGGCCGGCTCGTCGGGCGGCCCGGTCCGCAGCCGGTGCGCGGCCGCAGCGAACGCGGCCACGAAGGCGTCGTAGCGGCGGTGGTGCACCAGAAACCGGGTGGGAGCGGTGCAGTCCTGTCCGGCGTTGTAGTACGCCACGGCCGCGAGTTCGGCCGCGGTGCTCTCGACGTCCACGTCCTCATGGACGAGGACCGGGGCGTTCCCGCCCAGTTCCAGATGCACCCGCTTCAGGTCCGCCGCTGCGGTGGCGGCGATCTCCCGCCCGGCCCGGACACTGCCGGTGACGGCGACGAGACGGGGCACCGGGTGCGCGGTCAGGGACCGCCCGGTGTCGCGGTCACCGCAGATCACATTGAGCACGCCGGGCGGCAGATGCTCCGCGGCGATCCGGGCCAGCAGCACGGCGGAGGACGGGGTGGTGTCGGCGGGCTTGAGGACGGTGGTGTTGCCTGCCGCGAGCGCCGGGGCGACCTTCCATGCGGCCATCATCAGCGGGTAGTTCCAGGGGGTGATCTGGGCGCAGACCCCGACCGGTTCGCGGCGCAGCACCGAGGTGCGGCCCTCGGTGTACTCGGCGGCGGCCGCCCCCGGCAGATTGCGTGCCGCCCCCGCGAAATAGCGGAAGGTGTCGACGACCGCGGGCAGTTCCTCGGTCCGGTACTGCTCCGGCGGCTTGCCGGTGTCCCCGACCTCGGCGGCCACCAGGGCGTCGGCCTGCTCCTCGATCGCGTCGGCGATCCGCAGCAGCGCCCGCTGCCGCTCGGCGGGAGTGGTCAGCGACCAGCGGTCGAGGGCGGCCTCCGCCGCGCTGCAGGCCACATCCGTGTCGGACGGGCCGGAGCGCGGGGCACTGCGGTGCACCTCACCGGTGGCGGGGTTGACCAGGTCCATCGTCGCGCCGGAGGCCGCCGGGCGGTCCGTCCCCGCGAGGTGGTTGCGGACCGGGGCGGACGTGACGTACTCAGCCATGGCGGAGCACCTCCTGTGCCGCGCCGCGGCCGGTGCGCACCGCGCCCTCCATATAGCCGGCGACCCACTGGTCGGAACCGCAGACATAGAAGGGCGGTTCGTGGGAGCCGTGCAGCGGACCGACCGCCATGACATCGCCGGGGTTCCACTGCGTGACGTACCCCTGGGTCCAGGGGTCGGTGCCCCACAACCGCAGATACGACGTGAACGGCTGGAGGGCCTCTGCGCCGTAGAGCCGGGCCACGTCCGAGAGCAGCTCGTGGTCGCGGACCGCGGCGGGCATGCCCAGCAGGACGCCGTAGCGCTCGGGAGGGATCAGCGCGGAGAGGATGCCCTCGCTCTGCGGCCAGGTGCTGCCGAGCACGCCCTCACATTCGGAGAGGCCGTTGAGGTCCAGGCTGCGCCAGAAGGGTTTGTCGTAGGCGGCGGCGAACTTGGCCGCGACGGCCTGCCGCTGGCGGTGCAGCGAGGCGAGCCGGGCCTCGGAGACGCCGGTGAGGGCGACCGAGCGGAGCGGTCCGACCGGCAGGGCGCTGACCACGGCATGCGCCGTCAGGGTCTCCCCGTCTGCCAGCCGCACCCGGCAGCCTCCCGGCCGCACCGCCACCTCCTCGACGGCCGCTTCGAGCCGGATGCGCCGGCCGAGTTCCGCGGCCATGCGCAGCGCCACGGTCGCCGAGCCCTCGGCCACCCGCAGGCCCTCCCAGTCCTCGTAGGCGTAGGGGTCGTCACCGGGGACCGCGGCGTGCTTGCGCAGTGAGGCGAGCAGGGAGGTGCGTTCGTAGGAACCGCTGGCCAGGGCGAGTTGGCCGATCTCCCAGAGCCGCACGACGGCCGGGCTCGCGCCTTCGCCGCGCAGCCAGGCGCCGACCGACAGGCGGTCCAGAGTCGCCGCGTGCGGATGGGACCACGGGTCCTGCGGGTCCACGGTCCGTGCCAGCGCGACGAAGGTGTCGGTGACCTTGCGGTGGCAGGCCTCGTCACCGGGGCCGAACCAGTGCGGCGGGTCGCCGGCCGAGACCCCTTCCGCGGTGGCCCGAGCCATCCGTCCGGGCTCGGCGACATAGCTGGGAATGAGGGTCAGGCCGAGCTCCGCGGCCAGGGCGAGATAGGCGGTGTGGGCCCGGCCGACCACCTCGCCGCCGAGCTGGACCAGCCGGCCGTCGGGCAGCACGGCCTGCTCGACGCGTCCGCCGACCCGGTCGCGGGCTTCGAGGACGAGGACGTCGGCGCCGGCCGCGTTCAGGTCCCGTGCCGCGGCGAGCCCGGCGAGGCCGGCACCGAGCACGATGACATCGTGGTTCATGGGGGCGTTCCTTCGTTGTCGGTGGGCGGCTGAGGGCGTGCGCACCAGGTCTGGCCGGCGGGGCGGGGGCCGGTGCGGCCCCCGCCACAGGGCTGATCCATCGGACCCCTAGTCCAGGACCAGGCAGTGCTCGGGCTGCCAGCCGATCTCCACGCTCTCGCCGCCGCTCCAGCGGTCCTCCATGCGCGAGCGGTCGGTGTTCTGCTCCAGAACGGACACGGTGACGCCGGGGGCGAGTTCGATCAGATAGGTGGTGGTGGGCCCGGAGTAGACGGTCTCCCGGACCACGCCCTGCACCATCGCCATGCCCGGTTCGAAGTCGGAGAGCCAGATCTTCTCCGGCCGTATCGACAGACTGACGCTGCTGCCGTCCGCGACGCCGCTGCGCTTGCCGACCGGCAGAGCGGGGCCGCAGTCGAGTACGACCTGCCCGTCGCGGTAGGTGCCGGGGACCAGGTTGGAGGTCCCCATGAAGGACGCCACGAAGCGGCTCGCGGGGCGTTCGTAGACGTCCTCCGGTGTGCCGCACTGCTCCACGTGGCCCTCGTTCATCACCGCCACCCGGTCCGACATGGTCAGCGCCTCGTCCTGGTCATGGGTGACGAAGACGAAGGTGATACCGACCTCGCGCTGGATCTGCTTGAGTTCGACCTGCATCCGCCGCCGGAGTTTGAGGTCGAGCGCGGCCAGCGGCTCGTCGAGCAGCAGCACCTGCGGCCGGTTGACCAGGGCGCGAGCCAGGGCCACCCGCTGGCGCTGACCGCCGGAGAGCGTGCCGGGCTTGCGGCTGCCGAGACCGCCGAGTTGCACCCGGTCGAGCATGGCGCCGACCCGCTCGCGGATCTCGGTCCGGGCGACGCCCTTGCGCTTGAGGCCGAAGGCCACATTGTCGGCCACCGAGAGGTGGTCGAAGAGGGCGTAACTCTGGAAGACGGTATTGACGTTGCGCTTGTCCGGCGGGAGCGCGGTCACGTCCTCCCCGCTGAGAAGGATGGTGCCCGCGGTGGGGTCGGTGAAGCCGCCGATCATCCGCAGCGAGGTGGTCTTGCCGCAGCCGGACGGGCCCAGCAGGGAGAAGAACTCGCCGGGAGCGATGTCCAGGCTGAGATCCTGCACCGCGTAGGACCCGCCGTAGTTCTTGCTGATGTTGTCGAGCCGGACGGCGGGCGCGGCGCCGGCCGGGGCCGCACCGGCGGAGGGGGCGTCGGAGGAGGTCATGGGTGTCACTTCCCGGAGAGCAGATCGAGGCCACCGCGGCGGCCGAACAGACGCGGGATGGCCAGGGCGAGACCGATGAGGCCGATGGAACCGACGAGCATCAGCGTGCCGACCGCGTTGATGGTGGGCTGCACGCCGAACCGGATCGCCGAGTAGATGCGTACGGACAGCGGCTGTGGGTCCACGCCGGTGGTGAAGTAGGCCAGCACGAAGTCGTCGAAGACGAGGGCGAAGACCAGGACCGCCGAGGCCAGGATGCTGGGCAGCAGAGCGGGCAGGGTGACCAGCCGCAAGGCCTGCCAGCGGGTGGCGCCCAGGTCCATCGCGGCCTCCTCGACCTCCGGGTTGAGGGCGGCGATCCGCGAGCGCAGGATCACCGTCACATAGGAGATGGAGAAGGTGATTTCCGCGAGCATCACGGTGCCGGAGGAGAGGGTGACGTCCATGCCCTTGAAGAGCAGCATCGCGGCGACACCGGTGACGATCTCCGGGGTGATCAGCGGGACCAGCATGATCAGGCCGGCCAGCGAGCCGAGCCGGGTGCGGCAGCGCACCAGGCCGAGGGCCAGCGCCACTCCCAGGATCACCGACCCCGCCATGGCCACCAGGGAGACCCGCAGGCTCATGCCGAGCGACTCGATCAGCACGTTGTCGTGGAAGAAGGCGGAGTACCAGCGGAGGCTGAAGCCCTTGAAGACGGTGAGGGACTTCTGGCCGTTGAAGGAGAAGAGGACCACCACGCCGATGGGGAGGTAGAGCAGGAGGAAGAAGAGCGTGGTGACCGTGAGGGCGAGCCGTGGTCTGCGGTCGGTGCCGCGGCGGTGCCGGCGGTGCGGGTTACGGAGCATCATCGGGCGGCCTCCGCCTCGTCCTTGCGGGTGCGCCGCAGATAGCCGAGCATCCCGATGAAGAGCACCGCCATCATCAGCATGGTGAGGGCGGAGCCGAGCGGCCAGTTCTGGCCCTGGAAGAACTTGTCCTGGATCAGATTGCCGATCATGATCTGGTCCGGGCCGCCCATCAGCTGGGCACTCACGAAGTCGCCCATGGCGGGCAGGAAGACCAGGACGGCGCCCGCGGCGGCGCCCTGCCGGGTCGCCGGGAGGGTGACGAAGAAGAAGGTCCGCAAGGGCCCTCCGTACAGGTCACGCCCCGCCTCGATCAGCGAGAGGTCCATCCGCTCCAGCGCCGCGTACAGCGGGATGATCATGAAGACGATGAAGCCGTAGACGAGCCCGGCGATGACGCCGACCCCGCTCTGCAGGATCTTGGTATGTGCATCGGCGAGTCCGACCGCGCGCAGCGCCTTCAGCACCGGGCCGCCGTCGGACAGCACCACCGACCAGCCGTACATCCGCACCAGGTAGTTGGCGAAGAACGGCACGACGATCGCGGCGATCAGCAGATTCTTGAACCGCCCGCCGTGCAGGGCGATGGTGTAGGCGACCGGGTAGGCCACGATCAGGCAGACGACGCAGGCGATCAGCGCGAAGCCCAGCGAGCGCAGCAGCACGATGCGATACGCCGGGTCGGCCATCGCCGCGATGTTGTCGAAGTTGAACCCGAACCGCGGGTTGCCGAGGGGGTCGGTGGTGCCCAGAGCCAGGGTGGCCACGAGGATCAGGGAGGCGATGAGGAACCCGGTCATCCACAAGGTGCCGGGGAGCATGAGCCAGGTCCACAGCCGGGTGCCGGACGCGGAGCGCCCGCGCCGGTCCCGGAGTGCCCCGGAGGGGGTGCGTTGTGCCATGTCAGCCGGCTTTCACGTGGGTCCAGGCGGTATCGCGGGCCTGCTCGCCCCTCGAGGACGCATTACGGAAGAAGAGATGGGCCTTGAGCTCATCGGGGGCGACCAGGCACTGCGGGAACGGCTTCACGATCGAGGCGTAGACGTCCTCGCTGCCGCCGACCGGCATGGGGTAGCCGATGTACTGGATGTTCTTCCGTACGTTCTCGGGTCTGAGCATGTAGTCGATGAAGAGCATCGCCGTGCCGGGATGGCGGGCGTTGGAGGGGATCGCGTAGCAGTCCGAGTTGATCGGCGCGCCTTCCCGGGCGACTTCGAAGCCGAGCACGGACGGGTCCTTGGCCTGTCCGAGCATGGCGGCCATGTCCCCGCTCCAGGCCTGGGTCATCACCGCGTTGCCGTTGAGCAGGTTGTTGTAGCTGTCGCTGGAGAAGCCGCGCAGCCGGGGGCGGAGGCTCTGCAGCGTGGTGGTGATACGGGCGAGGTCGTGCTCGTCGGAGGTGTCGATGTCCAGGCCGAGTTTGAGCGCGGCCATGCCGAGCACCTCGTCGCGGTCGTCGAGCACGAAGACCTGTCCCTTGGCCCGGGCGTTCCACAGGTCGCCCCAGGAGCCGGCCAGGTCGTCGCCTATCCGGTCCTTCCGCCAGCCGATGCCCGTCTTGTACATGGTGAACGGGACGGTATGCGCGGAGCGGCGGTCGTACCAGGGGTCGGCGAAGTAGCGGTACCGGCCGAACACCGCGTCGGCGTGGTGCAGCCGGGAGTGGTCGATACGGCGCAGCCGCCGGCCGTCGGCCAGCCGCTGTGCCCATTTCGCGGTGGGAAAGATGATGTCGTAGCGGTTCCCGGCGTTGAGCTTGGCGGCCATGCCCTCCATCGAGTCGAAGTTCGACTGGATGACCTTGACGCCGTACTCCTTCTCGAATCCGTCGAAGACGGCCGGGGCGACGAAGTCCGCCCAGTTGAAATACACCAGGTCGCCGTCCACCTTGACGTCGATCGGCTGGTCCGGGTCGCCGAAGGCGTTACGGTCCTCCGGCAGAAAGCCGCATCCGGCCAGGGTGAGACCGAGCGCCGCGGCCGCGCCCGAGCGCAGGAACGCGCGCCGGGACGGAGGTGGGGGTTCCTCGGGGGACATGGGGTCCTCTCCGTAGGGGATGAGCGCTGCTTCAGGGAGCGGTCACGGATGCACGGAAGCCCTGTCCTCCGTGCGGGACCTGTCAGCCGTGGCGCGGGGCGTCGCGCGCCGAGGGGGACGGCTCATGGCGCTGTCTCACCGGTGGGTGTCAGCGCATGGTGCCACCGAGGTCGGTGCGCACCCGGTCGGCGAACCAGCCGACCGCGGCTTCCCGGCGGGACAGGGGGCCCGGCTCGAAGCCCGGGGTGCCGAGGCCTTTCTGTACCCGGGACACCAATTCGACGTCTTCGTCATTGGTGATCCAGCCGATGTGGATGTTGAGCCGGCGCGCGAGCCGGGTCCGTGGACTCGTCCCGCGGCGCGTGTAGAAAGCGCCGGGGACGGCTACCCGGTCGACCGCCGTCGGTATGGCGGTCCAGGCAAGCACATGGTCGGGGTAGAAGTCGATGAGTGTGTTGGGGTAGATCACCGCGTACCGCCAGATTCGCCGGTCGGCCTCGTTCAGACCCGGCATTGGGGACGCGAGGCGCTGGTAGAGCCGCTCGGCCCAGTTCGAGGACGGCTTGTCGCGCAGCGGCGAGGCGAAGAGGACATAGGACTCGTCGATCTCGCTGGTGTAGCCCTGGTAGTCGAGCAGGCGCATCAGCCCGGGGTGGGCGACCGGGACGTGATAGCCCTCCAGGTAGTTGTCGACCGCGACCTTCCAGTTGGCTTCCTGTACGTCCGCGCCGGCCAGATCGTAAATGCGGCTGCGTCCGACCGGCACCAGATCGGCCCCCGCGTAGTGGCCGACGGCCTCCGCCAGTCCGGCGCACTGCTCCGCCAGCGGCACGGCATCCGGATCGAGGTTGGCGAAGACGAACCCAAGGAACGATTCGACCCGGACCGGGAAGAGTCCGAGCGCGGGCTTGTCCAGGCAGGGGATCTGCCGTGCTTCGGGCGCACCGACCAGCCGTCCGTCGAGCTTGTACGTCCAGCCGTGATACGGGCAGCGGATGGCCTTGCCGGAGGCTTCGGGGGCCGCGACCAGCCGTGTGCCGCGGTGCCGGCACACATTGAGATGCCCGGCCAGGGTGCCGTCCTCGGTGCGGACGACCAGTACCTCGCGGTCGGCGACGGTGGCGGCGAGCCGGGCACCGGGGCCGGGGAGATCGGACTCATGGCACACGAGCTGCCAGGACTTGGCGAAGATGTGCCGTGTCTCGGCGGTGGCCGTGGCCGGGTCGGTGTAGTAGCGGGCGGCCAGTGCCGGCCCGGGAACATCCTGTTTCGGCGGTGCCGTGGTGGCTTCGGGGTGCATCGGGTCACTCCTCCATGCCGCACGGGTGATGGGGGCCGGGGCGGCAGGGCGCGGTGGAAAGTCCCTGAACCGGCGCACCGGATCCGTGCTGACTAATTGGTCAGTCAGATTGCTGGCGGGTTTCAACGAAGTCAAGACTTGTGTCCTGACTAATTGATTAGTTAGCGTAGTCGTATCGCTGCTCCGGCGCTCCGCCGCACGGATCCCGGAAGCGAGCGGGCGCGTTGCGCCCCGACCCTTCGGCCGCACCCCCGCAACGGCACCTCACCCCGGCACCGAGCCACGGCAACGCCCCACACCCAGCTGCCCTGACCCGACCCGTGCCGGCACCCACTCCTCTCCCCGGAGGCACGCATGAGCGGTCGTCGGAACCTGATCTGGCTCGGGCTCACCCCCGAACCCGAACGGGAACTGCCCGTCACCGTCGCGGCCCTGCGCACCGCGGCGCGGCGGGTGACGGACGCCCCCGCGGAGGCGACCGAGGCCGAACGGCGCCGCGTCGAGCGCCTGATCCTGCACGGCACCCAGCACGGCTGGCTCCGCTATCTCGCGGAGGTGACGGACCTGGTGACCGCGGTCGCCGGCCGTACCCGCCCCGGCGACCGCCGGGCCGCACTCCGTGCCGGAGAGGTCGTGCTCGACCACCACCGCATGCTGATCGGCCTCCCCGGACCGGGGTACGACCGCACGGCCGCGGACCGCAGCGCCCTGGAAAGCGCGGTGCGCAGCCTGCGCACCACCTCACCGGACGGAGACCGAGGATGACCGGGATCGACTCCCTGACACCGCAGGGGACCCCCTCCGTGCTCGGCTCGGCACCGGGCGTGACCGAGAACGCCGGGGCCTACGCGGCCACCGGCGGCTACCGCAAGGCGATCGGAGCGGCGGAGCTCCTCGACCGGATCGCCGACGGCCTGCGCGGACGAGGCGGCGCCGGCTACCCCACCGCCGCGAAACTGCGCGCCGTCCGTGACGCCGGGCCCCGCCCCGTCGTCGTGGCCAACGGTGAGGAAGGCGAGCCCGGCTCCGTCAAGGACCGCTGGCTGCTGCGGGCCCGCCCGCATCTGGTCCTGGACGGGCTGGCGCGGGCCGCGGAGATCACCGGTGCGGAACGCGGCTATGTCTACGTCTCCGACACCGTGGCGGGCGAACGGATCCGCCGTGCGCTCGCCGAACGGGCACCTCAGCTGCCGTGCGATGTCGTCGAGACCCCGCACACCTATGTCGCGGGGGAGGAGACCGCCGTGGTCCGCCGGATCAACGGCGGCCCCGCCCTCCCCACCGCCAAACCACCCCGCCCCTACCAACAGGGCGTCGGCGGCGCACCGACCTTCGTCGCCAACGTCGAGACCCTGGCCCGTATCGCGCTCATCGCGGCACAGCCGGACCGCCGGCACCGCACGGCCCGCGCCACCCTCGTGACGCTCGCGGGCAGCGGCGCCGAACCCCTGCTCGCCGAGGTGCCCTACGGCTGCACCCTGCGGACCCTGGCGCGGGCCCAGGGCATCCCCGAGCCGGCCGGCGCCCTCATGGGCGGCCTCTTCGGCGGGCTGATCGGCCCTGGCCAACTCGACCTCGCACTGGACCCCGACACCCTCGCGGCCGCGGGCACGGCACTGGGCTGCGGGGCGATCCGCTTCCTCGCCCCGGACGAGTGCCCGGTGTCCCTCGCCGCCGCCGTCCTCGCCCATCTCGCCGCCGAGAGCGCACGGCAGTGCGGCATCTGCGTCGCGGGCACCGGCTCCCTCCACGACGCCGTCGGCGCCCTGACCACCGGCACGGCCGACCCCGACCTCCTCACCCGGATGCACCGCTGGTCCACCGCACTGCCCGGCCGCGGCGCCTGCGGACTGCTCGACGCCGCGGCGGGCACGGCCGGCAGCCTCCTGCGCGCCTTTCCCGACCTGGTCCGCTCGCACCTCGACGCCCCCTGCCCGGGCTGTGCCGCCCCCGCCGACGCCGGCCGGCTCACCGTGCCCGTCCCGCACGTCGCCCACCCTGCCGTGCCCCGCCCGCGCACCGCCCCCGCCTCCCGCTGAAAGGACGACCACCGTGAAACTCCGTCTCGACGCCACCCGCTGCCAGGGCTACGGCCTGTGCCAGGAACCCGCACCGAACCTCATCGACCTCGACGAATGGGGCTACGCCGCCGTCGTCGCCGACCCCGTGCCGGGCGCCTCCGAGGATGCCGCCCGCGCCGCCGCCGAGGCCTGCCCCAACTCCGCGCTCCGGTGGGAGAGGTGACCATGGGACGTGAT
The DNA here is from genome assembly GCF_043200375.1 of Streptomyces sp. NPDC048434. NCBI lineage: Bacteria > Bacillati > Actinomycetota > Actinomycetes > Kitasatosporales > Streptomycetaceae > Streptomyces > Streptomyces sp. NPDC048434. Next base: position 251,247 of record NZ_JBICXQ010000004.1, on the reverse strand, counting down.
CTGTCGGCCCTGTTCGACCCGAAGTCGGTCGCGGTGGTCGGTGCCAGTGACGACCCGGCGAAGTACGGCCATGCGGTCGCCGCCCAGGCGCTGCGGGCACCCGACCGCCGCCCCGTCCACCTCGTCAACCGCCGGGGCGGCACGGTCCTCGGGCGCACCACGGCCACCTCGCTCGCCGGGATCGGCGAACCGGTCGAACTCGTGGTGATCTCCGTACCGGGCCCCGGCTTCGAGGCCGCCGTCGACGACGCGCTGGCCTGCGGCGCCCGCGCCATCGTCGGCATCACCGCCGGCTTCGCCGAGACCGGCCCCCTCGGGCTGGCCCGCCAACAGGCGATCGCCGACCGGGTACGCGCCGCCGGCGCCGTCCTCGTCGGCCCGAACTGCCTCGGCATCGCCGACAACACCACCGAGCTCTATCTCGCCTCGGACCGCTTCGCGCCCGGCGGCATCGCCCTGCTGAGCCAGAGCGGCAACCTCGCGCTCGAACTCCAACTCCGCTGCGCCCCGCACGGTTTGGGATTCTCCCGCTTCGTCTCGCTGGGCAACCAGGCCGACGTCACCCTCGTCGACCTCGTCGAGGACGCCGCCCGGCACGACGCCACCCGGGCCATCGCCGTCTACGCGGAGGACTTCGGCGACGGCCGGGCCTTCGCCGAGGCGGCCGCCGCCGCGGGCAAACCGGTGGTCCTGCTCACCGCCGGGCGGGGCGCCGCCTCCGCGCGCAGCGCGCAGTCGCACACCGGCGCCCTGACCACCTCCGCCGATGTCGTGGCCGCCGCCTGTCGCGACGCGGGCGTCGAACTGGTCGCCACACCCCACGAGATGACCGTCGTCCTCGCCGCGCTGAACGGGGGGCGGCGCGCCACCGGACACCGCACCGCGGTCTGTACGGACGGCGGCGGCCACGGAGCCATCGCCGCCGACGCCGCCGAAGCCGCCGGGCTGGCCGTGCCCGAACTCGGGCCCGCCGCACAGCAACGCCTCAGGACGCTGCTGTGGGAACAGTCCGCGGTGGGCAACCCCGTCGACCTGGCCGGGATGGGGGAGCAGAACCCGCACTCCTACGGGGACACCGTCGGTGCCCTGCTCGCCCTGGACGAGGTCGACTCCGTCATGTTGACCGGGTACTTCGGCGGTTACTCGGCGGCGACCGGGGGCCTGGGCGGGCCGTCGGCCGAGAGCGGCACCGCCGGCGGCGGGAGCGCGCTCGCCGCGGGCGAGCTGGAGACCGCACAGCAGATGACCGTCCATGCGGCGCGCACCGCCAAACCCCTGGTGGTGCAGTCGATGTTCCCGGAAGCCCCCAGCTGCCGGACGCTGGTCGAGGCGGGCATACCGGTGTTCGCGTCCACCGAGGACGCGGCCCGCGCGCTGGCGGCCGTGACCGCGGCCGAGGCCGCCGGCCCGCCCGGCGTCCGCCGGCTGCCCCCGGCCGCCGCGCCGCTGCGCGACCCCGGCTACCACAGCGTCCGCACCCTGCTGAGCGCCGCCGGAGTGCCGTTCCCCGAGGCCGGTGAGATCACCGACGAAGCCCAGTTGTGCGCCGCCGCCGACGCGTTCCCGGGGCCCTACGTCCTCAAGGCCCTCCACCTCCTGCACAAGTCGGACGCCGGCGGTGTTGCCCTGGGGCTGCCGGACCGGCCGGCGCTCGTCACCGCCTTCCGGGAGATGCACGCCCGGCTCGGCGCCGCTTCCTACTCGGTCGAGGCGATGGCCGATCTGACGGACGGTGTCGAACTGATCGTGGGGGTGAACCGCGACCCCCGGTTCGGTCCGGTCGCCATGGTCGGCCTCGGCGGGGTGCTCACCGAGGCACTGCACGACGTCGCCTTCGCCCTGGCACCCGTCCCGGCGGCCCGCGCCGAACAGCTGTTGGCCGGGCTGCGGACCGCCGCGCTCCTCAAGGGAGTCCGCGGCCGGCCCGCGGTCGACCTCGCAGCCGCGGCAGCCGTCATCGAGCGCCTCACCACGCTCGCCGCCGCCCACCCCGAGATCACCGAGATCGAGGTCAATCCGCTGCTCGTCCGCCCGGACGGCGCCCTCGCCCTCGACGCCCGCGCCGTACTGACCTGACGCCCCGCCCCACGCCCGCCGTCCCGGAGGACACCATGGACTTCCGCTACACCGCCCGACAGGCCGATCTGAAGGCCCGCGCCGCCGCCTACACCGAGCTGCTGTTCCCGTACGAGGAGCAGGCCGAGGAGGCCGGGGGACCGCTGCCCGCCGAAACCGTCCGCGAGCTGACCCGGGCCGCGATCGACGCCGGTGTCTACGCCATCAACATGCCCGAGAAGTGGGGCGGTCCCGGACTCTCGCTGCTCGATCAGGTCATCGTCGAGGAGGAATTCGGCAAGGTCACCAACTGCCTGTGGGACATCCCCTGGCGGCCGGCCAATGTGCTGGCGTACGGCACCGAGGCCCAGCGGGAGAAGTATCTGCTCCCCGTCATCCGGGGCGAGCGCTTCGACGCGTTCGCGGTGACCGAACCCGGCGCGGGATCGGACCCCTCCTCGGGTACCAGCACCGCCACCCGTACCGAGGGCGGCTGGCTGCTGAACGGCGAGAAGTGGTTTGTGACCTGCGGTGACATCGCCGACTTCCTGCTGGTGCAGGCCGACGCGGGCCCGGAGCGGGCCGCCACCCTCTTCTTCGTCGACAAGCAGGCACCGGGCGTACGGATGACCCGGGTGCCGCGCTTCATGCACTCCGCCGTGAACGGGCACCCCGAGTTCACCTTCACCGATGTCTTCGTGCCCGACGACGACGTGCTCGGCGGCGTCGGCAACGGCTACGAACTCACCAAGGAATGGTTCACCGACGAACGGCTGATGATCGCGGCCCGCACCACGGGCGCCGCCGAGCGGGCCCTGCAACTGGCGCGGGACTGGGCGGTGGAGCGCAAGCAGTTCGGGTCGCCGATCGCGGACTTCCAGTTGGTGCAGGGGATGCTGGCGGACTGCGCGGTCGATATCGCGGTCAACCGTGCCTACACCCACCAGGTCGCCTGGGAGGCCGACCAGCCGGGCGCCGACCCCAAGGCGCTGCACGCCAAGGCCTCGACGGCCAAGCTCGCGGCGAGCGAGGCGGCGGGGCGGGTGATCGACCGCTGTGTGCAGATCTTCGGCGGCCGCGGTTACGACCGCTCCTATCCCGTCGAGCGGCTCTACCGCGAGCTGCGGGTGGACCGCATCTGGGAGGGCACCTCCGAGATCCAGCGCCTGATCATCGCCAACGAGCTCATCAAGCGCGGTACCCGCGCCCTCGACCTGCCCCTGCCCTGACCCGCCGCCCGCCACCGGACCCCGGCCCACCACGATCTTCGAGGACTGACATGGACTTCCGTCTCACCCCCCGCCAGGCGGACCTCAAGCGCACCGCGCGCGAGCTCACCGAGACCCTCACCGCCTACGAAACCGACTGCGAGGAAAACAACGGCCTCCCGGCGCAGGCCCACGCCGACATCCGCGACGCCGTCCTCGACAGCGGGCTGCAGGCCGTCAACATGCCGCGGGAGTGGGGCGGCGCCGGGCTGACCATCCTGGAGCAGGCGATCGTCCAGGAGGAACTGGGGCAGCTCACCGGCGCCCTGTGGGACACCGTGTGGCGCCCCGCCAACGCCCTGCGCTTCTGCACCCCCGCACAGCGTGCGCGCTACCTCGAACCGGTCATCCGCGGTGAGCGCCGCGACTGCTACGCGGTGACCGAACCCGGGGCCGGCTCCGACCCGCAGAACCTGGCGACCACCGCGACGCGGACGGCCGACGGCTGGGCACTGAACGGCGAGAAGTGGTTCGTGACCGTCGGCGACCACGCCGACTTCATGATCGTCCTCGCCGCGGCGGGTACGGACCGGGAGCCGACGCTCTTCCTCGTCGACAAGGACACCCCCGGCATCGAGATGACCCGGGTGCCGCGTTTCATGCACACCTTCGTCTACGAGCACCCCGAGTTCACCTTCACCGATGTGCACGTCCCCGAGGACGCCGTTCTCGGGGACGTCGGCAAGGGCTACGACATCACCCGGTCCTGGTTCACGGAGGAACGGCTGATGATCGCGGCCCGTACGACGGGCGCCGCCGAGCGGGCGCTGCGGCTGGCCCGGGACTGGGCGGTGGAGCGCAAGCAGTTCGGGTCCCCGATAGCCGACTTCCAGCTGGTGCAGGGGATGCTGGCGGACTGCGCGGTCGATATCGCGGTCAACCGCGCCTACGCGCACCAGGTCGCCTGGGAGGTCGACGAGGGCACCGTCGACCGCAAGACCCTGCACGCCAAGGCGGCGATCGCCAAGCTCGCGGCGAGCGAGGCGGCGGGGCGGGTGATCGACCGCTGTGTGCAGATCTTCGGCGGCCGCGGTTACGACCGCTCCTACCCCGTCGAGCGGCTCTACCGCGAGCTGCGGGTGGACCGGATCTGGGAGGGCACCTCCGAGATCCAGCGCCTGATCATCGCCGGCGAACTGGTCAAGCGGGGCACCGGCGTGCTGCAGATGCCCACCGCCGGCTGACACCTTCCCGGCGTGCCCGGGCGGGGCACGGCAGGGGCCGGGGCACGCCGCCCCGACCGCTGCCACACCCCGCCCGGCACCGCGGGCCACCGTGTCCCGCCCGGCAGCACGGACCGACGGCCGGGACGGGTCCGCGTCCGCCCCCCTGGTGCGCGACCGGCACTCCCCGATCCGTCCGTATACGTACACCACCAAGGAGGTCAGATGTCCGACGGCACTGGCACTGGCACTGTCGAACAGATCGGAGTCGTGGGCTGTGGCCTGATGGGCTCCGGAATCGCCGAGGTGTGCGCCCGGGCGGGTCGGGACGTGACCGTCGTCGAGACGACCTCCCAGGCGGCGGACGCCGGACTCCGCCGGATCTCCGGCTCTCTCGCACGTGCCACGGCTGCCGGAAAGCTCTCGGTCCGGGACCGGGACGCCGCGCTCGCCAGGATCACGGTCACCGCGGACCTGGCCGCGCTGGCCGACCGTGATCTCGTCATCGAAGCCGTCGCCGAGGACGAGGCCGCCAAGCTGGCCGTTTTCGCGCGGCTGGACCGGACGGTACGACGACCCGACGCGATCCTCGCGACCAACACCTCGTCCCTTCCCGTCATCCGCCTGGCCGCCGCCACCGCACGCCCCCAGCAGGTCATCGGCCTGCACTTCTTCAACCCCGTTCCGGTGCTGCCGCTCGTCGAGCTGGTGCCGTCCCTGCTGACCGGCGAGGAGACCACCCGCAGGACACATACCTTCGCCGCCGACGTACTGGGCAAGGAGGTCGTGCATGCCGCGGACCGTGCCGGGTTCATCGTCAACGCCCTGCTCGTCCCCTATCTGCTGGACGCGGTGCGGATGGTCGAGTCCGGCGCGGCCTCGGCGGACGACGTCGACCGGGGGATGCGGCTGGGCTGCGCCCACCCGCTGGGGCCGCTCGCGCTGGCCGATCTGATCGGCCTCGACACGACGCAGGCGATCGCCGAGTCGCTGTACGAGGAGTTCCGTGAACCGCGCTACGCACCCCCACCGCTGCTGGCGCGGATGGTCGATGCGGGCCTCCTCGGCCGCAAGTCGGGCCGGGGCTTCCACAGCTACCCATGAGCCCACCGGGCGACGGACGGTCGAAGGCGGCGATGCGGGAAGATGGACGGGACGGGGCCCGCCGAGCCCGCCGAGGACACCGACACCGATCCGGGGAGCACTCACGTGGCCAAGGCTGAACGCACTCTCGAAACGCGGGAACGGATCCTGTCCGCCGCGTGCGAAGTGATCGCCGAGGTCGGCTTCGAAAAGATCCGTATGCGCATGGTCGCGGAACACGCCGGAGTGTCCACCGCCCTGCTCCACTACCACTTCGAGAACCGTGAGCGGCTCTTCGCCGAGGCGATGACCCACTCCTTCGCGCAGACCGGCACGGAACTCGACCGGGATGCCGACACGGTGCCCGCCTCGGTGGTCCTGGCCCGCATTCTGCTCAACATGCTGCCCACGGACCCGGAGCTGCGGCAGGACTGGCGGCTGTGGCAGGAACTGTGGGTGCGGGCCCTGCGCGACGAGGCCGCCCAGCACTTCGCCGTGGACCTGTACGACCAGCTGGACACCTGGATCAGCCAGGCCATCCGGCGGGGCATCGAGTCGGGCGAGTTCACTGACTGCGATGTCAAGGCGACCAGCACGCTGCTGCTCGCCCTGAGCGACGGGTTCGGTATCCGGCTGATGCTGGGCGATCCCCACATCGACCTGCCCACCGCCCAAGCGGCCATCTGGCGGGCCGTCGCGGGGCCGCTCGGCATTCCCGAGGGATTCCCCGAGGTCTGAGGCGCGGGCCGGGCGGCGCGCGGGCCGCGTGAACCCGCGGCGCCGCCGTGGGCGGCAGTCTGGCGCCGGGGCGCCGCTACGGGGTGAAGACCGTGAGCGCCTCCTGGGACCGGGCGACGGCCGCGGCATGGCCGAACAGACCGGGCAGACCGCCGGAGTGCAGCAACACGGTGCGCTGTCCGGGCACCACGGTCCCGTCCCGGACCGCTGCCCGCAGACCGGCCAGCGCGCGCCCGGTGTAGACGGGGTCGAGTACGACGCCCTCCGTACGGCCCGCCAGTGTCAGCGCGTCCATCGAGGCGTCCGTCAAGGTGCTGTAGCCGGCGCCGACTTGGTCCCGCCGCAGGCGCAGTGACCCCGGAGCGAGGACCGCACCGGAGAGGCCGGCGACCAGCCCGGTCACCGCGCCCGCCGGGTCGGCCAGCGCGCCGCAGTCGACACCCAGCACGCGGGTGGGCCCGAGCACGTCCACCAGGCCGGCCATGGTGCCACCGGACCCGAGGGCGACGACGACGGTGTCCAGGTCCGGGGCCTGGCCGAGCAGTTCGCGCCCGCACTCGGCGTAGCCGTACGCGCCGAGCGGGCTGGAACCACCGAAGGGAATGAGGGCCGGTACGGCGCCCCTTCGCCGGAGCTGTCCGGCCACCCGCTCCGCCGCGGCGGCGAGTTCCTCGCCCCGCACCTCCCCGGCCCAGGCGACGGTGGCCCCGAAGAGGCCGTCGAGAGCGAGGTTGCCGGAGGCCGACGAGTCCGGGGAGCCGGCCAGTACGAGCACGACATCGAGTCCCAGCCGGGCACCGGCCGCCGCGGTCAGCCGGGCGTGGTTGCTCTGCGGGGCGCCGGTCGTCACCAGGGTCGTGGCCCCCTCGGCGAGCGCCGCACCACAGGTCCACTCCAGCTTGCGCACCTTGTTGCCGCCGCCACCGAGACCGGTGAGGTCGTCGCGCTTGATCCAGAGGTCCGCCGTCCCGAGGCCGAGCGCACGGGCCAGCCGCGGCGCCGGCTCCAGCGGGGTCGGCCAGGTCCCGAGTGCTGCCCGCCGCGGGGCGCCGCTGCCCAAGGTCATCGTCACTGTCCTTCCGTCCGCCCTGCCCTTGTCGGTCCGCCGGTCAGCGTGCCATGCCGGGCCGACGGCCGGCTCCGCTCATTCGCCGGCCGTCGGCCCGGCACCGTCCATCAGGCCCACGAACATCGTCCGGTGCAGCTGGGCGACGTGCCGCCGGGCGACCTCGGCCGCGCCCACCGGATCGCCGCGGCGCAGGGCGTCGACCAGGGCGCGGTGTTCGCAGTTGGACCGCCGGAGGGTGTCCAGCGGATACGGCAGGTAGTAGCGGTAGAGGTCCTGCAGCACCGCGCCGTACGGTGCGGCGGCGAAGGTGACGCCGGTGGCCTCCGCCACCGCCAGGTGGAACCGCTCGTCGTGGCCGCGGAACTCGGTCCAGCTCTCGGCCGCGTCCATCTCGCCGACGAGCCGGTCGAGCGCGTCGAGGGCGGCTTCGCCGGCATGCAGGGCCGCCAGATGGGCGACACCGCATTCGAGGACGAGCCGGTGGTCGATCAGCCGGTGGACCTCGGCCGCTGCCGCGCGGTAGGCCGCGGCCTCGGTGACGGTTCCCTTGGCCGGCCGCTCGGCGACGAGGGTGCCGCCGGTCCGGCCGCGCCGGCGCTCCAGCACACCGTCGGCGTGCAGCGAGGCGAGCGCGCGGCGGACGGTGATGTCCCCGACGCCCAGTGCGGCGGCGATCTCATCGGTCGGCGGGAGCCGCTCGCCGGGGGCCAGCAGGCCGAGCTCGACGGCGAGGGCGATACGGGCGCGCACCGTATCCAGGGCGGAGAGCCGTTGAATGCCGCCCAGTGGCGGGGCATTCAGGCCCCGCACCGCGGCCTCGGGCTCCGTGGCGTCGGGAAGGTGTCCGGGCATGACTCACCCTAACAAAGATCTCATTATGAGATCTCTTGAATAAGAGCTCATCTTGCTCTAATTTCATGCGGGTCTTGATGTCCCCCGGCGGCCCGTCGGGGTGCTCCCCCCGGCGGCCCGTCGGCCACAGCGCCGTCCGGCCAGTGAGAACGCAGGTGAGGCCCGTGTCCCGACCCCTGCCCGTAGCCCTCGTCCAGGCGCCGCCCCGCCCGGCCACGGCACCCTTGTCCGGCTTCGCCGAGGAGGTCGGGGAGCTGATTGCACGCTTCCCGCAGACCCGGCTCGTCGTGTATCCCGAGCTGCATCTGTGCGGGGTGACCGGCTCCGCCGACGCGTCCGAGGACCAGCTGCGAGCGGCGGCCGAACCGCTGGACGGCCCCCGTGCGCGGCAACTCGCCGAGCTCGCCGGCGACCTGGGCATCTGGCTCGTACCCGGCAGCGTCTGTGAGCGGGGGCCGGACGGCGAACTGTTCAACACGGCGCTGGCCTTCTCGCCCGAGGGCCGGCCGGCCGCCTCCTATCGCAAGCTCTTCCCGTGGCGGCCGCACGAGCCCTACGTCCCCGGGGACCGCTTCGTCGTCCTCGACCTGCCGGGGACCGGCCGGGTCGGCTTCTCGATCTGCTACGACGCCTGGTTTCCCGAAGTGGCCCGCCACCTCGCCTGGATGGGCGCCGAGGTGATCATCAATCCCGTCATGACCACCACCTCCGACCGCGCCCAGGAGCTGGTGCTCGCCCGCGCCAACGCCATCGTCAACCAGGTGTTCGTGCTCAGCGTCAACACCGCGGGCCCCACCGGCACCGGCCGCAGTCTCGTCGTCGACCCCGAAGGCCGGGTGCGCACCGAGGCCTTCGGCCAAGGTCCCGCCGTCCTCACCGATGTGCTGGACCTCGACGACGTCACCCGGGTACGGGAGTTCGGCACGGCCGGTCTGAACCGTATGTGGGACCAGTTCACCGACACCGACGCTCCGCTGGAACTCCCGCTCTACGACGGACGTATCGACCCACGCCGCTGGCGGCCCGCCGGCCCCGCCCCGTTCCCTCCCCACACGGGCGACTGACCCCCGACCCGCCTCCCTCCCCGTACCGCGGCACATCCCCGGAGCCACCCATGGACCCCTCCGAGCACACGCTCGCCCGCACCCTCACCCTCAAGTCCGTCGTCCTGTTCGGACTCGCGTACATGACCCCGCTGATCGTCCTGGGGACCTTCGGCGTCGTGGCCGACACCACGGGGGGCGCCGTGCCCACGGCCTATCTCCTCGCCCTGTGCGCGATGCTGTTCACCGCGCACAGCTACGGGAAAATGGCGGCCGCCTACCCGGTCGCCGGATCGGCGTACACCTATGTCAGGGAGGCCATCGACGGACGCGTCGGCTTCCTCGTCGGCTGGGCGACGCTGCTGGACTACTTCTTCCTGCCCATGGTCATCTGGCTCATCGGCGGTGCCTATCTGCAGGCGGAGTTCCCCGGCGTCCCGTTCTGGGTGTGGATCCTCGGCTTCATCGTGCTGACCACGGCGCTGAACGTCCGGGGCATCAAGACCGCGGAACGCGTCAACGACCTGCTGATGGTCTTCCAGTTCCTGGTGATCGCGTTCTTTGTGCTGCTGTCCCTGCGGCACGTGGTCCAGCTCGGCGGGGCGGGCGCACTCGCCGACGCCACGCCCTTCGCCAACCACGCCACCACCCTGGCCGGCATCTCGGCGGGCGCCGCCATCGCGGCCTACTCCTTTCTCGGCTTCGACGCGGTCACCACACTCACCGAGGAGACCATCGACGCGAAACGGACCATGCCCCGCGCCATCCTCCTCGTCGCCCTCATCGGCGGCGGAATCTTCGTCGCGGTGGCCTATGCGACCCAACTGGTCCACCCGGGCAGCGCGTTCACCGACGCCGACTCCGCGGCCTTCGAGATCGCCCGGGTCATCGGCGGGGATGTGTTCGCCGCCGTCTTCCTCGCCGGGCTGGTCGTCGCCCAGTTCGCCTCCGGCATCTCCGCCCAGGCCAGTACCTCCCGGCTGCTGCTCGCCATGGGCCGCGACTCGGTCCTCCCGCGCAAGACCTTCGGGTGGATCCACCCCCGGCTGCGCACCCCCGTCTTCAACATCGTGCTCACCGGCGCCGTCGGCCTCATCGCCCTGCGGATGAACGTGGCCACCTCCACGTCCTTCATCAACTTCGGCGCGTTCACCGCCTTCACCTTCGTCAACCTCAGCGTCCTTGCGACGTACCTCCGCAGCCGCCGGGCTGGGGACCGCCCCCGCGTCCTGCCCTACGTGATCGCCCCGGTGATCGGCGCCGCCGTCGACATCTGGCTGTTGGCCCATCTCGACTTCAAGGCCCAACTCCTGGGCCTGATCTGGCTGGCGCTGGGCATCGCCTATCTCACCTTCCTCACGAAGGGCTTCCGCAGGCCCCCGCCGAAGATGGAACTCACCGAGGACTCCCGTACCGCCGCCACCACGTGAAGCGGTCCGGCGGATGGTGCCAGACCCTGCCGCCGGACGCTGTGTGATCATTTCGGGATGAGTGCGAGCGGCGGGGCATGGTGCCCGGGTACCGGACGGCAGCGGCCGGGCGCCCCGCTTTTGCGGGGGAGTTCGAGGTGCATCTCACCGTCCGGGACGACGGGGACCGCGAGGTGGCCGGGCAACTGGCCGAGTATGCGGCGGCACATCGCATCAAGTGCGTCCATATCCTGCTGGCACAGGGAGAGGTGCCCTCGCAGCCGATGCTGACGCTGCGGGGGACCGGGACGTACGAGGAGGTCCGGGCCGAGGCCGTCGCGAGGGCGGACGGGCTGCGGGCCGCGGGGTTCGAGGTGGTGCGGACGAAGATCGAGGCCACGCCCTGGAGCGCCGGCGTCCCCGGCACGGACGCGGAGGCCGCGGGGCTCGGTCCCGACTACTACTTCGAGCATCACCTCAAGCTGGTACTGGCGCGTTCCGCTCCCGTCGACTCCCTGCTCGCCCTCGCCGTCGGACACGGTGCGCACCTCTCGCGCAACGCACGGCGGGTGCGGTCCGACGGCCGGGAGGAGCGGTTTGTGACCCAGCGCTGCCGGATGGTGGGCCTGGCGACCGCGGGGCAGCGGCTGGACGCCCTGTCGGGGCGGCTGCGGGCCGCGGGCCACCAAATAGCCGCCGTGGAGCGGGAGTTCGTGGTCCATGACGGGAATGTGGCGCTCGACGCGGGCTGGCTGGACGGGGAGTGCGCAGCGACGGGGGAGAGGATCGGCTCATGACGGGGACCGACGAGACGGGCGCGGCGGCGAAGTGGCGGGCGTTCCGGTACGGGCCGTGGGAGGACACGGCGGTCGTGCCACGGGCCCGGCCGGACGAGGTGACGCGGGCGGAGATGGATCTGCCGGCCACCCTGCTTCCCGTACCGGATGACGGGGTGGTGCAGCGCCCGGTGTTCGACCCCGCGGCACTCCATCATGTCTTCGGGATGCGCCTGGGCGAGCCGAGCTTCGCGGACGCGGCGGTCGGTGAGCGCTGGTACGAGGCGCGGCGCCATGCGCTGCATCACGTACTGGCGGCGCTCGCACAGTCCCCGTGGGCGGGTCATCTGGTCCTCCGCGGCAGCATGCTGCTCGCGTCGTGGTTCGGGGAAGCGGCACGCGAGCCGGGTGATCTCGACTTCGTCGTGGTGCCGGATACCTGGCAGCCGGCGGACGACCGTACGGACCGGATGCTCGACGGCATCGCCGCCGCGGCCGAGGCGCTGTCCCACCGCGGCGGCCCGGTACGCCTGGACGCGCATGCCGCGGTCGGCGACGAGATCTGGTCGTACGACCGGGTGCCGGGCCGGCGGCTCGTCATCCCGTGGACCGCCGAAGCCGACGGTGTACCGGCGGGCAGCGTGCAGCTCGACTTCGTCTTCCACGAGCGGCTGCCCGCGCCAGCGGAGCCCACCGAGATCCGCGGACCGCAGGGCACCGCACCGGTGCTGGTCCGTGCGGCGACCCCCGCACTGTCGCTCGCCTGGAAGGTGCTCTGGCTGGTGAGCGACCTGCACCCGGAGGGCAAGGATCTCTACGACGCCGTCCTGCTCGCCGAGTGCACCGAGTTGCCGTTCGCCCTGCTGCGCGAGGTGTTCCGGGGCGTGGACGGCGGCAGCTTCGACCGGCATCCGGTGCTGCTGCAGACCCTCTCCGAGATCGCGGGCGACTGGTCCGAGCTCCGCAAGGAGTATCCGGACCGGACCGGGTTCGCGGGCGCGGGCCCGTGCGTCGAGCACGAGTACGTCGATCGTCTCGTGACGGCTCTGGAGCCCACCTTCGCCAGGGACGACGGCAGCGGCGATACCGCCGCGTACCGGCAGCGGGCCGCCTGGTTCGCCTCGCTCACCGCGGAATTCGCTGAGGTCCTTGCCGGGCGGGGCATGGACGCGGTGCAGGCCCTGCTGCTCGATCGGAACGTGACGTTCGACAACACGGTCGTCATCACACGGGAGCTGTCCGGTCGCGACGGATCCGCCCTGCGGGATGCGGCCGCCGTGGTGGCGGAGTTCCGCAGGGACCATCCGGCGGTCGTCCGGCGGACGTGGCTGCTCGCCGACCCTGATGAGGTGGTGCGGCAGCTGAGCGGAGATGCGGGCGGCGCATCGGGCTGAACCGGGCCGGCCGCCGGTGGCTCGTACACCCGGTACACCCCGTACCGTCCCCTCTAACCGGTGCCGCTGATGCTCTCCGGCTCGATGACGAAGAGCACGCGCTCCTGGTCGCGGCCCCCGTACCAGGGATAGGGCCGGCCGAGGTACTTCTGGGCGAGCTGCTCGATGTGCTCGACCGCGCCCTCGGTCGTCGTCTCGACCACCCGGCCGCGTATCTGGAAGTAGCGCGACGGGTTGTCCGGGTCGGAGACGGCGACGGCCACGCGGGCGTCGCGCCCGATGTTCCGGGTCTTCACATGGGTCCGGACGCTGTTGATCAGCACATGCTCGCCGTCGGTGTCGACCCAGGTCTGGGTCAGCTGAGGTGAACCGTCCGGCATCGAGGTGGCCAGATAGCAGGTGCTCGGGCGGCGCAGCAGCGCGAGAAGTTCAGAGGGAAAGTGCACAACGGTCTCCCGGCCGGTCGCGGATGGGGCGGCGGTCCGTCCGGTCTCGTTCCGCCGCTGGGTGCAGGTGCGCTGCATGTGGTGGCCGTGGCGGAGCATATACGGGCCGGTCCGCGCCGCGATCTTCGGGCGGCGCGGACCGGGCGGGGCCCGAAGAGGAGGGACCGAGGGGAGATCCGGAGCCGGACCTCGCCGGCCGCGGTTTCGATTTCCGCCGTCCTCTCCCGTCAGGTGCGAGGGGCCGCTGCCTCCCTCTCCTCATCCCTCTCCCCATCCCCTCTCGCCCGACCCGCTGTTGGGTGGTGCGAAGCAGTCGGTGCCAGCCGCTATGCTTGCTGGATACAAGCAATGTGTTCAGCGGACCGACGACATCACCGCGAAGGATCACGACGATGAGTAAGGGCACGGTCCATGACTGCGACCGGGCTGCTCCGCAGGTCACCGCCTCGTCGGGACTCGACGAGGCCGCCTCCGGGCTGGGGACGGAGATCGTCCGCTTCTCGCGGCTGATCGCGGCGTGGAAGCAGCGCGCCAAGACCGACGGAGGCGCCGCGGACCGGGTACTGCTGGCCAGACTGGTGGTCGGCGGGGACCAGCGGGCGACCGATCTGGCCGCCGATGCGTTCCTCGACCTGTCGACCGTCAGCCGTCAGGTGCGCTCGCTGGTCGAGCGGGGACTGGTGACCCGTCGCCCCGACCCGGAGGACCGCCGCGGGTCTTTGCTGGCGGCGACCGACGCGGGGCGTGCCGCTTTCGCGCAGTACCGCGCTCAGCGCGACGCCGAACTGGCCGCGCTCCTCGAACCGTGGTCGCCCGACGACCGGGCCGACCTGATCCGGCTGCTGGGCCGTCTCAACGAGGACATGGCAGAACGACAACACACACGGCTGGGCCCCGGGGGAGACCAGGGTGACGCCGTGGAGCAGGGAGACATACGTACATGAGCACAGCCACCTCCCCGCCCCCGGCGGGAGCCGAGGCGATACCCCAACCGGGAACCCTGAGCCACCGTCAGATCCTCACCATCCTCAGCGGCTTGATGCTGGGGATGTTCCTGGCCGCGCTCGACCAGACCATCGTCAGCACGTCCATCCGGACCATCGCCGACGATCTGCACGGCCTCAGCGAGCAGGCCTGGGCGACCACCGCCTATCTGATCACCTCGACGATCGCCACACCGCTGTACGGCAAGCTGTCCGACCTGTACGGCCGCAAGCCGTACTACCTGGCCGCGATCACCATCTTCGTCGCGGGTTCGGTGCTGTGCACGTTCTCCACCTCGATGACCGAACTCGCCGCCTTCCGGGCGGTGCAGGGCCTGGGCGCCGGCGGTCTGATGTCGCTGGCGCTGGCGATCATCGGTGACATCGTTCCGCCCCGCGAACGCGCCCGGTACCAGGGCTACATGCTGGGCACCTTCGCCACCTCCAGCGTGGCCGGGCCGCTGATCGGCGGCGCGCTCGCCGGTCAGGACCAGCTGCTGGGCATCACCGGATGGCGCTGGGTCTTCCTGGTCAACGTGCCGATCGGCATCGTCGCGCTGTTCGTCGTCGCGAGGGTGCTCAACATCCCGCACACCAGGCGCGATCACCGCATCGACTGGTGGGGTGCGCTCACCATCTCCGTCGGCGTCGTTCCGCTGCTGCTCGTCGCGGAGCAGGGCCGGGAGTGGGGCTGGGACTCGTCCCGGTCGATCGCCTGTTATGCCATCGGTGCGGTGGGCATCATCGCCTGGATCTTCGTCGAGCGGTGGATCGGCGACGATGCGCTGATCCCGATGCGGCTGTTCCGCAACGGCACCTTCAGCAAGACCAGTCTGCTGTCCGTGCTGATCGGTATGGGCATGTTCGGCGGGATGCTGATGATCCCGCAGTACCTCCAGATCGTGAAGGGTGCCAGCCCCACCAAGTCGGGTCTGGAAATGCTGCCGTTGATGGCGGGCATGATGATCGCCTCGATCGCCTCGGGCCAGATCACCGCCAAGACCGGCCGCTACAAGATCTTCCCGATCATCGGTACCGCACTGATGATCGCGGCGATGCTGCTCTTCCACTTCAGGGTCCAGTGGGACACCCCGCTGTGGCAGACCATGGTGTACATGCTGGTCTTCGGCCTGGGCCTGGGCGGATGTATGCAGACCCTGGTGCTGGCCGTACAGAACGCGGTGCCGCCGCGGGACATGGGCGTGGCGACCGCCTCGTCCACGTTCTTCCGTCAGATGGGTGCCACCGCCGGTACCGCGATCTTCCTGTCGGTGCTGTTCAGCACGGTCGGCGACAAGATCTCCTCGGCGTTCAAGGACGCGGTGTCCACCGAGCGCTTCCAGGCCGCACTGCACGATCCCGCGGTGCTGCACGACCCCGCGAACAAGCCCGTGCTGGACATGCTCAAGCACCCCGGCAACGGCAACTCCTCCGGTGTGCTGAGCGATTCGTCGTTCATCCAGCACCTCGACCCGCGGTTGGCCGAGCCGTTCAAGCGCGGCTTCGCCGACTCGATGCACACCGTGTTCCTCATGGGCGCGATCGTCGTCGCCCTGGCCTTCCTGCTGATGTGGTTCATCAAGGAGGTGCCGCTGCGGCAGTTCTCCGGCCTGCAGGCACGTGCGCAGGCCGAGGCCGAGGCGGAGTCCGCCAAGGGCGCGGCCGACGGTGCGGTTGACGCCACCGGCGGCGCGGATGCGCACGAGCCGGCCGATGTTCCGGCCGCCGACGCCGTACCGGTCCTCGCCGCGGCCCCCTCGGGCTCAGCGGACGGCGGAGCGGGCACGACCGGACCGGTGATCCGGGGAACGGTGCGCGACGGCGGCGGCAGGCCGGTGGCGCAGGCCGCGGTGACCCTGATCAGTGTCGGCGGCCGGCAGCTCGGCCGTACGGCGACCGGGGCCGACGGCGGCTACGTCCTGCCCACGACGGGCGCCGGCACCTATGTACTGATCGGCTCCGCGGGAGCCCGCCGGCCGCAGGCCGTGACCGTGGCGGTGGGCGGCGAGCCGGTGTCGTTCGACCTGACCCTCAGCGGCGCGGCCGGTCTCTTGGGCGAGGTCCGCGAGGAGAAGGGCGACGACCCGGTGCCCGGCGCACTCGTCGTGGCCACCGACGTACGCGGCGAGGTCGTGGCCTCGGGCGTGGCCGGCCAGGACGGCGGCTTCGCGTTCGGTGAACTGACCCCGGGCAGCTACACCCTGGCCGTCAGCGCCCAGCACCACCGTCCGTCCGCCCTCCAGGTGGAGGTCACCTCCGGCGACCGCAACTGGTACGAGGTGCGGCTGACGCTCGGTGCCCAGGTACGCGGGACCGTCCGTACGCTACGCGGCGGCCCGGTGGACGATGCCCGGGTGACCCTGCTCGACCCGGCGGGCAACGTGGTGGCCACCGCCACCAGCGGTCAGGACGGTGAGTACGTCTTCACCGACCTCGACAGCGGCGAGTACACCGTGATCGCCGCCGGCTATCCGCCGGTCGCCGCCCCACTGAACCTGGGGGCCGACGGAAACAGCGGGTTCGACCTCGAACTGAGCCACGACCCGGCGAGCTGACGAGCGGCGATCGATACAGGTGAGGGGCTCGGCGGGGGAGCAGCGCCGGGCCCCTCGCCCATGAGCCGGCCAGGAAAGGCAGGGGCCTGCTCAACGGCGCCCGCCGCACCTCCGGCCCCCGCTCACCAGCAGAAGCGCCCCTGCCGGGTTTGGCGCTGCAGCCTCGGCCTACGTACAGTTCCGCCGAAGCTTGAATAGAACACACGATCCCAGGGAAGCGGCAGCGGCAATGACGGTGACCGAAACAGGCCGGGCCGATGGCACGGGTATCGACTCGGAGCGGATGGCGGTCTGCCTGAGCGTGCTGGAGGAGCTCGACGCGCTGCCCGTCGACCACCCGGACGCGATCGCCATACGACGCGCCACCGCCGGCATCTACCGCAAGGTGAAGCAGCGCCGCCGGCAGGAACGCCGGGCGGCCAAGAGTGCCAACGACAGGGCCGTGACCGCGGCCACGGCCACCGGTGCGCCCGGCCGGATCGACGACGAGACACAGGGACTGGCCCTCACCAGCTCCGTGACCACCGAGATCGCCGGAATCCTGGAGCGGCCCAGGTCCTGCTACACCTGCAAGTCCCGCTACGTCGAGGTCGACGCCTTCTACCACCAGCTCTGTCCGCCCTGCGCCAAGGAGAACCGGTTCCGCCGCGACGCCCGCACGGACCTCAGCGGCAGGCGCGCACTGCTCACCGGCGGCCGGGCCAAGATCGGCATGTATATCGCCCTCCGTCTGCTGCGTGACGGCGCCCACACGACCATCACCACCCGCTTCCCGAGCGACGCCGTCCGTCGCTTCAAGGCGATGCCCGACAGCGCGGAGTGGCTGCACCGGCTGAAGATCGTCGGAATCGATCTCCGTGATCCGGCCCAGGTCATCGCGCTCGCCCACTCGGTGAGCGCCGAGGGCCCCCTCGACATTCTGATCAACAACGCCGCCCAGACCGTCCGCCGGTCCCCCGAGGCGTATGGGCAGCTGATCGCCGCCGAGTCCGCCCCGCTGCCCGCCGGGGAACTGCCCGCCTCCGTCGTCCTCGGCCGATTCGGCAGCGGCACTCCCGCCGCCCTCACCGCCGCATCCGCCACGCACAGTGCGCTGAGCGCCGAGGAACTCACCTCCCTCGCCCTGACCACCGGCTCCGCCTCGCCCGCGCGGATCGAGGCGGGCACCGCGATCGACGCCGGCGGCCTCGTACCGGATCTGCACGCGACCAACACCTGGATCCAGAAGGTGGACGAGGTCGACCCGGTCGAGCTCCTGGAAGTCCAGCTGTGCAATATGACCGCGCCCTTCCTGCTGGTCAGCAGGCTGCGCCCGGCGATGGCGGCGGCCCCCGCACGCCGCAAGTACGTGGTCAACGTCTCGGCCATGGAAGGCCAGTTCAGCCGCGGCTACAAGGGCGCCGGGCATCCGCACACCAATATGGCCAAGGCGGCGCTGAACATGCTCACCCGGACCAGCGCCCGGGAGATGCTGGACACCGACGGCATCCTCATGACGGCCGTGGACACCGGCTGGATCACCGATGAGCGCCCGCACCCCGACAAGATGCGACTGGCCGACGAGGGCTTCCACGCTCCCCTCGACCTGGTCGACGGAGCGGCCCGGGTGTACGACCCGATCGTCCGCGGCGAGCTGGGTGAGGACCTGTTCGGCTGCTTCCTCAAGGACTACGCGCCCGCGGCCTGGTGATCCGGACCGCCTGCCGCCGCGGGCCGGGCGTTCCCGGTCAGCGGTCCGGCCGGTGGTTCCCCGCGGGTCCCCGGGACGGGAAGGCTGGCGCGCAGCCGGCCCAGCAGGGCTCTGGCCGCGGGGCCGGCGGGCCCCTCCGTCCGCCAGGTCAGCGCGACCCGGCCACGCGGTCGCGGCGCGGTGATCTCCAGCGTCCGCAGCCCGGCAGCTGACGCCTCGTCCGCCGGCAGCGCCGGGACGACGGCGACGCCGAGGCCACGGGCCGCAAGCCGCGCCAGCACCTGCGGGGCGGCTGCCTCGAAGGCGACGCGAGGCCGGATTCCGGCCTCCGCGCAGGCGCGTTCCAGCACCCCGCGCAGACCGGTACCGCGCGGCAGACTGATCAACGGGCGATCGCGGAGGGCGGCCAGCGGGACGCTCGTACGGTCGGCGTGCCCCGCCAGGAGGGGGTCGTCCGGGGCGACGGCGGCGACCAGGGGCTCGTCGACCACGACCTGGCAGGAGAGGCCCGGCGGCGGTTCCTCGGCCGCGAGCCCGATCACGGCGACGTCGAGAGCACCGCCGTGCAGTGCGGCGAGCATCCGCTCCGAGGTGTCCTCGGTGAGGGAGATCTCGACCTGCGGGTGCGCATCGTGGAAGTCGGCCAGCAGCGAAGCCAGATCGAATCTGCGGGTGCCGGCGCCCGAGACCAGGCCGACCCGTACCCGGCCGCGGAGCAGCCCGCTGAACTCGTCCACGGTCTGCCGAATCTCCTCGACGGCAGCGAGCGCGGCCCGCGCATACGTGAGGACGGTCTCGCCCACCTCCGTCGTGGTCACCGAACGGCCGGAGCGGTCCAGGAGCGGCTGCCCCAACTCCCTTTCGAGCTGCCGGATCTGTGCGCTCACCCCTGGCTGCGCCAGATGCAGCCGGGCGGCCGCACGGGTGAAGTTGGCCTCCTCCACCACAGCGACGAAGTACTGCAGCTGCCGAAGTTCCATAACTGCTGATTCTAGAGAGGAGAACAGCAAGCTCTTGGACTTATGACGAAGGTGCCAAGACCCTTGGGTGAGAGACAGTTCGAGAGACGCATCCCGAGGGGGAACGCCGATGGCTGATTGCCGGAGGAGAACGTCTACGGGTTCGGGAGGAGTACACAGATGAGTATCGAAGCGGCGATCGCGGCCGAACGCCGGGAACTGGCAGACCTGTTGGACGGTCTGACGGCCGAGCAGTGGGAGGCGCCGACGCTCTGCGCGGGGTGGCGGGTACGGCATGTCGCGGCCCATATGTCGATGGGGTTCCGCTACTCGCTCCCCAAGACGGCCGTCGAACTCGTCAGAGCGGGCGGCAATCTCCACCGGATGACCGACCGGTGCGCCCGCAGGGACGCGGCCGCCGCGTCGACGGGTGAGCTTGCCGACTTCCTCCGGGACAACGCGCATCACCCCTGGAAGCCACCGGTCGGCGGCCTCGCGTCGGCGCTGGCGCACGACGTGGTGCACGGCCTGGACATCACGGTCGCCCTCGGCCTCGACCGGCGCGTTCCCGAGGACCGGATACGCCTCCTCCTGGAGAAGGTCACCCTCCGGACCGCCAGATTCTTCGGCGCCGACCTCACCGGTACCGAGCTCCGCGCCGACGACCTCGACTGGTCCTTCGGCAACGGCACGCCGCTGTCCGGCGCCGCCCAGGATCTGCTGCTGGTCGCGTACGGCCGTAGGCTCCCGCCGGGCCGTCTCCAGGGGGAGCGGCACCACCGGTTCGCCGTCGGCTGACCCCGGCCGAACGGTTCGGCGGCCGCTCCCGCCCCACCACGGAGCAGCCGCCGGTCAGGCACCAGCGGGCCGCGGCGCCCTCATGCACGGTCTCCGGGGATCAGCCGTCCAGCCCGTGGCGCGCCAGCAGCGGCCCGAGCTCCGGGTCCCGCCCGACCACCGCGCGAAAGGCTCCGAGCGGGTCGACGCTGCCGCCCTTGCCGAGGAGTTCCCGGCGGAAGACCTCACCGCTCTCACGGATCGTCTTCCCGTTCTCGCGGAACCAGCGCACGGTGTCGGCATCCAGCACTTCGGCCCAGCGGTAGCCGTAGTACCCGGCCGCGTAGCCGCCGCTGAAGATATGGGCGAAGTAGCCGGTGCGATAGCGCGGCGGGATCGTGGACATCGCGAGCCCGTAGCGCTCCAGCGCGGCCGCCTCGAACGCCTCGGCCTCGTCGGCCCCCGGGGCGTCGCCATCGGCGGAAAGGGTGTGCCAGGCCCAGTCCAGCACCGCGGCGGCCTGGTGCTCCACCATCCGGAAGCCCGCGCCGAACTTCTCCGCCTCGCGCAGCCGGGCCGGCAGTTCGGCCGGCATCGGCTCGCCGGTGACGTGGTGCCGGGCGTAATGGGCCAGCACCTCCGGCCAGTCCGCCCACACCTCGTTGACCTGGGAGGGGAACTCGACGAAATCGCGCGGCACTTGGGTCCCGGACAGCAGCGGGTAGCGTACGTCGGAGAACAGGCCGTGCAGCGCATGCCCGAATTCGTGGAACAGCGTGTTGACCTCGCTCCAGGTCAGCAGTACCGGC
The DNA here is from genome assembly GCF_043200375.1 of Streptomyces sp. NPDC048434. Classification (NCBI taxonomy): domain Bacteria; kingdom Bacillati; phylum Actinomycetota; class Actinomycetes; order Kitasatosporales; family Streptomycetaceae; genus Streptomyces; species Streptomyces sp. NPDC048434. The sequence goes on along the minus strand of NZ_JBICXQ010000004.1, from coordinate 230,178 downwards.
TCGCCCGCCGGGGGCTTGGCGACATTCAGGTTGTTGACCACCACCGGCCTGTGGCCGAGCAGATGGGACTGCGGTACCAGTGCGTCCATCCAGGCGCCGCCCCGCTTGGAATCGCGCGCGTGGAAGTCGCCGATGTACAGGCCGAGCGGGCTGCCGTCGGCGTCGTGCACCTCGTAGATGCGGGCGTCCGGGTGGTACGACACCAGGTCGGGGCGCCGGGTGAAAGTGATCCCGTAGACCAGCTCGGCGGCATGGAACACACCGTCGTGCAGCACGGTCTCCAGCTCCAGATAGGGCCGCAGCACCGACGCGTCGAGCGCGAACCGCTCCTTGCGCACCCGCTCGGAGAAGTACTGCCAGTCCGCCGCGCGGATCTCCGCAACGCCGGCCGCCTCGGCCAGGGCCGCACCCTCCCGCTCGGCATTGGCGGTGGCGGGAGCGACCAGCCGGCCGAGCAGTTCCTCGACGGCGTCCGTGGTGCCGGCGGTCCGGTCCGCGACCTCCCAGGCGGCATGGCTGGGGTAGCCGAGCAGGGCGGCGCGCTCCGCACGCCGGGTGGCCAGGGCGACGGCGACCGGGCCGTTGCTGTCCATGCCGCGCCCGAGGGAGGCGGTGAGCAGCCGCTCGCGCAGCGCAGGGTCGTCCAGAGCGGCGAGTTCGGTCTGGTGGGAGAAGTTCTTCAGGCTGAGCACGAACTTGCCCTGGTGCCCCAGTGCCTGGGCGTTCGCGGCGGCGGCCGCGATCTGGTCCGCGGGCAGACCGGCCAGCTCCTCGGCACGGTCCAGCACGAGGGCAGCATCCGCGGTGGCTGCCCGGAGGTTCTGCCCGAACTCGGTGCACCGGGCTGCGATCTCGGCATTCAGCTCGCGCAGGCGCTGCTGCTGCTCCGGGGCGAGCCGCGCGCCGGCCCGGATCCGGCTCGTGTGGTGCCGCTCCAGCAGCCGCAGCTGCTCCGGGTCCCGGCCGAGCCGCTCGCGTCGGCCGAAGAGCGCGTCCAGCCGGGCGAACAGCGCGGAGTCGAGCAGCAGCGCATCGTCATGGGCGGCCAGCCGGGGAGCGATCTCGACCTCGATCGCCTGGATCTCCTCGTCGGTATCCGTCGCCGCCTTGTTGAAGAACACCCTGCGCACCCGGCCCAGGACCGCGCCGCTGCGCTCCAGCGCCTCCACGGTGTTCTCGAAGGTCGCCGGCTCGGCGTCGGCGCCGATGGCTGCCACCTCGGCCAGCTGGTCGGCCATTCCGCGTGCGAAGGCAGGCAGAAAGTGTTCGTTCCTGATCTGCGCGAAGGGCGGCAGGGCGTAGGGCAGATCACTCGGCTCGAAGAAAGGATTCGACATGGTCACAGAGGCTGACACTACGCCCGGGGGTGCGGTCCGGTCCCGCAGTCGCCCCATGATGACGCTTGTGCGCGCGGGTAGTTGACACCCGGAACGTGCGGCGGTGGCCGCGAGGCGGTGGCGGGTCTCCCGTCGTCTTCCGCGCCCTCGCGCGGCGCCGGCTGAAGAGCGATCCCGCCCCGCCGGGGCAGCATCGCCCGGGGAGCGTCGTGGGGCCATTCGTGGTGTGATCGAAGCGAGGCAAGTACCCACTCCTGCGACAGGAGGAATCATGGCCAGCAAGCTGCGAGCCCGCGACATCATGTCCGGCGGAGCGCACTGTGTGGGTGCACATGAGTCGCTGATGGATGCGGCGAAGATGATGCGGGACCTGTCCGTCGGCTGCGTACCCATCTGCGGTGACAACAACAGGCTCATGGGTATGATCACCGATCGCGACATCGTCGTCACCTGTTGTGCCGAAGGGGTCGACCCGGCGACGGTGCAGGCCGGTTCCATGGGGGGCAAGCTGCACTGGATCGACGCGGATGCGGACGCCTCCGAGGTCCTGCGGACCATGGAGGATCACCACATCAAGCGCCTGCCGGTGATCGACGTCAAAGGCGGCCACCAGTTGGTGGGAATGATCACCGAGGCCAACCTCGCGAAGAACCTCAGCGACGCGGAGATCGCGGAGTTCGCGAACCGCGTGTACGCGACCGCCGACTGAGGCGCCGGTCCCCGCGACGGCACGCACCTACGGAGTCGGCGCAGGCGACGTCGGCCCCACCACCACGTCCCGCGGTGGCCCGTCCCCTCCGACGAGCCACCGCGGTGTGAAAGCGCGGAGCATCAGCGGAATTCCCCTGGCGGCGGGCCCGGGAATCCCCGCTATTCCGTTACGCGCTCAGTGGGCGGCGGAGTGTGGTAAAGCCAGTCGTGTGCCGGGGAAAATCAGATGCGGATTCGCCCCGATCACCTTCCGGTTCAGCCGGTAGAATTCCTGCCAGCCGAGGCCGTGTGCATACGCGAGGCCGCTCACCGTGTCGCCGGCATTGACGACGACCGAGCCGCCGGTACTCCGATGGCGTCCCACTTTGAATCGCTTCTCATGGGACTGCGGATGGCGGGCCCGCGCCCGGGCCGACGGGTCTGCCTGCCGCTGCGGAGCGGGGCGCGCTGTGGTGGTCCGCGGAGTGCGGTGCGCGGTGGCCGAGTTGAGTCCCAGTGACGCGGAGCAGGCCGGCCAGGCGCCCCAGCCCTGACGGGCCAGTACCCTCTCCGCCACCTGGATCTGCTCGGACCGGGTCGCCCGCGCCGCTCGTGACGCGAAGGCACCGCCGCCGAAGGAGTGCCAGGTGGAGTGGGCGAACTGCAGCCCTCCGGAGAACCCGTTGCCCGTGTCGATACGCCAGTTCCCTCCGCTCTCGCACCCGGCCAGGCGGTCCCAGGCCCCGCCCGACCGGGCCTCGGCGGACTGCCCGGACGCCAGGTTCAGCGTGCCGGCCGCGAGCAGGACTGCCGCTGCCGTGATGCCCCGGACGCCATAGCCCCGGAATTCACTCCGGGCAGGCGATGCCGATGCCTGCGAGAATTCCATGCCCTTACTCCCGTCGCTCGCCGCGCAGTTGCCTGGCGGTCATTCAGGAATCCTGGCGCTTTTCGGCGTACGCGTTCGCATGGTGCTCGAACCGCGTTTCCGTGCGGCGCCATGAATTTGACGGGGAAGAGACAACCACGCCCCGAGTTCGCCCCGGCAGAGCGCGCGGTAGCGCCGCCGAGGGTCGGCTTGCACCCTTGCCGTCGGAGCGCGGCCATGCTTGTGCCGTACGGACCTGTTCAGACGGGCAGGGGCGCACCCGTGATACCGCAGGCGCATCACCCCCCTGCATCCGGCGATCACCCGCCCGGCCCGGGGGTGTCCGCCGAGCGCAACCGGCGCACTCGACGCACGCGCTGCGCAGGTCCGCATGCACCGCGCACGGGCTGCCGGCAGTGCAACGGCCCGTTCTGCCCTGGTGCAACGGCGCATCGTGCACGGGTACGGCGGCGCGAACCGCGTCGCCGTACGGCCTTGCCGCCGGTCCCCGTTGCCGACCCTGTCGTCCGGGAGGCCGGCCGGACCCGGCGGGCAGCACCAGCGGAAGAGCCGGACGCCCGCCGTATCGGCAGTCGTCCGGCTCTTCGGGCCGTGCGCTCACCGCCCGCCCCTCACCGTGCAGCCGGCCGGTCTGCTGGAGCTGAGGTAGCGAGGGGGCGAAAGCCCCTGGGAACGTGGGGAATTACAGGGGCCTGGCCCACAGGTCGTACTGGAGCCCCGAGCCGTCGCAGAACGGGTCGGCCCACTTGCCGCTAGCCACCAGGTCGGTACCTGCCGCCTGGCAATCGCTGAGCGTCCAGAACTTCTTGCCGGTCCAGACGGTTCCGGGAGGACCGTCCATCGGCTTCTGCTGGTGCTGTGCGTGGGAAGCGGCAGGGGTGGCGCTCGCCGCCCCCGTAGCGGCACTGGCATGGGTGGCACCCAGTCCGACCACCGCCAGCGTGGCGGCGGCGAAGGCGCCGGTGAGAATTCGCCCGTTACGCATGTGATGTCCTTTCCCTGCAGCGTCAGAGCCCCTTGCGAGCCCCTCACTTCGGACACGAACGGGCCTCCGTGCCCGTATGACATCACTTCATGTGGCCTGCATCACAAGGGTGTTGGGGGAGTGGCGACGCCGGTGCGTGGCGCATGCCGTGCCGACGCCCTCGCGCACCCGACCTGCTGGACACAGTGCGGCCCGGCGGTGTCGCGAGGCGGCGCGCTCGTGCGAAATGGACAGACATTCCGCGTTGTGTTGCATTGGAGAGGAGCGCGTTCCCGCTCGGGAGGCAGCCGTGGCCGATGTGGATGTGCTGGTCGTAGGGGCGGGTCCCGTAGGGCTGACGGCGGCCTCCGAGCTGCAGCGTCGAGGCGTGCGCTGCCGCGTCATCGACCGATTGCCCGCGCCGCAGCCGTTCGCCAAGGCGGTGGGCATCCAGCCCAGGACGCTGAGATCTGGGACCGCATGGGGATGGTCCGGGAGGCACTGGAAGCCGCGGTCCCGCTCCGGGGGCAGTTGCTCTACGTCAATGGCATCCAGCAGGCGCGCATCGAGCTGACGCTGCCGCCGGAGGTCCCGTACCGCTTTGCCGCGCTTCCGCAGAACGACACCGAACGCCTCCTTGAGGAATTGCTCATGCGCTGGGGAGGCCGGGTCGAGCGCGGCACGGAACTGGTGGGTTTCGAGCAGGCGCCGGGGGACCGTGCGCCGGACTGCGGCGGCCTCCGCTACGACCTCGCCACCTTCCCGTCCCGTCTGTTCGACCTGCTGCGCGGCGACGAACACACCCTGCTGCTGTATGCGGACCACGAGGACCAGCTGCCGCCGTACGACGAGGTGGCGGATGCGGCACGGAGCAGGGCGCACGGGCTGCTGAACGTCCGGGTGATCGCCGCCCCGCACCTCCGGACGGACGGTCTGCTGCTGCCCGTCGTCCAGGACAGCCGTGACGAGTTCCGGCAGATCTACGGCGCACGCGGCGGCGAAGGATTCCTCATCCGGCCCGACGGCTACGTGGGGCTGTGGACCGACCGGGCGAGCGGTCCGGAGCTGTTGGCCCAGCTCGCGCTGACCTTCAGGACGTGAGCGGCGGCCGGCGGCACCCGTCGGCGACGGGCCGACCTGCCCGCTGCGGTGAACCGGCGCACCGCTCGTCCGGGAACGCGGCCCGTCGACGCCGCTGACGCCTACGCGCTCACGGCGCCTGCCACGCGTCGACCATCAGCCGCCCGTCGCCGTCATCGTCCAGCGCCGTGAAGGCCGCCTCCGCCTGGGCGGCCGAGTACCCTGCCGCGCGGTGCACGGCCGTGAAGTCCGCCAGGCTGACCACACCGTCCCCGTCGGCATCGGCCAGTGCGACGGTCGCGGCGACCGACGGCCCCACGACCCTGCCGAGCATCCCCGACTCGCCGGCCCGCGCGAACGCGGCGACGAACTGCTCCCGGTCCAGACGGCCCGAACCGTCCACGTTCGCCAGGGCGGCGAGCTCGTCGAAGGTGTTGCGCATCCCCGCCCGCAACGCCTGCGCCTTGGCGGACTCCTCCGGTTCGCCCACCGCTTTCGTCAGCACGCGGGCCCGCTCGGTGAAGTCCTGCGCGGTCAGGTAGCCGTCGCCATCGGTGTCGTACGTGGCGAAGCGGTGCTCGTACTCGGTCCGCAGGGCATCGGTGATCATGTGTGGTCCCTTCTGGAGGTGGGCTCTCGGCGGAGCCTGGAGAGGCGACCGTGCGCGGGGTGCCGCGACCGCCCGCCATGAGCACAGTAAGTGGCGAGCGGATAGCGGAGCGTTATCGACCGGGGTGTGTTCGGGTTCGCGCCACTGGGGAGGCGGGCGGGATCCGGGCGGGGCGGTGGAGCAGGCGGCCGTGATGGCGGAAACCTGTGCGGGTTTGCGGCGGGGGGCAGACGGGGGGCACAGACAAGGTTAAGGTCACCTACTCCTGTGACCCCGGCATGGACCACCAGCTGGTCGCCAACGCAACCAGCCGGACCGGCCACGAAGGCTCGGTCGCCGCAGGCACGGTGCTGTAAACGCGGCCGTCACCCCCGGGCGGAGGGCCGGACAATCCCCCGTCTGCCGGGGCGTGCCGCACCCTGTCGGGCCATGGCGTGACCTATCAGATATTTCGGGTCGGTCACGCCTGCAACCGACGGGTCGGGCAAACAGTCCTACGGGGCATGAAAAGACAACTGAACCTGCGGATACGGCGGGGCGGCGCCGGCCGCCGGGCAGGCGCGGCGGCCGCCCTCACGGCGCTGACCCTTCCGCTGACGGTGGCCTTCGGCTCCACGGCCCAGGCCGCCACCGCTTCGTCCTGCACCGCGAGCCGCGGCCCGTACCAGAAGCAGGCCGAGAAGTTCCTTGGGCGTCCGGTGGACGGCCGGCAGTCGGCGGCGGACTGCCGGGCGATCCGTGACTTCCAGACCAGCCATGGCATCACCCCGAACATCGGCTACGCAGGCCCCGTCACCTGGGGCGTGATGAGCCTCGTGGCGCAGCAGAAGGCAGCCGGGAACAACCCGAACAAGGCACATAAGTGCCCCACCGACAAGGGCCGGATCGCCTGCGTCGACCTCACCCGCCAGCTCAGCTGGATCCAGGACGGATCAAAGCTGGTGTTCGGGCCGGTACCGGTCCGCAGCGGCCGCGACGGGTACGAGACCCGCACCGGCGCCAAGAAGATCTACTGGCGCAACCTGCACCACGTGTCGACGATCTACCACGTGGCCATGCCGTACAGCCAGTTTTTCGACGGCGGCCAGGCCTTCCACTCCATCAGCGGCAGCGTCTGGTCGGCCCCCGGCTCGCACGGCTGCGTCAATATGCGCAGCAACGACGCCAAGAAGTACTGGTCCCTGCTCAAGAACGGTGATGACGTCTACGTCTACGGCCGTAAGTCCGGAACCTGAGCCCGGACCGGGCAGGCCGGGCAGCGCTGCGGAGGGAAGAAGCGCCCGATGGCGGAACGCCACCGGGCGCCGAGCCGTCCGCACGCCGAGCCGTCCGCACGCCGAGCCGTCCGCACGCCGAGCCGTCCGCACGCCGGACCGGCTCCGTCCGTCCGGCCGGACGCGCTATGACCGGTTCCGGCCGTTCCGGGAGGACGGCAGCGCACAGGCCGCCGTACCGCCCGGCAGCCGCTGACGGTTGTTCGCGATGATCCGGTACGCGCCCTGGGCGACCCACCGCACCGGCGGAAGCATGAGCAGTGCGCCCACCACCGGCCATCCGCCGCGTGCGCTCATCAGCAGCTTGGCGACAGCCTGGGCGCCACCGTGGACGGATCCGGCCGGGGTCACCCACAACACCTCGCGTTCGGCGCGTTGTTGAGTGATGCCGAGCCGTACGAGGTCGGTGAACTGCCAGGGCGTCGCGGCACAGCGCGGCCGCAGACACCGTTCCGCGAACCGGACCGAGGAGGTGCAGAAGGCGCAGTCGCCGTCATAGACAAGTACGGATTGCCGCTGCATCGTCCCGTAGCCTCCGCTCCGGTGTCCGGGCAGTCACAATGATAGGCGAGCCGCCACCACGAGGAACTGCGGAGCGGTGCGTCGCCCGGGGGAGGAGTCGGATGCCGCTCGCCATGGAGGCCGAGATCATCCACACCGGCCGGCTGACTCTTCTGCCGCTGCGGGTCGACCATGCCGAGGAACTGGCCGCTGTGCTGTCCGATCCGGACCTGCACACCTTCACCGGCGGCGCCCCGGCGACCCCGCAGGCGCTGCGCACCCGCCATGAACGGCTGGTTGCCGGCTCCCCCGACCCCGCTGTCACCTGGTGCAACTGGGTGATCCAGGTCCGCGATCAGGGCTGCCTGGCAGGCACGGTCCAGGCGACGGTCACCGCCGACGAGCACGGAAATGTAGCGGAGGTCGCCTGGGTGGTGGGGACGGACCGGCAGCGTCGCGGCATCGCCACCGAGGCGGCCCGGGGGCTCGTCGGCTGGCTCCGCGAACAGCCCGTGCAGACCCTCGTCGCCCATATCCACCCGGACCACCGTGCCTCTGCCGCCGTCGCCGCCGCTGCCGGGTTCCGCCCCACCGGCCATGAGCGGTACGGCGAGACGAGATGGAAGCGGAGTGCAGCGGGCGGTGGGGCGGAGACCGGGTGGTGAACGAGGAAGCGGCCGCGAGCGGTACGGCGCACCACGCGGCGTCGCACGGAGGAGGGCGACGCGGGTGACGTACGGCCGTACTCCGTGACACGCCCGGCGGGGCCCGTTGTTCCGTGCGTGCCGCCGGGCGCATTCATGCCCGTACCCGGGTCCGTCTACGGACGGTGCCGGGTGGTCGGGTCAGCGGGCCGGCAGGTGGTACAGGGCCATCGGCGTCACATAGCCGGGCCAGCGGCCGTCGGCGAACAGATGCACACCGGCGTCCTGATAGGACTGGTCGACGAGTTGGGAGCAGATCATGTGCCGGGTGCTGGCGACATAGCGGCGCAGCCCCGGAACGGGCAGGTGGAACCGGTGCGTGGCGATCGCCAGGTAGTCGAGGAAGCTGTAGGGCACCCCGGCATAGCGGGCGCCGGCCGCGCAGATGTCGGCGCGCTGCCGCTCGGTGAGCCGTTCCGGGCAGACGTAGACCACGTCCGCGTCGGCGTAGGTGGTGAGGGGCACGATGCGGGCGCCACCCGGCTCGGCCTCTAGCAGCCGGTTGTCGGGCAGGACGAGGAAGGCGTGTTCGTAGTCGGCGAAGCCGTCTCCGTTGATCCACTGTCCGAAGCGGATCAACTGGCCGGTGGCGCCGGATATTTGGGTGAGTCCGATGTCGCCGGGCAGGGGATGGGTGTGCTTCATGAGCAGCTCCCAGAGCCAAAGGGGGGTTCCCGTGGGTAATACCCGCTGTCCGGGCGGACGCACCGCGTCCGCGGGCGGGTGTCGGCGGAGGACGGAGCGCACATGCCAGATGGCGGAGGGGAGGGACGGCGGGCGCCGGGCGGGGTACGGGTCTGCGGAGCGGGATTCGGCTGCTGTGGGCCGACGAGATCGAGCGGGAGGAGCGGGACGACGATGGGCAGCTCAGAGGCCGGGCATTCCATGACGGTGCGTCAGGACGGGGCCGGAGCAGGCGGCGGCGACCGGAAGGCGTTGTCGGGCACTGTGGCGCTGGTGACCGGCGCCTCCAGCGGTATCGGTGCGGCCGCCTCCCTGGCGCTGGCCCGCGAGGGCTGCTCCCTCGCACTGGTCGCCCGGCGTACCGAGCGGCTGGAGCAGCTCACGGAGACGATCGGTGAACTGGGCGGATCAGCCTTCGCCCTGACGGCCGATCTCGCTGACACGACGCAGGCACGGCGCGCCGTCGAGGAGGCCGTCGACCACTTCGGACGGCTGGACGTCCTGCTGAACAACGCGGGCTTCGGCGTGCGCGGCTCGGTGGAGGACAGCGATCCCCAGGACTGGGAGCGGATGGTCGACCTCAACTTCACGGCGGTTCTGCGGATGTCGCACGCCGCACTCCCGCATCTGCTGCGCGCGGCGCACGAGGGGCCGCGGGGCGTGGCCGACCTGGTGACCGTCAGCTCGGTCGCGGGCCGGGTGCCCCGTAAGGACAACAGCGTCTACTCAGCCACCAAGCACGCGGTGTGCTCCTTCAGCGAGGCGCTGCGCCAGGAAGTGACCGGACGGCAGGTACGGGTCGGACTCGTCGAGCCGGGCATGACCGGGACGGAGATGACACGTGGCGGCTCCCAGGCCGCATCGGCCCACGGGCTGCCGCCGGAGAGCTGGCTGCAGGCCCAGGACATCGCCCGGGTCATCACCTTCATGGTCACTCAGCCGCCGCATGTGGCGATCAACGAGATCGCCGTGCGGCCGACCGCCCAGGAACGCTGACCGCCCCGCCCCGCACGCGTCCGCGAGCCCAGCCCAGCCCAGCAGAGGAAAAGCCCCGTGCGACTCCTGCTCATCTCCGACACCCATGTGCCCAAGCGCGCCAAGGCGCTGCCGTCACAGCTGCTCGACGAGGTGCCACGCGCCGATGTCGTCGTGCATGCCGGTGACTGGGTCGACACCGCCACGCTGGACCTGCTGCAGGCCCGTGCCCGGCGGCTGATCGGGGTGTACGGCAACAACGACGGCCCGGAGCTGCGGGCTCGGCTGCCGGAGGTGGCGCATGCGGAACTGGCGGGAGTCCGGCTCGGCGTGGTGCACGAGACGGGCTCGGCGCAGGGGCGGGAGCGCCGTTGCGCCGAACGGTTCCCCGAGCTCGATGTGCTGGTGTTCGGGCACAGCCACATCCCCTGGGACTCCACGGCGGACGACCGGCTGCGCCTGCTGAATCCGGGTTCGCCGACCGACCGCCGCCGGCAGCCGTACTGCACGTACATGACGGCGGAGCTGGCGGCGGGCCGGCTCGCCGCGGTGGATCTGCACCGCCTGCCCCGCAGGGGGTGAGGCCGCGGTGACCGTTGCGGGGCCCGGACCGGTTCTCACAGACCGAGCAGGCCGCGGACGTAAGCGGCCTGTCCGGCGTGCTGCAGATCGTCTGCGAGCACGCTGACGAGGCGGACTCCCAGGGTGACGGGCGGTGTCCAGGCGCGGTCGACGACGCGCTTCATGTCCTTGTCGTCGATCCCGGCGAGGTACTGCACGGTGTTGTCGTGGACAGCGCCGTGATAGTCGGTCAGGAGCTGTGCGCTCAGGTCGCTTACGGCCGCCACGTCCTTGCTGGAGTGGGCGTAGCCGGTGTCGTCGGGCGCGAAGGGGAGTCCGAAGCGGTCGTACCAGCCGTCCGAGGTCCAGATCTGCTCGGTGTCCGCCACCCCGGCGAGGTGATCGTCCTGGATCCTGGTGAGATGCCAGACCAGCCAGGCGATCGAATTGGCGTCGTCGGGGCGGGTGCTGAGCTCGTCGGGGTCGAGCCCGGTGACCGTGTCCTCGACGACCTCACGGATACGTCCGAAGGCGTCGACAAGCAGATCCGTGCTGGCGTTCATACAGGGCTCCTTTGCGGCGACGGAGGTCTTCGCGCGGAAGTTCCGCGGATACCGGTACCGGTTGACCGATGTGTCGCGCTCCGGTGGCGGTCAGGCACCCGGAGGGCGTCAGCCCCGGCAGCTCGCCCATGGTCGCAAGCCGGCCGCAGGAATCGGTGCGGGGCAGGCCGAGAGACGGGATTTTCCCGGCCCGGCGAACTCGATCGGACGGGCGGCGCTGCGCGCCCCGCAGGCGGCACGTTCCGGCACGGCCGCCCGCCCGCGGGCGCTCCGCGGCAGACCGCCCTATGTGCAGGGGGCGTTCAGAAGCCGCTGAGGGGCTTCGGCGAGCTGTGCCGTTGCCTGCTCTGGCACGTACGCAAGTGCCGGGAGGCGAGAGGTGCCGCCCACCGCCGCTGGGGAAGAGGCCGCGGTGAGGGCGGTCCGGGCGTCATCCGAGTGAGAGGGGGAGCCTGCTCAGGCCGCGGAGGGTGATGTGGTCCTTCCACCGGGGCGCACCGGCGAGCCGGAGGTTCGGGGCGCGCCGCAGGAGCAGGGCCAGGACGATCTGGGTTTCGAGGCGGGCGAGCGGAGCGCCCAGGCAGAAGTGGATGCCATGGCCGAAGGACAGATGGCGCGGGGCGCGGCCCACGTCGAGGCGGTCGGGGTGGTCGTACGCGGCGGGGTCGCGGTTCGCGGCACCGGTCAGGAGCAGGAGTGTGGTGCCGCGCTCGACCGGCACCTCGGCGACCTCGGCATCCTGCAGGGCGAAGCGGGCGACGAGTTGGACCGGCGAGTCGTAGCGCAGCAGCTCCTCCACCGCGGGTGCGATGAGGTCCGGGTCGCTGCGCAGACGGTCGAGCTGGTCAGGGTGGCGCAGCAGGGCGAGGGTGCCGTTGCCGATGAGGTTGACGGTGGTCTCGTGGCCGGCGATCAGCAGCAGGGTGCAGGTGGCCAGCAGCTCGTTCTCGGTGAGCGCATCACCGTCGTCGTGCACGGCGACCAGCGCCGAGAGCAGGTCGTCGCCGGGCGAGCGGCGGCGTTCGGCGACGAGTCCGCGCAGGTGGTCGGTGAACTCGCGCCAGGCCTGCGCCTCCTGCTCGGCGGCTCCGGGAGGCAGCAGGAAGTCGGGGACCAGGGCGCGGGCCACCGCGTGCGACCACTCCAGCATCCGGTGACGATCGGCTGCGGGGACACCGAGCAGTTCGCTGATCACCGCCACCGGCAGCGGAGTGGCCAGGTCCTCGATCAGGTCGACGGGCCCCTCGGCGGACTCCAGGGCGGTGAACAGCTCGGTGGCGAGCTCTTCGATGCGCGGCGTGAGACCTTCCACCCGGCGCCGGGTGAAGGCCTGGGAGACCAGGGAGCGCATCCGTGTGTGGTCGGGCGGATTCAGATTCAAGAAGCCCCGTACGGGCCGGCCGTCGTCGTCGACCAGCACCTTGGAAGCCGGACGGGCCCGCTCGCCGGTGAACCGCGGATCGTCGGCCTCGGCGTGTCCGAACCGTGCGTCGCGCAGCACCGCGGCGCAGTCCTCGTACCGGCTGAGCACCATCAGCTGTTCATCGATGCGCGCGACCGGCGCATGCGTCCGCCAACGGGAGTAGAGGGGGTAGGGGTCGGCCTGGTGCCGTGGGTCGAGCAGATCCTGGAGCGAGGGCAGGGGCGCCGTGGTGTCGATGTGGGTCATCGTTTCTCCTCGGGCGGATCGGCGGGTGCGGTGTCCTCCGCGGGTGCGCGACCGCGGTGTCCTGGGCGATCCGAGCGACCTCCCTGCGGATACGGTCTCGTGTGCGCCGATGCGCTCCGGCGCCGGGTCATCAGGGTTTCCGTCTCGGCCCGGGGGCCCCGCAGCCGTTCGGCGCGCGTGTGCATCAGCCGGGGGTTGCGCACCGCGTAGCGCCGGCACTGCTGCCGACGTTCGAGTAGCGGGCGCCGATGGAGAATTCCGCCGCCTCGGCGGTCTCCTCCACGGACGCGTCGGAGCATCCCTTGCGCGCACCGGTCCGCGTGGCCGCGTCGAGCAGCGGTCGGTGGGTGCGGGCCCTGGCTTCCGTCCTTGTCGGGCGGCGCTTGGGGGTGGCGTCGGCATCCGGGCTCATGGCGCCAACCATAGAGATCGTGATCACCGGCCCGGGGGCACCGGGCCGACAATCTCGGCTGCTCCTCCCGCGCCACCGGGGTAGCTGTCGTCTTCGGCGGGAAGCTCAAGGCGTACTGGACGCAGGACTTCGGCCACCAGTGGACCGCCGCTGACCACCAGTGGACCGCCGCTGACCGGCAGGGCCCGAGCGGGTCGCGGCAGGCCGGCGGAGGGAGAACACCCGGTGGTCGGGGCCATCGGGTGTCCTCCCGTCGTCACGCCACGCCGCTCACTGCTCGGACGGGTCGACCATGGCGGCCAGTACGGAGCGCCAGTCCTCGTCCGGCCGTGCGCGCAGGGACGGGGCCAGCCGGTCGGCGTGGTAGTGCCAGCGGTGGTTCAGGTCCGGATGGACCTCGTCCGTCTCACGGATCTCGCTGCCGCTGCCGAGCAGTTCGGTCAGTCCGGTGGCGAGGTCCCGCCAGGAGAGGTGTCCGCTGACGGCGTTGGCGACGCCGTGCACGGGGGAATCCAGACCGGAGACCACGGCCCGGGCCAGGGCCGCGGCATGCACCCAGGCCGCGCCGTACCACGCATTCCCCTGCGTACCCGGCCGCGGAAGGTCGATGGGCCGGCCCTCCCGCGCCGCCTGGTAGAGCACACCGGTCGCACCCCAGCGCAACTGGTCCCGCAGCCGGTGGTGCGGCCCCCAGACGAGCGGGGAACGGACGGCGCTCGCGCCGCCCCGGCCCTGGGCGCCGGCCGCCCTCAGCAGCAGCCCTTCGCAGTCGATCTTTGCCTGTCCGTACCCGCTCAGCGGCTGCCGCGGGGCGGACTCCTCGGCCACCCACTCGCCGTCCGGGTGTCCATAGGCGTCCACACTGCTGACGAAGACGAACGGGCCGCGCGACCAGGCGCCGACCATCGCGGCCATCGCCGTCACATCGACCTCGGGACGGGTGAAGGTACAGGCCGCGTGGATGACCGCATCGGCGCCGTCGACGGCCTTGCGCAGGCCGTCCAGGTCGGTGAGGTCGCCCTCGATGACGTCCACGCCCTCCGCGGCGACCAGATGCGCGGATTCCGGGCGGGCCAGCGCCAGTACGGGACGTCCCCGGGCGGCCAGTTCGCGCAGCACGAACGCGCCGACCCCGCCGGTGCCGCCGGTGACCAGGACCGTGCCCTCGCGTGAACGCCGCGGGCGGGAGGGGGCGGCCGAGGGCGCGGCGGCACGCTCCGCCGCACGTGCGTCCAACAGGGCGGTGACCGCCCGCGGGGTGCGGGCCTGCAGGATGTCCAGACCGGTCAGCGGCAGTTTCAACGCCTGGCGCAGACGCTCGGCGAGCTGGACGGCGATCAGGGAGTGGCCGCCGAGGAGGAAGAAGTCGTCGTCCGGTCCGGGCAAGTGGCCCAGGAGCGCGGTGAATCCTTCGGTCACGGCGTCGGCGCGCGCGCCTTCCGGTGCGGGGGCCGACGGGAATCCGGGGAGCCGGGCCGGGTCCGCCGCACCGCCGGCCGTACGCGGCAGGGTGTCCAGCAAGGTCACCGCTGCGGGTACCAGTTCCGCGGCCAGCGCCGTGCGCAGACGGGAGCGGAGCTGGGCGGGTGAGGGGCCGCCGATGCCGCGCAGTACGGCGTACGCCAGCAGCGGGCCGCCGACCGGTGCGACCACCGCAGCCTCGGCGACCTCGGGGTACGACCGCAGCAGCACCTCGGCCGGGTGCCCGCCCGGTTCGCCGCGCGGCGCCGGCGGCGCACCGGGCAGCCGGGACAGCCGAAGGCCCGGCTCGTCCGCCACGGCGGTGAGCAGGGCGGCGTAGTGGGCGCCGAGAGCGGCCGCCGCTTCCTCGTCCAGCGCGGTCCGGCTGTACTGGACGATCCCGGCGGGGGCGTCGGTGTCCACCATGCCGAAGGAGAGGTCGAACTTGGCTTCGCCGGCGCCGACTTCGACATACTCGTCCACCGTGCCCGGCAGCCGCAGTGTCGCGGGTGCGCCCAGGACGTCGGCGGTCACCCGGATCAGTGCCGTCCCGTCCGTGTCGCGGGCGGCGGCGCCGAGGCGCTCCAGGACGAGGTCGAAAGGGACCTCGCGGCGCTGCTGGGCGTCCAGCAGCGCCTCCCGCACGCGTTCCAGCAGCGCGGTGAAGGACGGGTCGCCGGCGGCGTTCACCCGCACCGGGAGGGTGTTGACGCACAGTCCGACCAGACCGCGCATGTCCGCGCCCTGCCGGTGGGTGCCGGCGACCCCGATCACCAGGTCGTCCTGGCCGGTGAAGCGGTGCAGAGCGGCGAAGGACGCGGCGAGCGCCACGGTGAACAGGGTGGCCCGGTGCTGCCGTCCCAGTTCGCGCAGTGCGGCCGGCACCCGCGGGTCGAGCGGAGCGGTGTGTGTGCCGGCCGGGCGGATTCCGGTGTCGGCGGGCGGTTGCGCGGGGCGGGGCAGACGCAGCGGGGAGACGCCTTCGAGGCGGCCGGCCCAGAGGCTCAGACCCTCTTCGAGGCGGTCGGCGGCCGCCTGCTCGCGGCGCGCGAAGTCCGCGTACTGCGCGGGCTCCGGCTGCTCCTCGGGGGTGGTGCCCTGGACGGCGGCCGAGTAGACCCGGGCCAGTTCACCGGCGACGGTATCCAACGAGGCGCCGTCGATGGCGATGTGATGGAACGTCAGCAACACCGTGTGATCCTGCTCCCCGTGCCGCAGGACCAGGGCGCGCGGAAGGGTACCGGCGGCGAGATCGAAGGGGCGGTGCGCCTCCTCGGCCAGCAGCGCGGCGGAGCCGTCCGCGTCGGACTCCACGACACGCAGCGCGAGCGCCTCCGGGGCCGGAAGCACTTCCTGGTACGGCGCACCGTCCTGCTGCCCGTAGCGGGTACGCAGAATCTCGTGACGGCGTACCAGCGACGTCAGCGCGGCGGCCAGCGCGTCCAGGTCGAGCGGGCCGCGCAGCCGGGTGGCGAAGGGCACGCTGTACGAGGCGTCACCATGGCCCAGCCGGTCCATCAGCCACATGCGGCGCTGGGCGTGGGAGAGCGGCGCGGGCCCTTGCCGGACGGTCGCGGGGGCGGCGGCGGGGCGGGCGGCGCGGGAGCGGGCCCGGCGCAGCAACTCCTCCTGGAGCGCCGCGGCGGCGGGGGTGTCAGTGGCCATCGGTGTCCTCCGGGGTGCCGGGGTGCAGATCGCTGTGCGCGGCGAGGAGGGCGCGCTCGACCAGCGCGGCGTGCCCCGCCACCGTGGGGGCGGCGAAGAAGTCGGCGAGCGTCAGCTCGACGCCGAGCTCCTCGCGGAGGTCGTCGGTGACCGCGAGCGCGAGCAGGGAGTGACCGCCCAGCGCGAGGAAGTCGGCATCAGGACGCGTGACATCACGGCCCAACGACCGGCCCCAGACCTCGGCGACGGCCTGCTGCAGCGGACTCAGCGGCCCGGCCGGCGCGTCGGGCCCGTCCGCGGTGACGAGATCCGTCAGCGCGCGGCGGTCGACCTTCCCCGAGGCGGTGAGCGGCAGCGCGTCCACGAGCTGGATCTCGTCGGGGATCAGATGGGCGGGCAGGACGGCGGCGAGCCGGTCCCGCAGGGTGCCGGGGCGGGGCACGGGTCCGGGCGAGGCCACGACGAAGGCCGCCAGGCGGGCGTCGTCGGGGGAGGGGCGGTGCACGGTGACGGCCGCGTCCGCCACCTCGGGCTGCTCCCGCAGGGCGTGTTCGATCTCCGCCGGTTCGATCCGGAAGCCGCGGATCTTCACCTGGTCGTCGGACCGCCCGTGGAAGTCGAGGGTGCCGTCCGGACGCCGGGAGACCAGGTCGCCGGTGCGGTAGAGCCGCCCCGACCCGGGGTGGTGGCAGAAGCGCTCGGCGGTCAGCTGCGGCTGCCCGGTGTAGCCGTGCGCCAGCCGGCTGCCGCCGATCCACAGTTCGCCGCGCTGCCCGTCCGGGACCGGCCGGCCCCCGTCGTCCAGCAGGTGCACGGTCGCGCCGGCGATCGGCCGGCCGATGGGCACTTGGCCGTCGCAGTCGGTGGCGGTGACGCGGTGGGCCGTGGTGAAGGTCGTCGCCTCGGTCGGCCCGTAGCCGTTGACCAGTTCCAGCCAGGGGAAGGCGTGGAGCACCTCACCGGCATGGTGCGCGGACAGCGCCTCGCCGCCCACGATCACCGTGCGCAGCAGCGAGAAGACCCGGGAGCGGCGGGCGGCCAGCTGGTGGAAGAGCGCGGTGGTGAAGAAGGCGACGGTGACGCCGTGGCGTTCCACGTGCTGGGCCAGGTCCTCGAACGAGGGGCGCTCGGCGGTGCACACCACCACGGCGGCGCCGTTGGCCAGGGCTCCCCATATCTCGAAGGTCGAGGCGTCGAAGGTCATCGGCGAGTGGAAGAGCACCCGGTCGCGGGAGGCGAGGGTGAGGTACGCCGGATCGGTGACCAGCTCGGCGATCGCGCTGTGCGGGACCGCCACGCCCTTGGGCCGGCCGGTCGAGCCCGAGGTGAACATGATGAACGCCACGGCGTCCGGGGCGAGTTCGGCTCCGGGGGCCGGGTCGCCGTTCACCAGCGGCTCGCCGGGCAGCGCGAGGGTGGCGCCGGCGGGAGCCGCCGATTCGAGGAGCTTGCTGTCGCCGACGGTCAGCGTCGCGCCCGCGTCGGCGGCCAGTGCCTCGGAACGGGAGCGCGGATGTGCCGGATCGAGCGGTACGCACACGGCGCCCGCCCACCACAGCGCGAGCTGGGCGACGACCGTGCGCGCGGAGCGCGGCATCAGCAGGGCTACGGAGTCACCCTGGCGCACGCCGTGCTCGCGCAGATGGGCGGCGAGCGCACGGGCCGAGGAGACGAGCTGCGCGTAGGTGAGCGTGGTGTCGCCGTCCGCCACGGCCAGGGCCTGCGGGGTCCGTGCGGCATGCCATGCCACGAGGGCCGTCAGGCCGGCCGCGGGTGTGGGCCGTCCGGCCGCCGGGGCGGGCGCGGAGCCGGACGGGGTGCGCTCGTCCTTCGGGGTGCCTTCGGTGGGCACGGGGCCTTCCTTCCGGATAGCGGGGGAGTGCGGGGTGCGGGTGGTCATCTCAGACTCCTGCCGGTTGCCGGGCGGCGCGGCGGGTGTCGACGAGCAGGGCCACCGCGCGCAGGTCCGGCTGGCGGAGCAGTTCGGGGGCGCGCAGCCGTATACCGCTCTCCTTCTCGATGACGGTCAGCAGCCGGGCGGCGAGCAGAGAGGTGCCGCCGGCCTCGGTGAAGTTCTCCGTCAGCGAGGTCCCGGGCCGCGCGAGCAGATCGCGTACGGCGCTCAGCACGAGCCGCTCGCCCGGGGTGGCGTCGGCGGACCGGTCGTCGTGCGCGGGGACGTCGTCGGGACGCGGTTCGGCGGTGGCGGCCGCCTGCCGGGTCAGCTCGGCCCGGTCCACCTTGCCGTTGGCGTCCAGGGGGAAGGCGTCCACGATCCGTACGTCCGAGGGCACCGCCTGCTCCGGCAGCCAGGCGCGTACGGCCGGCAGCAGCGCGTCCGCGGTCAGCACGGCGCCGGCCGCCGCCCTTACGTAGGCCACCAGGCGGGTGTGGCCGTCGGCGGTACGCGGCGCGGTGACGACGGCGCCGAGGACCGCCAGGTCCTGCTCGAACGCGGCCTCCACCTCGGCCGGCTCGATCCGTACACCGCTGATCTTGACCTGGTCGTCGAGGCGGCCGAGAAACTCCAGCTCCCCGTCGGCCGGCATCCGCACCCGGTCTCCGGTGCGGTACAGGCGCTCCACTCCCGGCAGAGCGAGGCCCGCGGGCACGGCCAGGAAGCGGCGCGCGGTCAGTTCGGGGTCCAGGTAGCCGAGCGCCAGACCGCTTCCGCCGATGAGGAGTTCACCCTCCGTGCCGCGTGCGACGGGCCGGCCGTCCGGGCCGGCGACGACCACGGTCACACCCGGAAGGGGATGGCCGATCGGCGGCGCGGACTCCGTGCCCGCCGCGCTGTCCGTGCCGTGCATGGCGTACACGGTGGAGACCACGGTGGCCTCGGCCGGTCCGTAGGCGTTGTGGACGGTGGCGGTCACGTCGGTGCCGGGCCGGCGGCGCATCCGGTCACCGCCCACAAACAGATGACGCAACGTCAAATCCTGTGGCCAGGGCCGCTCCAGCAGCGGCTCCACCATCGGGGTGGCCGCGACACCCACCGACACCGCGGACTCCCGCCACCAGTCGGCCAGCACCACCGGGTCCCAGCGGACCTCGTCCGGCGCGGGCACCAGAGCCGCCCCGGACGTCAGCCCGGCCCACAGCTCCAGCAGATGAGGATCGAACGCGACGCCGATCAGCAGGGACTGCCGGTCGCCGGGGGCCAGACCGCTCGTGGCGCGATACCAGCCCAACAGCGCGCCGAGCGCGGGCTCGCCGACGGCCACCGCCTTGGGGCGGCCGGTGGAGCCGGAGGTCAGCACGGCGTAGAACGCCCCGGAGGGCGCGGAACGGGCCGTGGCACCGGGCGCGGCGAACGCCGCCACCACCGTGGCGGTGGCGTTTGCGCCCTCGCCGGGCAGCGCCAGCGGCAGATGGCCGGCCGTCCGGTGCCGGGGCGGCAGGACCTCGGGGTCGCCGATCAGACAGACGACGTTCAGGTCCTCGGTGACGGCTGCGGTGCGGCGCTCACCGGGGCGGGGGCCCAGCGGCAGATAGACGGCGCCGATCCTGGCGAGCGCGACGGCGGTCACCACCAGCGCCGCGGAACGGTCGAGGCAGACGCCGACCAGGTCTCCGGGCCGTACCCGGTCGCGCAGCGTCTGGGCGACCTCGTCGGCGGCGGCGCCGATCTGCTGGTAGGTCCAGCTGTGGGCACCGTCGATCACCGCGGGAGCCTCGGGGGAGCGCCGGGTCCACTCCTCGAACAGGGCGAGCACTCCGCTCGCGCCGTCGGTCGCCGGGGCACCGGCGCGGGCGACGCTGAGCGTGCTGCTGTCCGGGGTGGGCCGTCGGGTGCCGGCGGTGGTCGTCGGGGCCGCCGTCCGGGCGGTCATCGGCTGGGTCATCGGGACTCCGTCACGGTGGTCGAAGCGGCGGAAGCGGGCACGGCGGCGGAGCCGACGGCCGTGCCGACGGCCGCCAGCGCGGTGGCCTGGTCGGCCAGCACCGGGTTCTGGAACAGCAGCCGCAGCGGCGGACGCTCTCCCAGCCGCGGTTCGAGCCAGGCCGCCAGCTGCGCGGCGAGCAGCGAGTGACCGCCCGCCCGGAAGAAGTCCGAGGACGCGTCGAAGCGGCTGTGTCCCAGAGCCTCCCGCCAGCCCTCGGCGAGCAGCTGCGTCATCGGATCGGCGGGCAGCTGCGCGGGCGCGCCGTGGCTCTCCTCGACGGGGGCGGCCGGCTCCAGTTCGGCGGCCCGGCGGGTCAGCGCGACGCGGTTCGGCTTGCCGCCGGCCAGCCGCGGCATGGTGTCGAGCCGTGCCCAGCGCCCCGGTACCAGGGCGCTCGGCAGCCGGCGGCCGAGCTCCGTGTGCAACGCCTGCTCGTCCCACGACTCGCTGTCGTCCGCGCTCTCCAGGAAGCCGACCAGCCGGGGCCCGCCCGGGGCTTCACGGTCCAGGACGACGGCGCAGGACCGGCCGCCGAGCGCGGCCGAGGCGGCGGCTTCCACCTCTTCCAGTTCGATGCGGTAGCCCCGCAGTTTGATCTGGTGGTCCCGTCGTCCCAGGAAGTACAGCAGCCCGTCGCGGCCGCGGTAGCCGAGGTCGCCGGTGAGGTAGACCCGCTCACCGCCGAGGGCCTCGACGCGGAGGAACCGAGCGGCGGTGGCCTCGGGGTTGCCGACGTAGCCCTCGGCCAACCCGGCCCCGGCGATGGCCAGTTCACCGACCGCGCCCGCCGGCAGCGGCCGGTGGTGTGCGTCCAGGACATGGATCCGTTCGCCGGGCAGCTCGGTGCCGAGCGGAATCTCCGCAGCGTCGGCGAGACCGTCCCGGGTGATCTCGTGGACGGTGGAGCTGATGGCGGCTTCCGTGACGCCGTAGACGTTGAGCACGGTGCTGTCGCTGTCGGCCAGGAACGCGCGCATCACGTCCGCCGGGAGGCGCTCGCCGCCGAGCACCAGCAGCCGCGGCGCCCAGTGGCCGTCGCGGAGCACGGGGCGCATCTCCTCGCGGGTGGCGAGGAAGTAACTGGTCGGCAAGTTGGCCACGGTGACGCGGGCGGCGACCAGCAGTGCGGCCAGCTCGGCGCCGGTCGGCACCTCGCGCTCGGGGGCGACCAGGCACGCCCCGGCGTACAGCGACGGCAGCACCTCTTCGAGGGCCACGTCGAACGACGGCTGGGCGAACAGCAGAACCCGGTCACCCGGGCCCAGGCCGAACCGGCGGGCCGCGCCGGTCAGATGGTTCTCCAGCGCCGCGCGGCCGACGGCGACGGGCTTGGGAATGCCGGTCGATCCGGAGGTGTGAATGAGGTAGGCGGCACCGGGCACGACCTCGGCCGCCCGCGCCGGCGGCAGGACCGGGGCGTCGACCGTGGCCGTCGGCAGGCCGTCGGGAACGGTGACGGCCGCGTCCGCTGAGGTCAGGACCAGCGCCGGGCCCAGCCGGCCCAGCAGCAGCTCCAGCCGGGCCGGCGGGTCGGACGGCGAGAGCGGGCAGTACACCGCCCGGGTCCGCAGACAGGCCAGCAGCGCCACGACCGAATCGGCGCCGCGGGGCAGCACGGCGGCCACCGGCTGCCCGGCGGTCACCCCCGCCGCCCGCATCCGCTGTGCCAGCGAGGTGACCTGAGCATCGAGGTCGCCGTAGGTGATCCGGCGGGCGCCGGTGAGCAGCGCGGGCAGGGACGGGTCGTGGGCGGTGGCGGGGTCGAGCGGATCGTGTTCCGGCGCCGGTGGCGCGGCGGCCGGGACGGCCTGCGGTGACGCCGGCGGCGCCAGGTCCGCGAGGGCGGTGCCGGGCGAGTCGAGATACGCCCGCAGCAGGTCGAGGAACCGTCCGGCGAGCAGCTTCGCCACGTCCTCGCCGAACATGTCGGCGTCGTAGTCCCAGACCAGGGTCATCCCCGGCGCGCCGTGCCGGGGGCCGACCCCGCGCCGGTCGTCGGGCAGCAGCACCACGTCCAGGTCGAAGCGTGTGGTGCCGGTGTTGAAGCCCTCGAACAGGGTGATGTCCAGACCGGGGACGTCGATCTCGGGCAACTCGGCGTCGTGTGCGCTGAACATGACGCTGAACAGCGGGTTGTCGGCGCCGGAGGTGTGCAGGCCGAGCGCGCGGGTCAGCTCCTGGATCGGCACCTCCTGGTGCGGCAGCGCACGGATGAGGGTGTCGGTCACCTCGTCCATGGACTCCTCGGCCGGGGCGGCCGGGTCCAGCCGGAGCGCGAGCGGGATGGTGTTGACGAACATGCCCACCGTGCCCTCGAAACCGCGCGGGCGGTTGCCGACGGCGGTGCCGATCACCATCTGCGAGCGGCCGCTGTGCCGGCGCAGCAGCTCGGCGAAGAGCCCCAGGAGCGTGGCGAACGGCGTCAGACCGCGCTCCCGGGCATGGCCGCGCAGCGCTTCCGCCAGATCCGCACCGATCGACTGCCGCAGCTGACCGCCGTGGTGCCGGCGCCGGGAGCCGGGCCGGGTCAGACCGGGCAGCGGCATGTCGTAGGACATCTCGCGCAGTTCACCGGCCCAGAACTCCAGACCGTCACGACGCTCCCCGGTCGCCTCGTCCCGGGAGCGGGCCCGGACATGGTCGGCGTACGAAGGCGCGGACGGCAGCTCCACCGGCTCGCCCAGGACGTGGCCCCGGTAGACGCTGAACACATCGCGCAGCAGGATCGCGAACGAGTGACCGTCGTGGATCAGATGGTGTTCGACATGGACGAGCCGGTGCCGGTGGTCCGCGAGCCGTACCAGCGTCCAGCGCAGCAGCGGTGCCTCGAAGGTGTCGAGCGGGGTCTCCGCCTCGGTGCGCAGCAGGTCCTGGAACGCGCTCTCCGGGTCCGCCTCCCCGCTCAGATCCACTGTGTGCAGGCGCGGCACACAGCCCTCGGCGACCCGCTGCCCCGGCATCGCCCCGGCGACGGCGACGAGTTCCAGCCGCAGGCCGGGGTGCCGGTCGAGTGCGGCGGCGAGTCCGTGGCGCAGTGCGTCGGTGTCGAGGGTGCCCCACAGGTCGAGTGCGGCGGTGAAGTTGTAGGCGCGGCTGCCCGGTTGCACCTGTTCGTGCAGCCAGACGATCTCCTGCGAGGAGGAGAGCGGAAGCATGGGCGATCCCTGAGGTTGTCGGGGCGGGTTTTCTCCGGCCGGGGCGTGGTCGGGCCCGGCCTGGGGTGCGCAGACCGGGCCGCGGATCGCGCGGCGAGTCTGGCGGTGTCGGTAAGTGAGTGGTGAGCGCGGGGCGGGGCCCCGGGGCAGGTCAGCCGGCCGTCGGAGCCGGGGTCCGCAGTGCGTCGGCGAGCGCGGTGAAGGCGCTCTCGGCGGTGTGGTCGGGAAGGATCGCGCGGTCCCACACCATGCGCAGATGCAGCTCGGGTCCTTGGGTGACGGAGACCGCGAACGGGCCGCGCACGGCCCTGCCGTCGATATGGATCTCACGGCCCGTCACCCCGCCCAGGCGGAGCGGGGGATGGCGCCGGGTGTCGTCGACGGTCAGCATGCCGTCCAGCCGGCCGGTCCAGCCGGAGCCGGCCGCGCGGGCGGCGTGCACCACGGCGTCGAAGGGGGTGGCGGCATGGTCCAGGTCGTCCCACCAGGCCTCGGCCGTCGCGGAGGCCGCGGGCGTGTCCCCGGTGGTGGTCGGGAAGACCACGGTGTTGAGGAAGCAGCCGAGCACCGGCGCGGCAGCGGCCGGCCGGCCGCCCCAGGGGTAGCCGAGCGGCACCACCTGGCCCGCCCCGAACAGCGCTGCTGCCGCCGTCCGGCAGGCGTTGAGCAGCTCAGGGAAGGGCACACCGGCAGACGGCGCGGGCATCCGCAGCGCGGCCGAACCGCTCGGCGCGGTCCCGGCGCCAAGGAGTTCCGGCCGTGGCGCGGGGGCCTGTTCGCGCACCGCGCGGAGCCGCTCGCCCCAGTAGGCCATCGCCGCCGGTGCGCCCGCGCGCTCCTCCGCGTCGAGCTGGAGCAGAACGGCGTCCCGGTAGGCGGCCAGCTCGGCCGCGATCTCGAAGGGAGCGGGGCCCGCGGCGCCGGGACCTTCCTCGTAGGCGGCGCCGAGTTCTTCGACGAGCCGGGCCAGCGACCGGCCGTCGCACGCGGTGTGGTCCAGGACGACGGCGAGCACCTCGTCCGCACCCTGAGGACCGTCCTGCACCAGGAACAGCCGCAGCGGCGAGCCCTGCGGGGTCCAGTCGCCCAGGGCGCGGCGCAGCACCGTGGCCGCATCCTCACCGGACGCGCACGTCATACGGGTCACCGGTACCTGCGGCTCTTCCGGGCGGAGCACGGGGGTGCCGCGCAGCACGGTGAGCCGGGCACGCAGTACGGGGTGCAGGGCGGCGAGACGGTTCGCGGCCGCCGCGAGGCGTGCCGGATCCACCGTGCCGCGCGGGAAGGCGAAGAACATCGGCACGAGATCCGGACGCCCCGCGGGGTCCATGGCACGCACCAGTGCAAAGCGACGCTGGGCGCCCGTGACGGGCAGCAGGACCGGGGCCCCGTCGCCGGAGTCGAGTCGCCGGTAGCGGGCCAGGTACTGGCTCGTGATGCTGAGCACGTGATCCTCTCTGACGTGGCGGACATGTATCGCCGGAAGTGATGCGGACGGGAAGGCCGTGCGGGGGAAGGCAGGAGGGGTGCGGCCGGACGCGGTGGCCGGCCGTCAGCCGATGGACGCGGGTTCGGCCGGGTCGGCGGAGCCCGACGGGGCGCCATCCGTGTCCGCGGCCGGCCCTGTGACCGGCAGTTCACGCATCCGCCGCAGCGGGGAGAGCAGCAGCGGCAGCGGTACGGCCAGGAATCCGGCCGCACACCACACCAGCGCCGCACGGGCCCCGAAGGCCTCGGCCAGGGCGCCGCCGGCCAGGGCACCGAGCGGCAGGGTGCCCCACATCAGGAACCGCAGCGTGGCATTCATCCGGCCGAGCAGCCGGGGCGGGCACAGGGCCTGACGGAAGCTCACCTGTGCGACGTTGTAGACCACGGCGCCGAAGAAGACCACGCCCGAGCCGAGAGCGAACAGCGCTGCCCCTGCGCCGCGTCCGGAGAGCGGCCACAGCAGCGCGAACGGGCCGGTGACCAGCGCGGACAGCCAGATGATCCTGGCCTGGCCGAGCCGGGCGGCGAGCCGGCCCGCGCACAGCGCGCCGGCCAGTCCGCCCAGGGCCGCGGCGGCCAGCACGAGGCCGACCACTCCGGGCGCAAGTCCCAGCACCCGGACCAGAAAGACGGACTGAGTGGCCATCAGCACCGCGGAGAAGAGGTTTGCCAGCCCGGTGGTCACGGCGATCACGCGCAGCAGGCGATGCCCGAACACAAAGCGCAGCCCCTCACCGATGTCCTGGCGCAGCGAGGCAT
This sequence comes from Streptomyces sp. NPDC048434, assembly GCF_043200375.1. NCBI lineage: Bacteria > Bacillati > Actinomycetota > Actinomycetes > Kitasatosporales > Streptomycetaceae > Streptomyces > Streptomyces sp. NPDC048434. Next base: position 204,850 of record NZ_JBICXQ010000004.1, on the reverse strand, counting down.
CCGGCCGGCGTTCGGGGCGGGCCTCGGGCTGCTTGATGCCCCACAGGAAGAGCGCCGAGAGGACATAGCCGGCCGCGTCGGCGACGATGGCCAGGGCGGCTCCCAGCAGCTGGACGAGACCGCCGCCGATCCCGGGACCTGCGACCTGCGCCGAGGAACGGATCGTCTCCAGCGCCCCGTTGCCCGAGACCAGCTGGTCCTTGGGCAGCAGCTGGGGCAGGAAGCTCTGGTGGGCGACGTCGAAGAAGACGGTCGCCACGCCGGTGACCAGGGCGACGACGTACAACTGCGCCATCGTCAGCACACCGGCGACGGCGGCCAGCGGAATGCTCGCCATCGCCAGCGCCCGCACCACATCGGCGCGGATCATCAGCGGCAGCTTGCGCATCCGGTCGACCCAGGCCCCGGCCGGCAGGCCGACCAGCAAGAACGCGGCGGTCTCCGCGGCGGTGAGCAACCCCACCTGGAAGGCGGGGGCGTTGAGCTGGAGCACCGCGACGAGCGGCAGGGCGACCAGGGTGACCTGGGCGCCGAGTTGTCCGGCCGCGGCACCGGCGAGAAGAAGACGGAAGTCGCGCAGACGCAGCGGGCCGCCGGCTGCGGGTCGGGGTATGACGGGCATGTGGTCGACCATCGCCGAACGGTCGATCAGGGGTCAAAACCTGATGCACACTTTCGGCCGGATTTCTTCACCATTTACACACCAGAACAGAAAATTCTCCGTCAGATCCCGGCAACTACCGGATGACTGCCACACGTTGCCCCGCTATGCGGGAAGGGGATTCCATGGCGGTTGTACGGCCAGACCGGGCGATCATGCACAGAGCGTCACGTGCCGGAATCCGACCGAAAACAGTCGTTGATGTCCTCTTATTGACCGAAGCGTTCAGTTCCTCCGCTAGGACGCCGCTTCACGGAAGAGGACCCGGTCCCGCAGGTCATGGCGGCCGCGGGACGGGCGGACCGAGCGGAGTTCCCCTCAGGCCGGCCGGAGTTCCGCGTCGACGGCGCCACGGATCAGCTCGTGCGCGCGCCGGAGCGAGGTGGTGCCGCTCAGCCAGCGTTCGCTCACGCCCTCGACCAGGGCGGTGAGCCGCTCGGCCGCCGCGGACGGGTCGGTCCCGGAGAGCGCCGGATCGGACGCCTGGGCCCGGCGTATCAGATCGGCGAGGTCCTCGTTCCACTCGCGGGTCGCGGTGGCCAGCAGCTCCCGCAGGTCCGGGTCGAAGACGGCCGTGGCGCGCAACTCGCCCCACGCCGCGCTGTTCTCCCTGACGTGGGCCACGTCCTGCAGCTCCCGCAGCAGGATCTCGGTGAGCTGCGTACGGGGGTCGTCGGAGACATCGAAGGCTGCGTCGGTGTAGCGGACCGCCCGCCGGTTGATGAACTCCAGTGTGCGGCGCAGCAGTCCGGTGCGGTCCTTGAAGTGGTAATAGATCAGCGCGGTCGAGACGCCGGCCTCCGCGGACACCTCCTCGACGCGCAGCCCGCGTACGCCGCGCCGGGCGATCAGCCGGGCGGCGGCTTCGAGGATCTGGGTGGGCCTGTCCGGCATCACATGCTCCTGGGTCCGAAGAATCATGGTGGCTCGGCTCCGATCATGCCCTAACATCGTCCTGACCGAAATTTCAGTCAGGGGGCTGATCGTGAACATATCCCGACGTCAGACACTGCAAGCGGCGGTTGTCGCTGCCGTAGGCGGCGCCTTGGGCGCCTGTGGCACCCAGGACAGCGGCGGGCCCGCACCGCACGGCGAGCGCGCTGTCCCCGCGGGCGCGAACACGGCCGGCACGTGGCGGCTGCCCGAGGAGTCCCATCCACACGAGTCGACCTACATGGCGTGGCCCACCCGCCGGATCTGGGGGCCGGACATCGCCGGCGTGCGCGAGGACATCGCCCGCATCGCCCGGACGATCGCCGATTTCGAGCCGGTGGTCCTCCTGGCCAACGAGCCGGAGGCGCAGGCGGCAAGGCAGGCGTGCGGGTCCGGGGTGGAGGTCGTCCCGGTCCCGGTGGACGACCTGTGGATGCGGGACAGCGGGCCGGTCTTCGTCCTCGGGCCCGACGGCATCGCGGGCGTCGACCTCAACTTCAACGGCTGGGGCAACAAGCAGGACCACGGCCGCGACAGCCGGGTCGCCCGCGCAGTCCTGGACGAAGCGCACATCACCCGGATCAAGGCGCCGGTCACCGCCGAGGGCGGAGCGGTGGAGGGCGACGGCCAGGGGACCCTGCTGGCGGCCGAGAGCTCGCTGGTCAACGACAACCGCAACCCCGGCAGGTCCCGCAAGGACATCGAGCGCGCGCTCAAGGACCTGTTCGGCGCCACCACGGTGATCTGGGTGAAGGGCGTCAAGGGCAAGGACATCACGGACTATCACATCGACGCGCTGGCACGGTACTCCGAACCCGGCGTCGTGGTCCTGAGCACCCCGCCGAAGAACTCCCGCCCGAATGAGTTCACCGGCGCCTACGAGCAGGCCCGCACGGTCCTGGACCGCGCCGTCGACGCCCGGGGGAAGCGGCTCGAAGTCGTCGAGCTGCCCGAGCCGGCCGACATCGGGCGCCGGGGGAAGGGGTTCCTGGCCTGCTATGTGAACTACTACGTGGCCAACGGGGCGGTCATCATGCCCCGTTTCGGCGACAGGAAGGCCGACAGCAAGGCCGCGGCCGTCCTGCGGGACCTGTACCCGGGGCGGAAGGTGGTGCCACTGCCCGTCGACAACCTCGGCGAGGGCGGCGGCGGCATCCACTGCTCCACCCAGCAACTCCCCGAGGCCGGCTGAACGGCCCTGCCGGGGACGGCGGTTCGCCGGCCGTTCCGGTGCCGCCGGGCGCGGCAGCGACGAGCCGCTGCGCGCCCGGCGGGGGCCTCAGGTACGGCGCCCTCCACCGGCCAGCTGATTGAGCGGGCCGTCCGCCAGCGTCCCGCGCTGGTCCGTCACGACCGGCAGCCGCGCCATCGTCTCCGCCGGGAGGAGCCCGGTCTGGCCCAGCACCGCGGCCTGGTCCCAGTAGAGGTGCTCGCCGGAGACCAGCGCACCGTCGAACGACACCACCGCGATGAGCGGGATCTCGACGCGCCGCCCGGTCGGCGGCACATCGGGGAGGATCCACGGCACCTCCACGTCATGGGTGAACGAGACCAGCATTTCGTCGACGAGCCGTGTCCCGCCCGTGGTGCGGGTCAGGGGCTCGATGGCGAAATCCGGTGCGTTGTGGCCCACGAACCAGCGGCGGTAGAAGTGCCGCACGGACGCCCTGCCACGGGCACCCATGGCGGTGGGCACATGCACGACCTCCGGGGCGTCCGACATGGTGGCCATCGTCATGTCGAGATCGAGGGTGCTGAACTCGCTGCTGGTGTGCAGCTCCCAGACACGCTCCCGTTCCCGGTCAACTGCGCTGGTCACGGGCGGTCTCCTCGGTCTTCCATCCCCAAGCGGTGAGCATCCCGGGGGAGAGGTCGGCGCACCGGGGCGAGGACAGATCGTGCAGGGCCCGCTCGATCTGGGCCTCGTCCACCCGCCCGGTCGCCAGCATGCCGCCCCGTGCCCGGCTCCACGTATCGGCCCAGAAGCGGCTGACCGCGCTGTCCGGCACCAACGGGGGAACGTGGATCTCGGCGGCCACGTGGCACAGGCCTTCCTCGTGGAGGAGCTGCGGGTAATCCGGCACCCAGGAGATGTCCGTGCCGATGGTCTCCCGGAGCGCCTGCCACATTGCCCGCATGACCATGGTGTACGGGGTATGCGGCGCGGTGGCGCTCGTCAGGTCGACGGCGTCGCTGAGCACCAGCACACCATCGGGCGCGACCAGCGAAACCAGCTTGGCGATCATGCGGCGCCACGAGCGCAGATGCATCAGCACGAACCGCGCATGGACCAGCTGGAACCGGCCGGGATCGAAGTCCGGCGCGGTGATGTCGGCGCTCAGCGCCGTCAGGCCCGGTGTGCCGTCGCCGGCGAGGAACCGGGTGTCACGGTCCACCGCGAGCACCGTCCTGACACCGGCCGACTCCAGCAGCCAGCGCGCGAGGGTGCCGGTTCCCGCGCCCACGTCCAGGCAGTTCCAGCCGGGGCCGACTCCCAACGCCGTCAACCGGGCGGCGCTCACCTCGTCGTAGGCGAGCGCTCCCAGGTCGATACGACCGGCCTCGCCGGCCTCTTCCGGACGGAACATGCCTTCGCCGTAGCGCCCGGCATCCGTACCCCGCACGTCACCAGTATGACGGTGACGCTCAGGGGTTTCCTGCTGTGGTGACCAGCTCCGGAACCGGCTCCGCCGCCGGCCGCTTCCGGGGCCGTCCCGGGGCACGCCGCAGGATCACCTGCAGGACGAGCATCACCACGCCGGTGACCACCGCGCTGTGCCACAGCAGCGCGTCCAGCCGGCCCGCCGAGAGATAGGCGCCCGCGGCCACCGCCGCCAGTGCGCACACGGCCCGGTCCACGATGCTCTCGACGGACAGCAGCGTGGCACGCGGCGCACCCGCCGGGATGGCATCGTTCACCAGCTTGCGCTGGAGCGGATAGGCGAAGCCGGTGACCGCGGCGAACACGCACAGCAGGGCGACCACGGTCCAGGGCCCGCCGAGGGTGCTGCCCGCCAGCGCGGCCGCCATCGCGAGGCTGAGCAGCGAGACCCAGGCCACCGGTGACAGCCGCGAGCCGAGCCACTGCGGACGGGCCGAGGCCACCGCCTCCGCGACGGTCATGGCGGCCAGCACACCGCCGTGTGAGCCCTCCGGGATGCCGTGAGCCAGCAGCACCGGCTGGAAGAGGTTGACCTGGCAGATCCGCGAGAGCGTGAAGACGGCCACGCCCTGCACCATGAGCAGGGCGAGCCAGGGCGTGGCGCACACACAGCGCAGTGCCTTGGTGGCATCGCGCAGAAACGCGAGCCCGCCGCGCGAGGTCTCCTCGGTCCGGTCCCGGCCGGCGGGCGCGGCGTTCCGCGGCAGCACCATGGCGCAGACGAGCGAGCCCGCCGCGCTCGCGGCGCTCAGCACGTACGGCGTGGCGTGCGCGAGGGCCATCAACGGACCGACCAGCGGCCAGCACAGCACCTTCGCGGCCAGCCCCAGCGCCCGCGCCTGCCCCTCGGCCTTCAGATAGTGCTCTCCGGCCCCCTCGGCCGCCAGGCCGTCGTAGAGATAGGCGCTGGCGGCGCCGGAGGTCAGCGAGCGGCCGGCGGCGATGGCGAGGAAGTGCACCAGGAAGCCGGTGTAGCTGGGGGAGAGGACCGGGGCCAGGTTCGCCGCGGTCATCACGACGGCACCGGCCCGCAGACAGTTGCGGGCACCGATCCGGTCGGCCACGATCCCGGTCGGGATCTCGAAGAGGCAGAACGCGACGTAGTAGATGCTCTGAATGCCGAAGATCTGCCCGTCGGAGAGCCCCGCCTCCCGCTGGTAGGCGTAGAAGACCGGCATCCACCACAACAGGTTGAACAGCAGCTGGAAGCCGTTGTTGAGCCTGATGATCCGGCGGGCCCGCGGCGTCAGGGGCACACCCGCGGCCCGGGGACCGCGGGCTCCTCGCAAGGCCGTGAACGGGCGGATCACAGCGCGTAGGGGCGGATCTGGACCAGGCGGAAGTCCCCCTGATCTGTCATCAGCCACTCGATGTCCAGCGGATGGTCCACATCGGTGTCGTTGAAGTGGGACTGGAGCAGCCGCCCGGTCAGGGCGAGCCGGGCCAGCTTGTCCCGGGTGCCGACGGGCAGGTCCTTGCCGGACGAGCCGAGCGCGACGGTCCGGCCGCCGCCCTCGACCGTGTTGTACAGGTACTGCAGCGGCAGCGTCGTCCCGTCGACGACCGTCTCGGGCGAGCCGGGGGAGCAGTTGACGTAGACATTGCGGAAGTCCGTGCGCCGGGTCGGGTCGCAGGTCACCAGGACGCCGCCGAGGTCCGCGGGCACATACCGCTGGATGATCACACCCATGTATGTGTCGTCCAGGGAGATGCCCGCCTGATGACGCAGCCGGACGCTGCGCGGCGACAGCAGAGAGGCCCACACCTGGCGTACCGCATCGAGGAGTTCGTCGGCGTCGTGGACGGTGCTGATGGAGTCGTAGACCCCGGCCGCGGAGAACCCGGGGAGGTCCTCGGCGTTGGAGGAGGAGCGCACCACGAGACGGTTGCCGGCGTCGGGTCCGTCGGGCAGCGCCTGGGTGATCTGCCGGGTGACCTCATCGGGCATGGGGGTGTTCCGGATGAGCTGCTGCAGATGCAGACAGAGCGCGTCCAGCACATCGACGGCGTCGAGTTCGAGGGCCATCTTGAGCTTGCCGAGGCCCTGTTGCACGGCCGGCGAGGACGTCAGGAAGCGGTGCTGCAGGGCGAAGGGGAGGGCGATTCCGTCCGGCGCGGCGATGGTGTCGGCCACGAAGTCGGCGGCCCGTTCCCGCAGTTCGGCAGGCGATGCGTCCGGGGTGCCCAGGCGGGCCGCGAGGTGGCCGTAGAGGTCGGTGCGGGGCGGCCTCGGCTGCCCGTAGAAGGCGGTGAGATCGGCCGAGCGGCTGTCGAGGACGTGATGGAGCTCCCCGAGGTTGGCCGCCTTGGTGCCGTACCGGTCCTGGTCGGCGCGGCGCAGCCGGTGCAGGAACAGCGCGGGCACGTCCTCCAGCAGTGGCGGTTCCATCCGGATCCGCTGCTGGTGCCAGGCCGGGGCGTCCAGCGCCGGGACATGGGCCAGCGGGGCGAGGGTGATCTCGTCGTCCTGCACCCGGTAGCGGACCCATGCGCCGTCCAGGCCGTCCGCCTCGACGAGGCGCTCCAGGTCGCGCACGATCGCGTTGGGGATGCCCCAGCCGGAGGCGAGGACATTGGTGTGCGAGAGCGGTGTACCGGGCGCGGTGTTGAGGAAGCCGGCCACCCGCGGCACATCGTCCGGCAGCGACGGCATGGCCACGATGTCGGACCAGCCCAGCTCGCCGGCCGCGGCCACGTACTCCTCGGGGGTCCGGAAGTAGCGGAGCCGGCCGATGGCCTCGCCGGGGTTGAGCGGGGTACGGGTGCGGTTGCCGAAGAGTTCATGGCCGAGGATCCGCGGCACCCGTACATCGCTGATCGCGGCGAGTTCGTGCTCCTGCCCGTGGTTCGCCGGTTTCAGCAGGAGCGGCAGCCGGCCGTCGACCCGGTGGCGGACGAAGGTGTAGAACTCCTCCAGCAGCCGGCCGTTCATGGTGTCGGCCTCGGTCGTCTCCAGGACGAGGAAGGGCCGTTCGCGGCCCTCCGGGTCCTCGTCGGTGTGCAGCGAGAGCACACCCAGCAGGAAGCGGCGCTCGGGGTCCATGTAGACCGAGGCGTTGAAGGCGTCCAGGCAGTCGTCCAGCGCGGCCAGCTCCATGCCGAGGACGCGGGTGGCGATGTAGTTGACGTGGAACGGGTGGGCGGCGGTGTCGAGCAGATGCCAGGTGTCCTCGATGCGGTCCACCACGACCTTGAGGTACGGGTGGCCGGCCAGGACACCGGAGAGGGTACGGAAGAGCGGCAGCGAGAGGTTCTCGCCGATGACGGTGCGATCGGTGACCGGGCCCGGCGCGCCGGAGGGCAGGACGGCGGTGGTCATGACTGCGCCTCCGTGGTGCCGTGGGGGAGGATCTGCGGGAGGGCGTCCACCAGGGTCCGGAAGTCGCGGATCACGGTCTCCGGGTCGGCGGCGGACAGCAGACACAGCGCCGCCATGGTGTTGGCGCCCGCGGCCGGGTCGTACACCGGCACCAACGTCCCGTCCGGGAGGGAGTTTTCGTCGACCACGGACAGCCGGCTGCCCGCGCTGACGGGCACGGTCTCGCGCACCGTCGGGAAGTCCCAGATGCGCCGGTCCGGCCAGGCGTCACCGGCGCCGTCGACGGCCAGGACGACCAGGGATCCGGCCGCGCCGTCCGCCTCCTGCGGGGTGCGGGCCTCGGCGGGCCAGGAGACCGGACGCCCCAGAAGGTGGTCGGTGAGCATACCGATCAGGTCCAGGCCGAAGACCTCCTCGATCTGCGGGACGGTCATCGCCCCGCCGAACCGGGCGGCGGTCTCGATCACCCACATCCGCCCGTCGGCACCGAGCTTGATCTCGGTGTGCGTACCGCAGTTGCGCAGCCCCAGCGCGTCGACGGCATCGCGCGCGAGGGCCACGATGCGCCGCTGGGCATCGTGCGGCAGCGCGGCGGGGGTGATGCCGGCGCGCTCGGTGAACGGCTCCACCGTCGGCATCCGCCCGCTGAGACACACCGGGCGGAAGTCGCCGTTCACCACGACGCCTTCGACGCTGACGTAGTCGCCCCAGCCCTCCTGGCCGAACCACTCGGACGCGGTGCCCTGCACGATCTCCTCGACGAGGAAGTCCGCCCCGGCACCGGCCACATGGAGCTCGGCGTAGCCCAGTTGCGCGGATTCGGCCATCACCTCCCGCGCCCGTTCCCAGGCCGCCTGCACCTCGCCGGCGCAGCGGATGATCCGGTGGGCGGTGGAGCCGGCGCTCCAGGCGGCCTTCAGCAGCAGGGGGAAGCGGAGCGTGGCGGCCGCGTCGTGCAGATCCTGCTCGGTGGCGACGGGACGGAACCGGGGCTGGGATATGCCCTGGTCCTGCCAGGTGCGCCGCATCATCCGCTTGTCGCGGGCGAGGGCACAGGAGCCGCCCGCCCCGGCGAGGCCGAGCTTCTCGCAGGCCTCCGCGACCGCGACGACCGCGTACTCGGAGAAGGTGACGACCGCGTCCGCGCCCACCGCCTGGGCCCGGGAGACGATCAGGGACACCAGGTCGCGCCGTTCGGGCTCGGAAGGGCTCAGCACCGAGGCGCACAGCCGGTCCACGGATGCGGCCACGGTGGGCGGGAGCGCGCTGAGCGCCAGCAGGTGCACTGCCGACCGTGCGGCGACCCGTGACAGGGCGTACCCCAAGGGCGGTCCGCCCTTGGCATACACGAACAGCACCTTGCTCACTGGAATCCGACTCCTCTTCATACGGGTATGGACCTTCGCAACGGCCGAGGACGCCCGGATCTCACGTCCGGACGCCGTGCCTCAAGCGAAGCAGCCGTGCGGCACACGGTTCCCCGCATCGGGCCGCAACCGCTCAGGCAAATGCCAGAGTTGTGGATACCGTCGAGCAGCGGTGAAGGTTCCGTGATGCCGTATGGCGGCCGCAGCAATGCCGGGGTGCGCGGACGCCACCAGATCGGCCGAGAACCGGGCATGCCGCGCAACGCAGGGGGATACGCATGGCGATGGCGCGCCGTCCGAACCCGTTGAACTCTTTACCGCAAAGGGGCCCGTCGTGGACGAGACCAGTCTGAAGTCGCTGCTCGAACACCTTCCGGTGTCCTGGTGGGAGGCCGACCGTGAGCTGCGCGTGATCGACAGCGGCGGTGGTGCCTTCGATGACACGCTGACGGCCCAGCGGTTCCTCGACACCGTGCGCAGAGAGCTCCCCGCACCCGCCGCAGCACCCGAAACCAGCCATTGGCAAGCGCAGTTCGACGGTCGTGTCTTCGATGTGAACTGGCCCCTCGGCGTGCCCCGGCAGGGCCGCTCCCGTGGCCTGGCGGTGGAGGTCGCCACGCGTGCCCCCGGCGTCCGCCGCTACGACGCCTTCGCGGACCTCGCCCCCGCCGCGGCCTTCATCCGGGACGCGGACGGGCGCTACCTCTGGGCGAACCACGCCTACGCCCATCTGTACGGGACCACACCGGAACACGTCATCGGCGCATACGTCGCGGACGTCGACGGCCCCGCCGACTGTCCGCAAGTCCTCGACTTGGACCGGGAGGTACTCGCCCGCGGCAAACCCGTGCGGCACACCCTCACCTACCACCGTGCCGACGGCACCAGCGGGCAGGCGGCCGGGCATCGATTCCCCGTCCGGGAAGGGGGCCAGGCCTGCGTCGCGGGCATCTACGTCGACATCAGCGACTACACCCGCGCCCTGCGCCAGCGCCGGGAGGCCGAGGAGAGCCTGCATGCGCTGCGCGATCACAGCGGACTGGCGTGCGCCCTGATCTCCGCGGGCGGACGGATCCAGCAGGCGAGCGCGGCGGCCGCCGAGCTGCTGCAGACCCGGCTGTCGGACCTCGTCGGCCGCCGTGCGCACACCGTGCTGGCACCCGCTCCGGAGTTAGGGGCACTGCGTCGCAGCTGGCACGATCTGATAGCGCGCCGCAGCCGGCGGATCCAGACCTCCGCGGTGCTCCAGGACGCCCGTGGCCGGCAGTGCCGCGCCCGGCTGCATCTCACCACGGTCGGCCGGAGTGCGGACCGGGCCACGAGCGTGTGGGCGGTCGTCACCCACCAGGGACTCGCCCATGAGGCGCATCCCCCGCTGACAGCCAGTCAGGTCCGCATCCTGTCCCTGCTGGCCGCCGGCCGCAGCAACGCGGAGATCGCCACCTCCCTGCACCTCTCCCGGCAGACCGTCGACTACCACCTCAGCCGTCTGCGCGACCTCCTCGAAGCCCCGACCAGACCCGCCCTCGTAGCCCGCGCCTATGTCCTGGGCATCCTCGCCCCCCAGACGTGGCCGCCCCGCTCGGCCACGGCCTGCCATCCGCACAGCGCCACCTGAGCGGTGCGGCGCCGGGCCGAGGCCTCGCCCGCGGACGGCCCGACGCACCGGGGAGGCGGACCGCCGGACGAGGTGCGAGAGCACCCGCTCCCACGCGGTGGCCGAAAGCGCAGTGTTGGGCCACCCGGCTGATTGTGGCCGACGGGCGTTTTACTCACGCGGGTTGAACGACGACGCGGGCCGACAACGGCAGCACGATATGTCTGGCAGCAGAAGGATGAAGAGGCAAGGAGCGTCGTGAGAAGAATCATGCGGGCGGGAAGTGTCGTCGGGGCGTGTGGGCTGGTGCTGCTCGGCAGTGGAATCGCCCAAGCGGTGACCATTCCGGACTCCCTGCTCTCGGCGGTGACGGACGCCGATATCGGCAGCGTGACCGGCACGGTCCAAGGAGTGGTCTGCAACAACCGCCTCGGCCAGATCCACTACAAGTCGCCGGTGTTCCGGTCGGGCCACGCCTGCATCAATGGGCCGGTGCACAGCGGTAACAGCCTGCACAGCGGTAACTTCGTCAACCACGGAAACCCGAACAACAGCGGCAATCTCGCCAACACCAACGGGTCCACCAACAGCGCCGACTCCGTCTCGGGCGCTTCGACGGGCAGCAGCAACAACATTCAGGGCATCCTCGGAGGCCTTCTCCACTGATCCGGATACCGCCCTGACGGCAACACCCCGAGCCGTCACACGATCGCCCGGCGAATCCGCCGGGCGATCGTCGTTTGTGGCCCCTCAACCCGAAACGGCCCCCGGAAACCGGGGGCCGTTCTTTCGGATCAGCGTGGCGTCACGAAGCCTTCTGCGTGTTGCCGCCGCCGAGAGCCTGCGCGTTGTTGCTGCTCTTCGTCGTCGGGCCGGACGTCTCGTCCTTCGAGTTGGTGTTTCCGTTGGTGTTGGTCGGGCTGCCGCTGTTGTTGATGCTGCCGCCGGAGATGCGAACGTCCTGTCCCCTGGCGTTTCCGCTTCTCAGCGGCCCGTTGACGCAGAATCTGGCTCTCGGTCCGCAGCGGAACGAGGCGTTGACCCTGGAGACGGTATCGCTGTTCGTGATCCTGTCCCCGCCGGATGAACCCGCCCAGGCCTGGGCGGGCGCGACCGCTCCGGCGGCCAGGAGCAGACCGCAAGCCCCTGTAATCACGAAGTTGATGCGTGCCATGTTCTTCACACTGTGCTCCTGCACCTCATGGTTGGTCCCCGGGATGTTGCTATCCCGGATGCCCGCATCCACCAAGCAGGAGCAACGGCCCGTCCTGCGTATTCACCCTGTCCGATCATGGGATTCACCGGTACGGCCGTCGGCCGCACCCGCCTATGCGCGCCCGGACAGCGCCTCGGCGAGGGCGAGAATCCTGCGGGCGTCCTCGACATGCAGGTTCTCGATCAGCCGGCCGTCGACGGTGACGACCCCGCGTCCCTCACGGGTGGCCTCGTCGAACGCGTCGATGATCTTCCGCGAGCGGGCGATCTGTTCCGCCGACGGGGCGAATACCCGGTTGCACGGTTCGAGCTGCGACGGATGGATGAGCGTCTTCCCGTCGAATCCGAACTGCCGCCCCTGCACGCACTCGGCCTCGAAACCCTCGGGGTTCTTCACGTCGTTGTAGACGCCGTCGAGGATCACCTTGCCGGTGTCGCGGGCCGCCAGCAGCGCCAGGGACAGCCCGGTCAGCAGCGGGGCCCGGCCGGGGACGTGCTCGGCGTGCAGCTCCTTCGCCAGGTCGTTGGTGCCCATCACCAGCACCGTGAGCCGCTCGCCGGCCGCGGCCACCGCACGGGCGTCCAGCATCGCCCGCGGCGTCTCGACCATGGCCCACAGGGCCGTGTGGTCCGGAGCACCGGCGGCCCCCAGCGCACGCTCGACGTCCCGTACGGTCTCGGCGGAGTCCACCTTGGGCACCACCACCGCGTCCGGACCGGCCTCGGCGGCGGCCCGGAGGTCGTCGGCATGCCAGGCGGTGCCCGGCCCGTTGACCCGGATCGCCACCTCGCGGTAGCCGTACTCGCCCGAGGCCGCGGCGGCCGCGACCCGCATCCGGGCGTCGGCCTTGGCGTCGGGGGCGACGGCGTCCTCCAGATCGAGGATCAGCGCGTCGGCGGGGAGGGACTTGGCCTTCTCCAGAGCGCGTTCATTGGCACCGGGCATGTAGAGCACGGAGCGGCGCGGTCGCAGGATCGCGTCGGACACGGGACTTACTCCTTTTCGGCCGCGGCGTAGGCGTCGCGCAGCTCGGGGTCGCGGGCGGCGAGGGTGTCGGCGAGTTCGGCGACCACCTGGCACTGCTTGTACGTGGCGTCGTCCTGCATCTTGCCGTCGATCATCACCGCGCCGGTGCCGTCCCCCATCGCCTCGATGACCCGGCGGGCCCAGGCGACATCGGCGGGTGCGGGCGAGAAGACCTTCTTGGCGATGGCGATCTGCACCGGGTGCAGGCTCCATGCGCCGACGCAGCCGAGCAGGAAGGCGTTGCGGAACTGGTCCTCGCAGGCGGTGGTGTCCTTGATGTCACCGAACGGTCCGTAGTACGGCAGGATGCCGTGCGCCGCACAGGCGTCGACCATGCGCGCGAGGGTGTAGTGCCACAGGTCCTGCTGGAAGGTGGCCCGCGGAGCGGCGCCGTCCTCGCCGTGCGGGTCCTCCCGGACCAGGTACCCGGGGTGACCGCCGCCCACCCGGGTCGTCTTCATCCGGCGGCTGGCGGCGAGGTCGGCAGGACCGAGCGAGATGCCCTGCATCCGGGGGCTGGCGCCGGCGATCTCCTCGACATTGGCGACGCCGGTGGCGGTCTCCAGGATGGCGTGGACCAGGATCGGCCGCCGGACCTGCGCCTTCGCCTCCAGCTGGGCCAGCAGCCGGTCGACGTAGTGGATGTCCTCGGCACCCTCGACCTTGGGCACCATGATCACGTCGAGCTTGTCACCGATCTCGCCGACCAGGGTCACCAGGTCGTCCAACGCCCACGGCGAGTCGAGGCTGTTGACCCGGGTCCACAATTGGGTGTCACCAAAGTCCGTGGCCTTGGCGATCTTCACCAGACCTGACCTGGCCGCTTCCTTGCGGTCGGCGGCGACCGCGTCCTCCAGGTTGCCGAGCAGCACGTCCACGGTGGGGGCGATGGACGGCACCTTCGCGGCCATCTTCTCGTTGCCCGGGTCGAAGAAGTGGATCATCCGGGACGGCCGGAACGGTACCTCGCGTACCGGTGTCGGCGCCCCGACGGCCAGCGGGCGGAAGAAGTCCTTCGGAGAGCGCATGCAGTCTCCCTGGTCGGCTCGGAGGGCGGTCCGCCGCCGGGTGCCCGGCGGCGCCATTGCGGCCCTCACTCTAGGCCCGCACGACAAGAACGCTACTGACCAGTACGTGTGCCGTTGATCACCGTCGGCAGGGACGTGCCGCGGCGGATACCGCCGGCCGCGATGGCTCGCTGCCACCGCCGGCGGCCCGCTCAGGACCCCAGGCAGTCGACGAAGGACACCCGGTCGCCGGCGCCCTTGATGAAGTCCTGCTGGGAGTGATTGCGGAAGTGGCACATGTCGTAGCGGGCCCGGGGGCCGGCTCCTCCGCCGTCCGGCTCGTAAGCGTGCTGCCCGGACAGCTGGCACGAGTCGTAGCGCACCAGCGGGCCCCGGGCACCGATGCGGTAGCGGTGGGGGCTGCTGTCCTCCGCAAAGGACTTGAAGGCGTTCGCGGTGTCGTCGCAGTCGTTGAAGTGCACCGTTCCGCTGTCCCAGGCGCAGTCGATCACGACGGTGTCCGGGTCGCGCACCTCGAAGCGGATGTCCTCGGCGTGGAAGCGCTGTACGGAGTCGTGGTGCGGACCGCGCGGAAAACGGAAGAAGGTGCTGGTGTGCCCGTAGTCGCCGGAGTCCTCGGGGCGGCGGCCGGTGACGATGTAGGAGCCGCCGCGGCAGGTGATGGAACCGCCGTAGGGGAACTCCAGGAAGTTGCCCCAGGCGTACTCGACCTTCATGTCGTTGAACCAGTAGTTGAGGAACTGGTCCTGCTGCGGGCGGCTCAGTGACTTCTGGGACAGCCCGGAGTACAGGAACGCCTTGCGGTAGGCGCCGCCCACGCGGCAGGCGTCCCAGCGCATCTCCGAGTTGGTGTTGCTGCCGTCGAGGGCCAGCCCGTAGGTCCACTCGCCGGTCCACTCGCATTCGGTGAAGCGGTAGTCCTGTGCCTGGCCGGTCGAGTAGGAGTAGAAGAACGACGCGCCGGGAGTGGCGGCGGCGAAGCCGATCTGCTCGAACATCACATTCGCCCAGCTGTCCTCGTTGCGGCACAGATAGGCGTTGTCGGCCCGGTGCGGGGCGAAGAGCAGCTGGGTCATGCGTTTCCCGGCCCCGCGGAACCGTAAGCCATTGGCCTTGAGCTTTCCGCCCTGGGCGTTGAGCAGGGCGTGAGGGGCGCGGATGAGGTACGTGCCGGCCGGTACATCGATCACGGTCCGGCCTATGTGGTCCCACACCCGGCCTGCCGCATACGCGTAAGCGCGGGCGAACGCCCGGCTGTCGTCGGTGCGCCCGTCGCCCTTGGCGCCGAAGTCCGCCACCACGTCGATGACGTCCTTGCCCTTGGGCTTGTGACCGGTGACCACGGGCGCCTTGGCGTCGTCGGACGACTGCCGGGTGGCAGGCGGCGGCTGGGAGTCGCACCCGGTGAGGGTGGCAGCCAGCGCGGCGGCCGTGCCCGCCAGCACGGACCGGCGGGTGGCACCACCGGTTGACGGGGAGGTTCTGCCTGCCATGATGTTGCTCCTTCGGGGGCCATTCATCAGGTGGGGGACATGAGCCAGTTCGGATATGCGATCAGACAGCTGTCGGCGGCCCAGAAATCCGCGAAGGGAGTGTCCCTGTACTCGCGCTATGTGAACCGGCCGGCCGGACGGGTGTTAGCTGCCGCGGGCTACAGTCTGAAACTGACACCCGATCAAGTCACCATGATCAGCGCCGTGTTCACCTTTACCGGCGTGGTGATGATTGCGGCGCTGCGTCCCTCCCCCGCAGTGGCGGTCGGAATATTCGTGGCCCTGGTCGTCGGCTTCGCCCTCGACTCCGCCGACGGGCAGCTCGCCCGGCTGACCCGGACCGGCAGCGCCGCGGGGGAGTGGCTGGACCATGTGGTCGACTGCGCGAAGATGCTGGCCCTCCACATGGCCGTGCTGGTCTCGTTCTACCGCCACTTCGGTTTCTCCGACCCTCGCTGTCTGCTCGTTCCCGTCATGTTCCAGTTCGCCGCGGTGATGGTGTTCTTCGGCGGCATCCTCACCGAGCAACTCAAGCGCGCCGACCGGCTGAAGAGCGGTGCGGGCGGGCCGGCGCCCGCGGCACCGGCCTCCACGCTGCGCTCCGTCGCGCTGCTTCCGGTCGACTACGGGGTGTTCTGCGCGATATTCCTGCTGTTCGGCAGCCGGGATCTGTTCATGGCGCTGTACTGCTGTCTGCTCGTCGCCCATGTGCTCTTCATGGGGGCGTTCCTGGTCAAGTGGTACCGCGAATTGTCCGCCCCCGGCCGCTGACGGGCCGGGGACGGACAGGGCACCCGGTCAAGCTGCGCGGGCACGGCGCGGGGTCAACTCGGCCGGTTCACGCCGAATTCGCGAGCCCGTCGAGCACCTTGCGCAACAAGGAGCTCGAGGTGTGCACGGTGTAGGGGAAATAGATCACATCGACCCCGACCGTCGCGAAATCCTTTTCGAGCTTGTCGCCCTTGCTCGTCGCCCGCCAGTCGTCGCCCTTGAAGATGACGTCGAACCGCACCTGCTGCCATGTCTCCAATTTGTCGGGCACCGTCTCGACGAACGCCGCGTCCACAAACCGGACGCTGCGCACGATCTCCAGCCGCTCGGTGAGCGGAATCACCGGCGCCTTCCCCT
Organism: Streptomyces sp. NPDC048434; assembly: GCF_043200375.1. Classification (NCBI taxonomy): domain Bacteria; kingdom Bacillati; phylum Actinomycetota; class Actinomycetes; order Kitasatosporales; family Streptomycetaceae; genus Streptomyces; species Streptomyces sp. NPDC048434. Next base: position 188,420 of record NZ_JBICXQ010000004.1, on the reverse strand, counting down.
TGGCCTGAGTCGCCATTTCGTCCGACACCACACCGGCCACCAGATAGTCGCACTGGCTTTTGGCGTGCCGGAGAATGTTCAGGTGCCCGACGTGGAAAAGGTCGTAGACCCCGGGTGCATAACCTACTCGGTGCGTCATTTACCCCCCACTCGCCCTGCGGTCAGTTCCTGGCGGTCACATAGACCGGGCCATTGCGTCCCGAGACATTGGTGCCGTCGGTGACCTCGATCGAGTACCGGTGCTGGGACCCGGGATCCACGGTGTCCGTGAAGCTCATATCGGGCCGGTTCCAGTAGCGCGAGTCCTGATTGAGCGAGGTCAGATACGTGCCATCGCGGTAGATCTTGTAGGTCAGGACGCCGTTGTCCCGGTCCCAGGAGGCCTTCCACTTCAGCGTGATCTTGCCCCGGGAGCCGCTCGCACCGCTGAGCAGCGGCACCTGCGGCGCCCCGGTGTCCGGCCCCGCCGCGAAGCGGGTCAGGCTCTGCTGCGGTGCGTCATTGACGGTGGTGAACTCGCCCCCCGCCCACAGGATGCCGTCCGCCATGGTCAGCGCCCGCGGCCCGATCTGCTCGCCGATCCCGTCGTTGGTGTCCGGGAACCACGGCAGGATCGTCTTGTCGGAGATCGACTGCGCCAGGAAGTGCTGGCGGTTGTTGATGTCCGTGAACCCGCCCGGGGTGCCGGAGCAGTCGTGCGCATGCGAACCGCTGTAGAGCACGCCCTTGTACGGCAGCACCGCCTGGGTGGCGCCCAGACAGGTGTCCTTCCAGAGCTGCGAGCCGTCGGACAGCCGGCCGGCCGCCCGGCCGTCGAAGACCCCGCCGCCGGTGCCCTCGGCGCCCAGGTAGAAGTTGGTGCCGTCATTGACGAGCGTCTTGACGGCCGATCTGCTGGGGATCCAGCCGCTGAAGGAGTTGACGACCTTGCCGGTGGTCGCGTCCAGCCCGGCCAGCGCATGCACGCCCAGCAGGCTCCCGTTCACCGAGGTGAACCGGCCGCCGATGATGACCTTGTTGAGCTTGGGGGCGACCGTGATGGCGTTGACCCCCGGCGTGGGGTCGTTGGAGACCGAGGAACCACGGATCGTCGCCTTGAACGGCAGCAGCGCGCCCGTGGGCCGCAGCGCGGCGATCCGCTCCCGCGTCTGTCCCTGGACCGTGCCGAACCCTCCGCCGATGTAGACCGTGTCGGCGGTGACGTCGATGGCCCGTACGGTCGAGCTGACCGTCGGCTGCCAGTCCGCACCGATCGTGCAGTCGGCGGTGTTGAGGGCGGCCGTGTTGGACCGCCCCACCGGACCGGCCTTCCCGAACGAGCCCCCGATGTAGATCATCGAGCCGTCGGGCGAGGCCTTCATGGCCCGGATCGTGCCCGTGCCGCCGGTGAACGCCGGGGCACACGGCAGCGGTTCACCGGTCTTGGCGTCGAAGGCCGCGAAGTTCGTGCGGGCGATCTCGCCGGTACCCGGGGCCGCGCCCGGGGGCCGGATGTGGCTGAATGTGCCTCCTACGTACACGATGCCCTTGGCGTAGGCCATGGCCCACACGATGCCGTCGGTCTGCCAGGTGCTCAGCGGATCGGCGGTCAGTGTGGTTTCACCGGTGGCCTGGGCGGGACCGGCGGAAAGTGCCGTCGACGCGGTACCCAGTACCGCGGCCGCGAGCAAGAGATGGATGGTTCTGTTTCTTTGGCGCACAGGTCCCCCCTGGAAGCATGGCGCGATGGGAATTGTCAGGATAGGAAGCGGGAACGAGGCGATTTCTGTGCGGAAATGAGCCCGGTGTTCATCGCGAGTTTTCCGAACCACGCTTGTGTAGTGCCCCGAAGAACTCCCCTACCCCCAGCGGCAAACGATAGCGCCAGACGGCGGCGCCGAAAGCCCCAATCGACAAAACAATTCCCAAGAAGAGGCCAGGAACGCTGTCGCCGAAAAATGTCCGCATGGCGAACACCGGGAGCGCCACCGCCACGACGGCGGCAAGTGCGGCGTACACATAGCCGCGGTCGACGGTGCGAAAGCCCAGCCGATAGCGGGCCAGCAGCGCCGAGGCGCCGTTGTCCACCACGATCGCCAGCCCCCAGGAAACCGCCGCGCCCAGCACCCCGTACCGCGGAACCAGCCATACGCCGCTGCCCAGTTGGATCACGAACGCGGTGCCGGCGACAGCCAGATTCCAGACACTCCGTCCGGCCATGAGGATGACCGTCTGCGCGTTGCCCACAGCGACGTTGACCAGACAGGCCGCCGCCAGCACCACCAGGCCGGCCGCTCCACCGGAGAAGCCGGGGCCGAAGAGCGACAGCACGGTCCGTGGGTAGGCGGCGAGGACCAGGAACACGGGCCAGGAGAAGAGTGCGATCCAGCGCGTCGACAGCCGGTGCAGATGCTGGGCGCCGTGCGCGTCGCCGCCCGCGAGCAGTCGGCTGATCTGCGGCGCCACCGCCAGCCGGATCGCCAGTTGGAGCAGCGTCCCCGCGGTGACCAGACGCCCGATCGCGGTGTAGACGCCGGCCTCGGCGGCGGTGCCCAGCACCGACAGCAGGATCACCCCGGTCCACACCGCGGTGATGTCGAACACCGAGGAGATTGCCCGCGGACCGGCGAAGGCCCAGAACTCCCTTGCCTGCGGCGGTGGTCGGCCGGTGCCGGGATGCGTACGGCAGGATCTGCGCAGCGAGACACCGGCGGCCACCGCACCCAGCACCCCGGGCACCAGCCAGGCCGCGGAGAGCGCGGCCACACTCGGGGCGAGCAGCACCAGCGGCACCGCGAAGAGGACGCGCAGCGCCGGCTTGCCGATCTGTTCCACGCCCACGAAGGGGATCACCGAGCCGTACCCCCGGGTGGCCCCGAGCAGCACCAGCGCCACCGTCGTCACCGGCAGGAACACCGCGAACAGCCGCATCAGCGCCGCGGCTTGGGCCGGCTCCAGATCGGGCAGCAGCAGGCCGGCGAGCCCGGGGGAGAGCAACAGCACCGCCGCCCCCGCGACGCTCGCCAGCAGCGTCGGCAGCACCGAGATCCGCAGCAGCCCCGGAACCCCGCCCCCGCCGCTGAGTTCGAGGTCCCGGGAGACGAAGCGGACCAGGGCGGTATCGGCCCCCAGCTTCAGCGCATTGCTCAGGATGGTGAAGGCCGCGACACCGGTGAAGACCGCACCGGCCCCGCGGGCCCCGAGCCCATGGGTGACGACGGCGACGAGGACGAACCCGAACAGCGCGTTCGCGGCCGAGCCGGCCAGGCCGAAGAGACTGCCGCGTGCGGTCGTGGACACCCCGCGCCCGCCGGCCGCGGCCGGTACGGGTGCCGTCGGCGTGGGCCGGCCGCCGGAGCCCGCCGGACGGACGGCCGTCATCTGCGCAGCGAGGTGGTGTCGGCGTCGAGGGAGGTTCCGCCTGCCGGCGCGGGGGCGGTGCGAGGCGGCGGCGGGCCTGGCGGTTCGGGCGGTGCCACCACCATGGCGGCGCGCGCACGGCTGCTGCCGCGCTTGCGGTGGGTGGGACCGCCGTCCGTCAGCCGGCGCAGCGACGGCCCGCGGCTGCCCTTGTCCAGTACGGCGCCCAGAATGTGCCCGCCGGCCCCGGTGATCAGCTCCCACACCCGGTCCAGGTCGTCCCGGCGGACCTCGTTCAGATCGCAGACCACCACGACGCCCGCGGCCTGCTTGGCGACGGCCAGCCCGTCCGCGTGCGACAGCAGCGGCCCGGTGATGACCACGACGTTCTCGTTCGGCCCCGACGGTGCGTTCAGCAGCCGTGCGAACTGCGGGGAGGACAGGGTGCGCGCCGGGTTGGGTACCTCCCGGCCGGGCAGCAGATCGAAACGCCCGTCGACTCCCGCGTCCACGGCCAGCCGCTCGCCGTCCGCCCAGCTGCCCGGCACCGGCCGGCCGTGGCCGGGGTGCAGCGGGAGCCGCTGGGCGAGCCGCGGGGTACGCAAATCGGCTTCCACCAGCAGGATGTCGTTGCCGATCTCGGCGAACGCACCGGCCAGGTTGACCGCGACCGAGACGGCGTCCGCGTTCTCCCGGGGGGCGACGATCAGCAGGCTGCCCCGTCCGGCGAACCGCTGGTCGTGCACCAGCCGGAACGCGATCGTGCGGTAGGCCTCCGCACGGTTGCCGCGGCCGCTCCGGCCGACCTCCAGCAGGTCCGTACCGCCCTGCCGGCGCGGCAGGATGCCCAGCACCGGTGCCCGCAGGTTGTCCTGCACATCGGCCACCGACCGGACCCGCGGTTCCAGCACCGAGCGGACCCAGGCGGCCAGGATGCCCAGCACCAGACCGATCACGGCGCCGGCGAGCAGCAGCACGGCGAGACCCGGACTGGACGGGAAGGCCGGCGGATCGCCCTTGCGGACGATGTCGCCGGGCGTGGTGTCGAGGGACTTGAGGCTGGAGATCCGTCCCTGCAGATCCGCTATCTCCGACACCAGGTTGCTGCGCTCGGACTCGTCGGTGGCCCGCCCCGACCCGCTCGCGCCCGCGATCCGCCGGTCCAGCACCTTGCGCTGCTCCTCCAGGGGCCTGAGTTCGGCGCCGAGCTTGGTGACGGTCGTATCGATCCGGTGGCTCGCGGCATCCTGCCGGTAGTCGAGATACGCATGCAGGAAGGCGTTGACGAGCGCCGCGGCCCGGTCCGCCGAGTCCGCGCTGTACTCGAACATCAGGGTCTGGGTCTCGGGCGGATTGCTCACCCGCAGATCGCGCTGGAGGGTGGCCGGGTCGGCGTCGAGCTTGAGGGACTTGGCCGCGCCGGCCGCGACCGAGGCGCTCTGGGCGATCTGCCGCTCGGTGCCCATGCTGATCTGCTTGTCCACCGAGACACCACCGGCCTCGAACGGCGCCGTACTGATCGCATGCACCACGACCTCGCCGGTCGCCGTATAGGTCGAGCCACCGAGCAGGGACACGGCGCCGCCGCCGAGCATGCCCAGCACCAGCCCGAGTACGAGCAAAGCGCGATACCGGAAGAGCTGGCGCAGCTGGTCACGGATCTGGTCCGGCTCCTCCGCAGGCTCGTCGAAGACGCTCACGTACGTGCTCCTCCTGTGTGTAGAGGTGAGGCGACGCGGTGCGCTGTGGACGTCGCTGCGCACGCGGGCTCCTCCGGGGACCGCGGCAGGACCCGCCGTCCCGGTTTACGGGTGATCAGTAGCGGGATGCACACCAGCAGCGCGAGCGGGCCCACGATGGCCATCAGACTGCCGCGCAACAACACCAGCTGGTAGAAGCCGAATGCGGGCACCAGCAGCGCCGCGAGGGTGCCGCGGCGCCGCCGCAGCCGGTGCCGCAGGACGTCGATGCGCCGTCCCACCGCGCCGATCAGACCGAAGACGGCGACGACCGACGGGAAGCCCGCCCACATGTAGGACTCGATCCACAACGGGGCGGAGAGGTTCTCGAAGGTGTAGCCGGCATGCCGGGCGAGCAGGATGCCCGCGTCGTCGGGCTTGCCGGGCCATGCGGAGCGGGGCACGAAGAACAGCGGAGGACCCAGCGCGGCCGTCGGGGTGAAGCCATGGGTCCGGACGTAGTCCACACCCGTCTCCATCTGCTGGAACGCGTCATAGTCGCCGTTGGAGGTGAACTGCTCGGCGAGCGAGACGACATGGACGGGTTCCCGTTTGTCGTAGCGGAAGTAGTCGCTGTACGGGAAGACCACCAGCACCACGGCCGCCACGGCCGCCGCACCGAAGCGGAAGGCGCGCGGCCCCCGCAGCCAGGGCGCGCTGAAGACCAGCGCCAGCAGGACCGTGCCGGCCCAGAAACGCGGCTGGCTGATGGGGTTGTTGACCACGACGTTCACCGCGATCAGCAGCGGCAGCAGCAGCCACCGTAATCCGCGCAGGGTCCGGTCGCCCTCGGTGAAGCGCGGCACATGCACCAGCGCCACCAGCGCCCAGAACGCCGGTACGGAGAGGGCCCAGGCCGCCATCGCCCGGTCCGCCGACCCGGACGGCTCCGCATGTGCCGCAGCCTCGTTGGCGGCCTGCCGGCTCAGGAAGAACGCCGACAGTCCGCCCTGACCGGGAATCAGCACGACCGCCAGCAACAGCGCCAGACCGCACAGCAGCAGCACCCGCCCCGGCGACAGCCGCCGGGCGAGGAGCGGTTCGAGGACCGTGGAGGGACGCGCCGACCGCCAGGACGCCACCGCCGAGCCCGCGCTGTAGGCCAGAAGTCCCGTCTCGACCACGGCCGTTGTTACGAACGCCGTGTTCGCGTCGACGACGAACCCCCGCGGATACGCGTCCGTCGCGAGCATGGCCAACGGCGCGAGCCCCAGCCATACGTACGAGAAGAGCCAGAAGCCGAAGGCGATCACCCGGGCCCGGACATCCGTCAGCACCCGGGCCAGCGCCGCACCGGTGTGCACCACCACCACGCACTGCACGGCGAGCGCGGCACCGAAGCGGGCGTCCAGCGACTGCAGGATCAGCACCGGCACCAGCACCACCAGCAGCAGCGCCCAGCAGCACAGTGCGGCGATGCCACGCACCGGTGCCGCGGCGCCGGGCCGCTTCACAGGCATCATCGGCCCACCTCCCCCCAACTCCCCACCAGCGCCCACAATCTAAGGGACATCGGGAGACAAGGGCGCCTTCGGGACACAATCGCAACCCAATTCACAGTCCGCGAGCCCCGGCGGGCTCCTACGATGACCGCACATCCAGAGGGGGGCCAGTCTTGGAAGACTCGTTCGCGGGCCGGTGTGTGCTGGTGGTCTCGACCAACTACGCGCCCGAACACACCGGCATAGGGCCGTACTCGACACAGATAGCCGAGCACTTGGCCGCGGCCGGCGCCGACACCCATGTCCTCGCGGGCATGCCGCACTACCCGGCCTGGCGGGTGGCGGAGGGGTATCGCGGCCGGTGGCGGATACGCGAGCGCCGCGGCGGGGTCACGGTGCACCGTCGGCGCCACACCGTGCCGCCGCGTCAGACCGCCCTGCGCCGGGCGCTGTTCGAGACGAGCATCCTGGCGCACGGTGCGGTATCGCCACCGCGCATCCGCCCCGACGTGGTGCTCACCCAGATGCCCAGCCTGGCCGGGGGAGTGCTGGGCGGGCGCCTGGCGCGACAGGCGGGGGTCCCGCATGTCGTGGTCGTCCAGGACCTGATGGGAGCCGCCGCCGAACAGAGCGGCATCCAGGGCGGTGGCCGGGCCGCCGCTCTGGCCGGGGCGGTGGAGGCCAGGGTTCTGCGCGGGGCCGCCGTCGTCGGGGTGGTGCACGAGTCGTTCGTGGACCGGGTGACGGCGATGGGCGTGCCGCGGGCGCGGGTGCATGTGGTGCCCAACTGGACGCATGTGGAGGGCCCGAGCGGCGACCGGGAACGGACCCGGGCGCGGCTGGGCTGGTCCGACCGGGACACCGTGCTGCTGCACGCCGGCAACATGGGCCTCAAGCAGGGACTGGAGGTACTGGTCGAGGCCGCCCGGCTCGCCGATCAGGAAGCAGCGCCCGTACGGATCGTGCTGATGGGCGACGGCAACCAGCGCGCATCCCTGCAACGGCTCGCCGCGGGTGTCTCCTCGCTGTCCTTCCTGCCGCCCGCCGACGCCGCGGAGTTCCCCGAGGTGCTCGCCGCCGCCGATGTGCTCGCGGTGACCCAGAAGGCCTCCGTGCTGGACATGAGCCTGCCGTCCAAGCTGACCTCGTACTTCATGACGGGCCGGCCGGTGATCGCCTCGGTGGCCGCCGAAGGGGGCACCGCCCAGGAGGTGCTGCGCTCGGGCGCCGGATCGGTGATCGCACCGGAGGACCCGAAGGCGCTGCTGGCGGAGGTCCGGGCGCTCGCCGACGACCCCGAGCGGGCGTCCCGGCTGGGAGCCCGGGGCCCGCAGTACGTCGAGCAGCGGCTGAGCAGCCGGGCCGGTCTGGAGCGGATCATCGCTCTGCTGCGGACCGCGAAGGCCGGCCGGTAGCCGCGGGCGGCGGGGCGGTGTCCGTCCCCGCCGCCCGGGGTCACCCGGCGCCGGCCCGTGCGAGGGAGCCGTACCACTCCTCCAGCCGGTCGGTCACGGCCGCCAGCGAGAACTCCGCCTCGACGGCCGCCCGGCCCGCGCGGGTGACGCGCTCCCGCAGCGGGCGGTCCTCCAGGAGCCGCAGCACCGCATCCGCCAGCTGTTCCGGCGAACCGTCGGTGACGAGCGCGGCCTCGCGCCGCTGGAGAGCGGCGGCGATACCGCAGCTGACCGTGCAGACCACCGGTGTGCCCACCGCCAGGGACTCCAGCACACTCATCGGGAACGGCTCGTCGACGCTGGGCAGGACGTACACGGTGGCCCGCGCGGTCCGTCGCACGGCGGCGTCGTGATCGAGGGCCCCGCCGTACGTCACCACCTCGCCGAGGCCCTCGTCGGCGATCAGCCGCCGGACCTCAGCGAGCCGCCCCTCGTCCGAACCGTGCACGGTGAAGGACACCTCGGGCCGCTTGCGGTGCACCAGCGCCGCCATCCGCACAAAGGCCTCGGGCCGTTTGCGGCTCTGCAACCGGGCGAGGAACAGCACATCCGCTTCGTTCCGGTCCGCGGCGACGGGCCGGGCGCGGACTCCGTTGGGGAGCCTGACCAGGCACGGCCCACGCGGCCCCAGCACCTGCCGCAGCCCGGCCTCTTCCTCGTCGGTGAGCACCAGTGCCGCCGCCGCCCGGCGCAGCAGCGGGACGTACACCCGGTCGAAGAGCCGGGCCACCGCCGAGCGGCGGGGCTGGACCATGCCGTGTGTCTGCACCAGGAAGGGGCGGCGGCGCACCGCGGCGACCGCGAGCGCGGCCAGCGAGACCAGATCGCGCCCGGCGTGCAGATGCAAGGCGTCGGCCCGCCCGGCACTCCGCCAGAGCACCGGCAGCAGCCCCGGGTGGAACAGGCCGAGGAACCCTTGCCCCGGCACCAGGGTGCGGGCCGGCCGGGCGCGCAGCGGCACGCCGTCCACGGCCCGCGGGGGTGACGCGCCCCGCCCCCGCCACAGCGAGACCAGCTCCACCTCGTGGCCGCGCGAGGCCAGTTCGCCCAACTGCCCGGTGGCGACGCTCACCGGACCGCCGTACGCACCGTCGTCGCTGACCAAGGTCACGACATGGGTGATCCTCATACGGCACCTCCGGCGGTGTGCACGGCCCCCGGGGGCACATCGCGGTGGGCGATCGCGCCGGCCCCGACCACCGCACCCGCCCCGACGGTGACGCCGCGCAGCACCATGGCGCGGGCGGCCACCCAGGACCCCGGCTCCAGACGGATCGGCGCATTGTCGAACTCGAAGGTGGGCGAGCGCCGTTGATGGCTTCCGGTGCACAGCACGGCGCCCTGGGACACACAGACATCACTGGCGATGCTGATCGGCTCCAGGTTGATCAGCCAGGAGTCCTCACCGAGCCAGACGTCATCGCCGACCGTCAGCTTCCAGGGCCACTGCACCCGCACCCGATGCCGTATCAGTACCCGTTCGCCCACCCGGGCGCCGAAGGCCCGCAGCAGCGGGGGTCGGAGCCGCGGCGGGAACCACCACTTCATGAACAGGACGTTGAGCACGGCGAACCAGGCGGCCTGGGCCAGCAGCCCCCGCCCCTTGTCGTAGCCGGTGCCGCTGAAACCGCGCAGCCGGCGAGCGGTGGCGGGCACCGTCATCGGTCCACCCGCACCCGGTGGCCGGAGCGTTCGTCCGCCAGCTGCCGTACGTCCGACTCGACCATGATCCGCGCGAGTTCGTCGAACTGCACCTTCGCCGACCAGTCCAGCAGGCTCTTCGCCTTGGACGCGTCGCCGATGAGCGCATCCACTTCGGAGGGCCGCTCGTACTTCGGGTCGAAGCGCACATAGCGCTCCCAGTCCAGTTCCACCGTGGCGAAGGCGGCCTGCAGGAAGTCGCGAACGGTCGCGGCCACACCGGTCGCCACCACGTAGTCGTCGGGCTCGTCCCGCTGGAGCATCAGCCACATGGCCTCCACGTACTCCGGGGCGTAACCCCAGTCGCGGACGGCATCGAGGTTGCCCAGATAGAGGTGCTCCTGCAGGCCTGCCTGTATGCGGGCCACCGCGCGGGTGATCTTGCGGGTGACGAAGGTTTCGCCCCGCCGCGGGCTCTCGTGATTGAAGAGAATCCCGTTCACGCCGAACAGGCCGTACGCCTCGCGGTAGTTGACCGTGGACCAGTACGCCATGACCTTGGCGCAGCCGTACGGGCTGCGCGGGTGGAAGGGCGTCGCCTCGTTCTGCGGCGGCGGGGTGGAGCCGAACATCTCCGAGGACGAGGCCTGGTAGAGCCGGGTCCGCACCCCGCTGGCGCGGATGGCCTCCAGCAGCCGTACGGCGCCCAGCCCGGTCACATCGCCGGTGTACAGCGGAGCGTCGAAGGAGACCCGGACATGGGACTGGGCCCCGAGGTTGTAGACCTCGTCGGGCTGCACATCACGCAGCAGGTTCACCAGGGCGACCCCGTCCGACAGGTCGACGTGGTGCAGCAGCAGCCGGCGGTCCGGTGTGTGCGGGTCCTGGTATATGTGGTCGATGCGCTCGGTGTTGAAGCTCGACGAGCGTCTCATCAGGCCGTGGACTTCATAGCCCTTACCGAGCAGCAATTCGGCGAGATAGGAACCGTCCTGACCGGTGATACCGGTGACAACCGCGGTTTTCGGCATGGCTTCCCCCCACGAGAAGTGATGTACATCGGGATCGATCGATGGAATTCCCGCGCCGGCCGGCGGGCCGCGGGGCGTGGACGCTACCCGCTCCGTGGCCGGTGGTCGAGAGCGAAGTGCGGCAGATATTTCCTGAAATAGCCGGTGGACGTATCGGGTTCACTGACACAATCCGGCCCATGGATGACTTGCTGCCCACACCCGCCCGGGTCTTTGTCGCGGGCCACAGAGGTCTGGTGGGATCCGCCGTGGCCCGGCGGCTGACCGCCCAGGGCTATGACGTACTGACCCGTTCGCACGCGGAGCTCGACCTGCGTGACGCCGACGCCACCGCGGCGTTTCTGCGCGCGGCCCGGCCCGATGCCGTCGTCCTGGCGGCCGCCAAAGTCGGCGGAATCATGGCCAACAGCACCCAGCCCGTGCAGTTCCTGGAGGACAACCTGAGCATCCAGCTCAGCGTCATCGCCGGTGCGCACCACGCCGGGGTGCGCCGGCTGCTGTTCCTCGGATCGAGCTGCATCTACCCCAAGCACGCCGCCCAGCCCATCACCGAAGACGCCCTGCTCAGCGGGCCGTTGGAGCCCACCAACGAGGCGTATGCGATCGCCAAGATCGCCGGACTGGTCCAGATCCGGTCCTACCGCCGGCAGTACGGTGCCTCCTTCATCTCCGCCATGCCGACGAACCTCTACGGGCCCGGGGACAACTACGACCTCGAAAACTCGCATGTCCTGCCGGCGCTCATCCGCCGGTTCCACGAGGCGAAGGAGAAGGGACTGGCGGAGCTCACGCTCTGGGGCACCGGCACCCCACTGCGCGAGTTCCTGCACGTCGACGACCTGGCCGCGGCCTGCGAGGTACTGCTGCGCCGCTATGACGGCGACGACACCGTCAACGTCGGATGCGGCGAGGACCTGACCATCGCCGACCTCGCCTCCTGTGTCGCCTCCGCGGTGGGGTACGAGGGGCGGATCTCCTTCGACCCCTCCCGCCCCGACGGCACCCCGCGCAAGCTGCTCGACATCAGCAAGATGCGTGCGCTGGGCTGGTCTCCCACCATCCCGCTGACCGAGGGCATCGCCCGGACCTACCGGGCGTGGCAGGCGGAGCCGGCCCGGGTGTGAACGGGCCGGTCCCATGGTGTGCGGCCGGCGCCCGCCCCTCGGCGAGGCGCCGGCCGCACACCGGGGCTCCCGGCGTCTAGTAGGCACCGCGCCCGTCCACGACGGCACGCACGGTCCGGACCAGCACTCCGATGTCGCTGCCGTAGGACCAGTTGTCCACATAGCTCAGATCCAGTGCGACGGTCTCGTCCCAGGTGAGGTCGGACCGCCCGCTGACCTGCCACAGGCCGGTCAGCCCCGGCTTGACGGATAACCGGCGGACCTCGGTCCCGTCGTACCGCTCGACCTCTTCGGGCAGCGGGGGCCGCGGGCCGACCAAGGACATATGGCCGGCCAGGACGTTGAAGAGCTGGGGCAGTTCGTCCAGCGAGAAGCGCCGCAGCAGCCGGCCCACCCGTGTCACCCGGGGATCCCGCCGGATCTTGAACATCGCCCCGTCGTTCTCGTTCGCCGCCTCCAGCGCGGCCCGCATCCGGTCGGCGGTGACCACCATCGTGCGGAACTTCCACATCCGGAACGGCATCAGATCCCGGCCGATCCGGATCTGCCAGTAGAACACCGGGCCGGCGCTGGTGAGCCTGATGGCCGCGGCCACCGCGGCGAAGACGGGAGCGAACAGCACGAGCAGCAGCAGGGCCCCCAACCGGTCCGTGGCCTGCTTGAGCAGCACCGGAAGCCCCCGTCGAGCCGCCGGGTCTATGTGCATCACCGTCAGGCCCGCCGCCTTGGCGAGCCGGACCCGGTGCTGTGACACGTCGATCAGGCCCGGAAGTATGGCCAGATTCCGGCCTCCGTCGTGCAGCGCCCAGGCCAGGCGCCGCACCCGCGCCGCGGACAGCTGACGGCCCGGCGCCACGAAGACGAGGTCGGCATCGAGTTCCGCGGCGCACCTGAGGACGGTCTCCCCTTCCAGCGTCCCCTCGGGTGCCGCACCGTCGGAAGCGAGCCGGGCAGGGACGGGCAGCGCCGAGTCGGTGATTTCCTCCCCGACGAGACAGCTGCCGACGACGACGTATTCGTGGTCGGTGCGGTGCGCCAGTTCCGCGAGCACCACATCGACGGCGCCCGCTTCCCCGACGATCAGTACGCGTCGCAAGGCCTGCGCCCGACGGCGCATCGCCAGCAGATACCGGTGTACGAGCCTGCGCCGGACCACGCTCAGTGCCAGGCAGGGCAGCAGCGCGACGACACAGACCTTCAGTGAGACCTCGACCCGCACCGCGACGCAGACGACGGCCAGCACGCCCAGCATGGTCAGCCAGTCCCGCAGGGCCGGTTTCACGGCGTCGCCGCTGCCCACCTCATCCCTGGTGTAACGATTCTTTGACGTTCCGACGGCCAGCCAGGAGAGACCGGCCAGCACCGCAGTGAGCACCGGCTGCGGCTGTCGCGTCACGGCACAGAGCACGCCGACCGGCACCAGGGCACCGAAGGCGTCCACGACCCACGCCAGGTGCACGAGCCAGCGTTCCGTCGGCTTGTCCCTGCCTCCCTCGTTGCGCTCCGGCGCACGATCCAACTTGGCTGTTCCGGCAGGTGATTCGATCACCCGTGATCCGGCAGCTTCGAACAACCCCATGGCCCCCCACTTGGTCGTCCCCTCACTTCCGGCGCAGTTGGAGCCCCCCGGCCACACAACCGCCTCCGTGTCGGACGTGACGTTAGAGCACGATGCGCCCGACTGCTGCGGTTTACCTATTTTGAGTGTTCTTGTGTCCCATTGTTTACAAGGCAACGGAGGCGTGATCGGGTTTCGGCCGACGCTTCGGGGCCCCGGGCCGGGCGGCGGCCGCACCCCGCTCGCACTCGCTGCCGGCGCTTTTCGCTGTGCCCTGTCCGCACCCGGCCTAGCATGCTGGCCATGAACAGCGATCTCTTCTCCTCCGAGAACATGGCCACGCCGGCCACCGCGCCCGGGATGACCCAGCAGAACGCAAAGTCGGTCAAGTACGCCCTGGACGGGGAGTGTTATGCGCGACAGGGCTCGATGATCGCCTACCGGGGTGATCTGCAATTCGAGAAGCAGGGGCAGGGCGTCGGCAAGTTCCTCAAGCGCGCCGTCACCGGCGAGGGGCTGGCGCTGATGGCCGTACGGGGCCGCGGCGAGGTGTGGTTCGCGCACGAGGCCGCCAACTGCTTCATCATCGACCTCGCCCCCGGCGACGGCATCACCGTCAACGGCCGCAACGTGCTGTGTTTTGACCCGTCCCTCTCCTACGAGATCAAGGTCGTCAAGGGCGCCGGCATGGTCGGTGGCGGACTCTTCAACTCCGTCTTCAGCGGCCAGGGCAAGCTGGCGGTGATGTGCGAGGGCAACCCCCTCGTCATACCCGTGTCCCCGCAGTCCCCGGTCTTTGTCGACACCGACGCCGTGGTCGGCTGGAGCAGCAGCCTGCAGACCACGCTGCACCGTTCGCAGAGCCTTGGCTCGATGCTCCGTGGCGGCTCCGGCGAGGCCGTGCAGCTCCGCCTCGACGGGGAGGGCTTCGTGATCGTACGGCCCAGTGAACTCCGCCCGGAGAAGTCGGCCGGCAACTGATCCTCAGGCCGCTGTGCCGGAGGCCAGGAGGCCTCCCGTTCCAGCGTAGGAGCCCACTGCGGATGCGCACGCCGGACTCCGCGCGAAGCGGCCGGGGCGCCGCGGGCCGCGCACGGCCGCACGCCGGACGCCGCCCCACCACCGGATCCGTGGTGCCGCGTGTGACCTGGAACTCAGATGCGGGCCGGCTCCGGGCGTATCCGGAGGGGACTTCGCTCGGCGCGTCATCGGCTGGCATGATCGCGTCCATGGCTGAACGCGTAATTGCCGCATGTGACGGCGCGTCGAAAGGAAACCCCGGGCCCGCGGGCTGGGCCTGGGTCATCGGCGACGGTGAGGGAGCCGTCGTGCGGTGGGAGGCCGGGCCGCTGGGCACCGCAACGAACAATGTCGCGGAACTCACCGCACTGGAACGCCTGCTGGCAGCCACCGATCCGGCCGTTCCCATGGAGATCCGGATGGACTCCCAGTACGCGATGAAGGCCGTCACCACCTGGCTGCCCGGCTGGAAGCGCAAGGGGTGGAAGACCGCCGCGGGCAAGCCGGTCGCCAACCAGGAACTCGTCATGCGCATCGACGCGCTGCTCACGGACCGCTCCGTGGAGTTCCGGTATGTGCCCGCGCACCAGGTCGACGGAGACCCGCTCAACGACTTCGCGGACCGCGCCGCGAGCCAGGCGGCGATCGTCCAGGAAGCCGCCGGCAGTGAGCTCGGCTCCCCGCAGCCGCCGCCCGCCGCGGCCGCAGTCCGGCCCGCAGGCACGCGCCGAGGCGCCTCCGGAGCGGCAGCGAAGACCGCGTCCTCGCCGAAGCGGCGCACCTCGGGGAACGCGACGCGGACACTCAACGCCAAGTTCCCGGGACGCTGCCGCTGCGGACGCTCCTATGCCGCAGGTGAGCCCATCACCAAGAACCCGGACGGCTGGGGGCACCCCGCGTGCCGCACGGGCGCGGACAGCGGTGCCTGACTTCCCGGGCGGCGGCTCACCGAGGTACACGGACTCCGGACGCACCTGACGCCCGGAGTCCGGTACGCGGCCGACGACCGCCCGGGACTAGTCGGCCTTGCCCCCCTTGCCCCCCTTGGGGCCCGCCACCGGTACGTCGAGCGGGCGGGCGATGCCCACCACCCCCTCGTCGAGGCGCTGGAGGTGCCGCAGCACGCGGAAGGTGACCGTGCCGGAACGCAGTGCCCCGGAACCGGCGGCATCCAGCATCGCGGCGATGCTGACGCCGGATTCCACCTCGCCCTCGGTGCTCTCCTCCAGCACGCGCGCGACGATGAGATCGATGTTGTGCGCGATCCGCCGGCCCGCTCGTTCGAGGCGTGGATCGGCCGCGATGGTCTTGCTGTACGGCACCAGTTCGGCCGTCGCCGCCAGGGAACGGGCGTGGTAGGCGCAGGTCTCCAGGAGCGCGACCAGGTAACGGGCGGTCTGCCGCCGTACGCGCAGCGGGGTGATCGGATGGGTCAAGGGCTGGATGGAGGCACGCAGATCGTCCAGCGCCGTGTCCAGATCGCGCGCCTTGCCCAGCAGGTCGACGGCCGGCCCGCCGCTGAGCTGTTCCACCGCGGCGGAGACGACATCCCGCAGCCGGACCAGCACCGTGCCCAGCTGCTCGTCCGTACGGCGGTCCGTGTGCACCGGCAGCACCAGTACGGCGGCGATGATCCCGCACGCGGCGCCCAGCGCCGTCTCCTCGATGCGCAGCACCAGCACGGTCAGGCTGTAGGTGTTGAGCAGGGTGTAGAGCAGCCCGAGCATCGCGGTGACGAAGAAGGACATCAGCGCATACGACAACGGTGCGCTGAAGAACATCCCGAAGATGCAGAGCAGTACGAGGGCGAAGGCGGTCCAGGTGTGGTTGCCGACCAGCCCGGCGAGAGCGACACCGGCGACCACGCCGAGGACCGTGCCCACCAGCCGGCGGTAGCCCTTGACCAGGATCTCGCCCGTGGAGGCGGTGTTGAGGAAGACCACCCAGCAGGTCAGTACCGCCCAGTACCAGCGCTGGCTGGACAGGAACTCACCGCCGATGATGGCCAGGGTCGAGCCCACCGCGACCTGGAACGCGGCCCGGGTGGTGGGCCGTTGGAGCCCGGTGCGGTCCTCCTCCGCCTCGTCGGTCTCCTCGGCCCCGACGATCGCGAGGTCCTCGGCGTCGAACTCTTCGCGTGAGCGAGTGGTGGCCGGGGTGTCGTCCGACTCGTCCTGCGGCCCGTCCAGCGCCAGCCGCAGACCGAGAACGGCACGGGCGGCCTCACCGAGCCCGCGGAAGACGTCCTGGACGACGGAGGAGGCACGCGGCAGGTCGTCCTCGTCGCGGTAGCCGAGCAGCCTGTTGCGTACATGGGCCAGCGCGGTGCCGCGGTCGTCGGGCGCGCGCCGGGCGACCAGCAGGAGCAGGGCGTTCAGATCCCGGCGCAGGGTGACGGTGGCATCGTCCTCGGATTGCGTACGGGTCGCGGTGGCCGGCACGGGGGCGTGCGGCAGATGCATGGTGAGGGTGTCCGCCCGCTCGGCGCTGCGGGCGTTGAGTATCAGCATGCCCAGCCGCTCGGCGGCGATCTCGGCATCGGCGACGCGGCGTTGCACCAGTCCCGCCACGCCCGCGTCGCGGGTGCCCTCCTCCAGGAGGCCCTGGATCATCAAGGCCGCTTCGTGCAGCCGGGCGGTGTGCCGCCGCAGGTCGTCGAGGACCTTGTCCAGTTCCTCGGGGCCGGCGTCCAGCAGCTCTATCTGGGTGGCCAGCAGCTGGGCGAGGCGCGCCCGGAAGGCCTCGCGCAGCCGGCCCAGGGTGCGCTGCGGTGTCTCCAGGACGACGGCGAACCGTACGACCGCGCTGCACGCGAAGGCAACGCCGAGGGTCAGATACAGCTCGGGGAGGGTGGGGACGGTGGCGTGCACGAACAGCGAGACGAAGTAGACCTGAAAGCCGATCAGGCCGAGCGCGGTGCCGCGGTCACCGAACCGCCGGGAGTAGACGGCGCCGAAGATCAGGAGGACGAAGAACACATCGCCGGCGATCACCAGGGTCTGCAGCAGCGCCGCCAGCGACATGGCGGCCAGCGCGACGGGCAGGCCCAGCGCAAGCGTGATCGCCTGGCCGCGGACCTCCTTCTCCCGGATCGCGAAGGTGGCGACCATGGCCGCCATGGCACCCGCGACCATCAGGGTGATGCCGGTCCGGAGCAGTGCGAGGACGACGAGCGTGAGCACGATCGCCCCGACCGTCCGCAGCCCCGCCTTGAGCCGCAGGAGCCCTGGGTCGGATGCCGCGAAGCGGTCCCAGGTTCTCGTCCCAGTCCGCCGTATCGCTGCCATCACGATGCCGTACACTCCCGCTTCTTGCCTTGGTCAGGGGTGCTCCAGCATCGCACGCCTGATCGGAATGGCTTCATCCGCATCGTCCCGGCGCAGCCGCGCGGCAGCTGTGAGTTCCGCGGATCCCCGCCAACTCCCCCTGCTTCACGCACTCCTTCGTCTTCTCGCACCCCTGGTTTTCCCGGCGTTAGCCAACCGTTAGCCGATCATCAGCGGCGGCACCCAGGGTGAGTGGTGCGAAACGAACGAGACCGGCCGTCCCCCGTCGGCTCTCCCGCTCGGAGTCACCCTTCCCGGATGGCTGGAGGGAGCCGTGCGGGCCGGACGGCGGTGTTGCACCGATGTTTCTCCGGGTTCCGGAGAAGAGGGAGTTGATGACTGATGACCATCCGTGGTCTGCGTACCGTCGCCACCGTCGCCGCCGCTGTCGCCCTTGCTGCGGGGGCGAGCGCCGGAATCGCCTCCGCGGCCGGTACGGCAGGATCCGGCGCGGCCGCGGCCGGCGCGTGCGAACCGGGGACGCTGAAGGCCACGACCACCAGCGCGGGTTCGAGCCAGGCCGGAATGAATCACGCGGGCACTTACCTGAAGGTGACGAACACGGGGGAGAGCACGTGCGCGATAAGCGGTTACCCGGGGCTGGCGCTGGAGGGTGCCGGTCACACGGCCCTGAAGACCACCGCGCACCACGGTGACACCTACTTCGCCAAGGACCCCGGCGCGCACCAGGTCACCCTGAAGCCGGGCAAGAGCGCCTTCGCTGACCTGGTCTGGACGCACGCCGGTCCGTCCTCCGCGCAGGCCAAGTACCTGCAGGTGTCTCCGACGGGCAGCAACTCGCACAGCGTCGTGGCGTTCGACAACGCCGTCGACGGCGGGGCGCTGTCCGTGACCGCCTGGTCGGCGAAGCTGCCCAGCGCTTCCTGACCCCTCCCGGCAGAGCGGAGGCCCGGCGCACCGAGCGCCGGGCCTCCGCTCTGCGGGCGGCCGGGTCAGCCGCGGGCGCCGGCCAGAAGTGTGCGGTACCAGTCGACGGTGGCGTCGAGGGTGGCGCCCAGAGGTGTCGGATGGACGCCGAAGGTCCGCGCGAAGGCTGCCGAGTCCACGATCTGCGGCTCGGTGTGCTGGTAGAACATCTCCGCGTACTCGTCCATGAAGGCCGCGTCGAACGGCCCGAAGGGGCGCGGCTCGGCAAGGATGACGCTCCGCAGCGGGCGCCCCACCCGCTCCTCGATCATCGAGTGGATCTCCCGCGTGGTGACGGCGGGAGCGGTGGGCAGATGCCAGACCCTGCCGTCGCCTTCCGGGCGTTCGCCGAGCGTGGCGAGGCCGACCGCCACATCCCGGATGTCCGTGTAGCTGTGCGGCAGGTCGATATCCCCCATGCCCAGGACCTCCCCTCCGGTCAGCGCACCGGGGAAGACCGCTCCGCCGAGCGTCGAGTTGAGCACGCCGGGGCCGACGAAGTCCGCCGACCGCCCGAGAACGACCCGGGCGCGCCCCGCACGGTGGGCGGCGAGATAGAGCTCGTCCAGCTGCGCCCGCATCTGCCCCTTGCGGCTGGTCGCCCGCCACGGAGTGTCCTCCGTCATCACCTCGCCCTGCGTCGGGCCGTACGGGTACAGCGTGTCCAGGACGACCAGTCGGGCGCCCGTGGTCTCGACGGCGGCCAGCACCGACTGCTGGACCCGGGGCATCACCTCGACCTGGCGGTGATAGTCGACATTCACGCAGTGGTACACGACGGCGGCGCCCTCGACGGCGGCCAGTGCCCCCTCGGGAGTGCTCACATCGGCGGCGTACCGCTCGATGCCCTCGACGGCGGTGTCCGGAGTCGAGCGGCTGACCAGCCGTACGGCGTGACCGCGGCGGGCGAGTTCGCCGGCGAGCGCGGTGCCTGCGGGCCCGGCGCCGAGCACTGCATGGAGGGGACGTGCTGTGGCAGACATGGCGGTTCCTTCTCTGCGAGCCGATGGCCGGTGACCGAGGGCCGAGGGGGTGGACGGGCGGAGCGCCGGTGAGGCGATCTCCGCTTCGCTCTTTCGCTTCTGTTAGAGACCATAGCTCTAGTGATGGTCTGTTGCAATAGATGTGTTGGATACGATCAGCAATGACCACTCACACTTGCTGGATGCCGTCGCGAACGCAGGAGGAGAACATGGCCGCCGAAGGACGGAGCCCCCGGGCCCGCTACCGCGAGCAGAACCGCGCGGAGATCAAGGCGGCCGCGCTGCAGCAGCTCGCCGAAGGGGGAGTGCAAGCCGTGGCGCTCACCCGTATCGCCAAGGACATGGGGCTGTCCGGCCCCGCCCTCTACCGCTACTTCGCCGGCCGGGACGACCTGCTGGGTGAGCTGATCCGGGACGCCTATGACGAGGTGGCGCGCACCGTCGAGGGCGTCGGCGCAGTGCCCGCCGACGGCGCGCGAGCCACCCTGCACGCGCTCGCCGACGCCTACCGGAGCTGGGCGTTCGCGCAGCCGCACCGCTATCTGCTGATCCAGGGAACCCCGGTACCCGGCTACGCGGCTCCGCCCGACACCCTGCTCCGTGCGCGGGCTGTCCTGGGCCCGTTCCTGAAGGTGTTCGCCGAGGGCGTCCCCACTACGGCGCTGCGGCCGGTCGTCGACGAGATGGACGCCTGGGTACGCAAGGACGACGGCGTCGCCGACTGGCTGGCGCAGCACACCGGGCTGGCTCCGCACGACGAGGCGGCGGGGGCGGCCCTCGCCGGTACGGTGCTGACCTGGTCGCAACTGCACGGCACGGTCAGCCTGGAGGTGTCCGGCCAGTACGCCGGGATGGGGCACCGGGCGCAGACTCTGCTCACCGCCCAGATCGACCTGTTGGCCGATTCCTTCCAGCTGTAGCCGCAGGGATCAGTGCCTGAGTCCTTGCCGAGGCGATGGCTGACGGAGAACGTGCCGCGCCCCTTGTCGGCGAACCCGTGGGCGTCGATGCGGAAGTGGACGTCGACCGGAATCGGTGCGGCAGCGCCCTGCCGAAGGGCGGCTCAATATCCGGCCGGGCGTATCAGCCCCGTCTCATACGCGAAGACGGTGGCCTGTGTCCGGTCGCGCAGGCCCAGCTTGACCAGAATCCGGCCTACATGGCTCTTCACGGTCTGCTCCGCCACCACCAGACGCTCCGCGATCTCCCCGTTCGACAGACCCTGGGCGACCAGGCCCAGGACCTCGGTCTCGCGTTCCGTCAGGTCACCGATGCGGTCCTTGAGCGGGGTGCGAGGGGAGCTGGTGACCCGGGAGAACTCGGCGATCAGGCGCTTGGTGATGTTCGGCGCGAGCAGGGCGTCGCCGGCCGCCACCACCCGTACCGCCTGGGCGAGTTCGGCCGCCGAGGCGTCCTTCAGCAGGAACCCGGAGGCGCCCGCTCGCAGTGCCTCGTACACGTACTCATCGAGGTCGAAGGTGGTCAGAACAAGGACCTTGACGGTGGCGCCGGCCGGTTCGGTGAGCTGACGGGTCGCCTCGATGCCGCCGAGCCGGGGCATCCGGACGTCCATCAGGACGACGTCCGGGGCGAGTTCGGCGACCTGGGCGACGGCATCGAGACCGTCGACGGCCTGGCCGACGACCTCGATGCCGGGTTCGGCGTTGAGCAGCACCGTGAACCCCTGGCGGACCATCACCTGGTCGTCGGCGATCAGCACGCGGATGGTGGTCACGGGGCGTCCTCAACAGGGGCGACGGGGAGGGCAGGGGTGGCAGGACCGGCGGTCTGCCGAGGGGGGCTGCCGGGCAGGACGGCGGTGACTTCGTAGCCGCCGTCCGGAGTGCGGCCGGCGGCCAGTTCGCCGCCGAGCATGGCACTGCGTTCGCGCATCCCCAGCAGCCCGTGCCCCGACCCGGGCGAGGGCAGGGCGGGCCCGTCCGGTGCGGTGTTGGTGATCCGGAGGGTGAGGCCGTCGGGGTGGTATCCGACCGTCACCCGCACCGCGGCTCCCGGCGCATGCCGCATCGCATTGCTCAGCGCCTCCTGCACGATGCGGAACGCCGACAGTTCGATGCCCGGTGCCAACGGGCGAGCCTCACCGACGGTCTCGGCGGTCACCACAACCCCGGCGCCGCGTACCTTGCCGATCAGTTCGTCCAGCCGGCCGAGTGTGGGCTGCGGGGCATGCTGTGCCCCTGCCGACAGGGCGTCCTCCGAGCGCAGAACACCCAGGACCCGCCGCAGTTCGGTCAGGGCCTCGACCGCGCTCTCGCGGATGCCCGTGAGGTTCTCCCGCAGTTCGTCGGACGGGCTCTCGACCAGGTGCGGTGCGACCTGTGCCTGGATGGAGATCACCGACATATGGTGGGCGACCACATCGTGCAGCTCGCGGGCGATCCGGTTGCGCTCCTCCAGCACAGTGCGCTGGGCCCGCTCCTCCGCGGTGAGCACCTCCTGCTCGACCAGACGTCTGCGGGCCACCCGGCTGATGCGCAGCGAGCCGCCGACCACCACTGCAATCGCGAAGCTCACGGCGCCCTGCATGACGTCCTGGTGCGGGCCGGGATACGCCAAGGACAGGGGGGCCGCTCCCGCCAGGACGCTGATCACCAGCGCCTCGGCCGCGATGAGGGGGCGGACCCGGAGTGCGAGGAGGAGCAGCACGAGGGTGTGCAGCGCGATCCCCGCGATGCTCCAGGGCCACGGTGTGTCGTGGGTGGCACCGTAATCCACGGTCACCGAGGTCAGGAAGAGGCTGATCGTCGACAACCACCAGGCGGGTACCGGGTGGGACAGCGCGAGGACGGCGGCTGCCGACTGCAGCCCGTTGAGCAGCAGCACGCCGGTGGGAATCGGGTCGAATTCATGCTGGTACTCGTTGGTGTTGAGCAGGAGCATGAGCAGCGCGAACAGCACCACGTGGACATGTGGCAGCCAGGCCAGCCATGGCAGGCGTGGCAGTGGGTCGCGTGCCACCGTCCACAAGCCCGTGCGCAAAGTGCGCAGCACCGTCCCGAGGGAGGCTGTCGACCGCCGCCCCCCACCCTCCCCAGCCCCCGTATCCACAAGGCTCACCCTAGTCACGCCCCACTTCCGCCACGTGTACGGGTTGTTGTTCGCGTACGACCCGAGTGACGCCGCCGACTTGGGGGCGCCCTTGCTCATACGTCCGGAACGCGGCCCAGCACATCAGCAGCGTCAGCGCGAACACCGGCAGCCAGGCCAGCCGGGCGACCACCCAGCCGAAGCCGTCGGGGACGGTGTGCAGGCCGGCCAGCGGCTCGCCCGCCGGCAGTCCGACCGCCGTCACCGCCATCAGCGCGGTCTGGTGCCACAGGAAGACAGTCATCGCCCAGAGGTTCATCACGGCCACCGCCGCCCAGAGCACAGGGCGTTGCAGCATCCGGCGCAGCGGGCCGAGCAAGAGCAGCGCCGCCCCCGACTGGGCGAGACCGAAGGTGACGGCCGCGAGGGTGGGCGGGTTGAGGTTGGATATTGCGGCGCCGGGCACCCCCACCATGGCGGCGGGGTAGCCGGCCCACACGACGAGTCCGGCGGTGGCGGTGGCGCCGCCGAGCAGCAGCGCCCATGCGGTCGGCCGGCTCCGCAGCCCGCCCCGGGCCCAGGTCGCGCCCAGGCAGTACGGGACCAGCCAGCCCGCCAGTACATTGATCCAGCCGAGCCAGGCCGGCCCGCCCAGGCCGAACCGGATCAGGTCGATGTGCAGGACGACGGCGAGTGGCCACACCGGATGCAGTCCGGCGACCAGCGGGGTCGCTGCCGTCAGCGCCATGAAGACCACCAGGAACCAGAGGGGGGACAGCGCCAGTTTGCCCAGCGTGTGTACGGTCTCCAGGCCGGCGCCGGTGGCGAGCAGCGCGCCCGCCACCACGCTCCACACCACCAGGAGGGCCGCAACCGGCCGCAACAGCCGGGCTGTCCGGGCGCCGAGCCACCGCCCGTACGTACCCCCCTGGACACGGGCAGCGGCATAACTCCTCGCCGCCACCCGGCCGCCCACCAGAAAGAAGACCGCAAGGGTCTGGAAAACCCAGGAGACCGGGGTGAGTTGCGGCATGGAGTGGAGCGGGCTGGCGGCGTGCACCGCGCCGCTGTCGGTGACCAGGGCGGTCACCAGCCAATGCCCGAGCACCACACCGAGGATGGCGAGCGCACGCAGTGCGTCGATGCCACGGTCGCGATCGGGCGGGGTCGCGGAGGCGATCCGCCGGACGAGGTCACGCATCGTGGCCCTCCTTGGCAAGGGCCTGTCCGGAGACGATCCGGGCGAGGTTCCGCAGGGATACGGAACCGGGCTTGAGATAGTCGCTGTGGCCGCCGGCACCTGCCGGGAAGATCCGGGCGCCGAAGGCGGGCGAGACCGGGTCGGCCCCCAACCCCAGGGTGAAGAGGGGAAATTGCACCTGCGTGTGCGGCACTTCGGCGATCCAGTCGTCGTCACCCCGGCCGGCCCACACGGTTGCCCGGGTGTGCAGTGCGGCGACGCTGTCGGCACCGGCCCCGGGGCTGCCGTACAGGACGATGTCCGCGGCATCGAGCCCCGAAGCGGCCCGGCCACAGACCACGGAACCGTAGGAATGGCAGAGGACGGTGATCCGGGCGGGCGGCCGAAGTGCCACCACCTCGCGGACGAATGCGCGGAGTTGGGGAGCGGCATCCTCGGCGAGGCCCGGTGTCACGGCCCGGGTGCTGACCGTGGCCGGCGTCTCGTATCCGAGCCAGGCGATGACGGCGGACCGGTCACCCAGCTCCTGACTGAGCGCCGCCGCACCGGCCCGCAGGCGTCCGTACCTGTCGAGGTTGGTGTCCGAGCCCGGCACCAGTACGGCGATCCGGTCGGCCCGCGCCAGGTCGCCGAAGACCTCGGCGGTGCGGCCCCCGTTGCGGCCGTCGAAGGACAGGAACTGCCGCGCCGGACCGGCCAGGAGGCGCAACGCCTCGGCCCGCGCCCGGTCGCCGTGGCCCTCGGCCATCCGCTCCGCCGCGCGGATGCTGTCGCGGTTGACGGCGTACCGCTCGGCGAGGGCGCCGGGTCCGGGGGACCGCAGCGGTGCGAGGGCCACCGGGACAGGTGCCGGAACGGCCGAGGGACGGGCCGCCCCCGACACGGGTACGGCCACCGAGGCGGCGACGAGCACGGCGAGCAGGGTGCGCAGCGGGCGGCTGCCGGGCGGGCGGGGCGCCATGAGGGAGGGTCCTTCCGTACCG
Organism: Streptomyces sp. NPDC048434; assembly: GCF_043200375.1. NCBI lineage: Bacteria > Bacillati > Actinomycetota > Actinomycetes > Kitasatosporales > Streptomycetaceae > Streptomyces > Streptomyces sp. NPDC048434. The sequence continues at coordinate 163,604 of NZ_JBICXQ010000004.1, read as the reverse complement.
GAAGCCGGTCGTGCTTCCGGTACCGAAGCTATGGATCACCCCACTTGGTCGGCGTCCCGCCGTGGAGCGCACTTCCCGCGTAGCTCTCAGGTACTAGGGGTAGGGGCGACGGACGGGCGGTGGCCAGTGGGGCCGCGCCGCCCACCCCGCATGCTTCACCATCGACCTCACCCAGGCGTGAGCCTTACCGACGCCGCCGGCTAAGGACACAGAACTCGTTACCTTCGGGATCTGCCAAGACAACCCACGATTGCTCACCCTGGCCAATATCGACATGCTGTGCGCCGTGAGCCACCAGACGAGCCACCTCGGCGTCCTGGTCATCAGGCCTGAAGTCGAGATGCAGTCGGCTCTTGGTCTTCTTGCTCTCATCAAGCCGGACGAACTCCAACCCCGGCAGGCGATCCGGCTCCGGGCGGATCTCGAACTCCTCATCAGAGGAGTGGACCACAACCCAACCAAGAGCCTCGGCCCACCACTGTCCCAAGGCCACCGGATCTACCGAGTGAACAATTACCTGTTCCCATTCCAAGGTCATCCGCCGAGCGTAGACCTGCCAGAGCTTCGAAGAACAGGTACTCAGGCCTCCCTCATCGGGCCCGAGCGCCCCCTCCCCTCGCGGAGCCACCGCCACCCGCAGGTTCGGCACACACCGGCGTTCAGTTTCCGCGAACCCGCCGGCTTCTGCTCTCCCAGCTGTCCGGCGCCGCGGGGCACGCCGACCACCGGAGCGCCGGCACCGTGCACCGAGAGCTCGAAGGCGACCCCGACAGCCGATGAAGCGGAGGCCGCTTCAGGGCACCTGCGCCGGCTGCCGCCGTTGGTGTCAGAGGGGGGCGCCGCCGTGCGTGGTGTGTGGAGTGCGGCGGCGGGGGAGGGCAGGGTCGGCGTGGGCATTGGTCTTGTGCCCGGCCGGACGGCTCCCGGGCCCCGCCGGCCGGCCGGCCGTGGTGCCGGGACGGTCCCGACGCCACGGCTGAACGCGGCCCCGTTCGGGGCGCCCTGCGCTACAAGGGCGGAGCCCGGACCAGTGGAGCGCGAGGCGAAGGGCGTGTGTCGTGGGTGTCGGTTTCACGGAAGAGTCGACGTCGGTGACGGTAGCGGCGTCGGCCGTGCCGCAGCGCGTGGTGCTGGCCGCCCGTCCGCAGGCGGCGCTGCGCTTGTACTGCGTGCCGCCCGCCGGGGCCGGTCCGGACTGCTATCTGCGATGGGTGCCGATGCTGCCGCCCTGGGTCGAGCCGTGTTCCGTGGCGCTGCCCGGCCGAGGGGCCCGCTCGGCGGAACCGTCACTGACCGATCCCGCCTACCTCAGCGCCCGGCTTGCCGCGGTGCTGGACGACTGGGCCGACCCCCGTCCGTTCGCGGTCTTCGGACACAGCGCGGGCGCGCTGCTGGCCTACGAGGCGATCCGTCATCTGCGGCGCACTCACGGCCGCCTGCCCTCGCTGCTGGGTGTGTCCTCCTTGTCGGCGCCGCATATCGATGCCTACAGCGCCGGGCTGCCGCCGCGCCTGACGGCCGGCCTGGAGGGCATCAGGGAACTCGTCGGCCCGATCCCCGAGCAACTGCTCGCCGACGCACGTCTGATGGCCGCCGCCTGCACCCCGCTGCTGGCCGACTGCCTGCTGCTTCTGCACTACCGCCACCGCCCCGAGCCGCCCCTCGATGTGCCGTTGGCTCTCTACGGCGGCGAGCAGGACCCCGTCACCCCCGTGCACGAACTCCAGGCATGGAACGACCTGGTCACCACGCCCACCCTGCCCGAGCTCTTCCCCGGCGGGCACACCTACCTGCAGACCGGGACGAAGGCGCTGGTGAGCCACCTCACCGGTGCGCTCGACACCGTCATCAACCACCCCGTGGCGACGGCATGACGGCCGCTGCGCCGGCCGGCGGACCGGTCGGACCTGCCCGGCGCGTGGGAGCGGCCGCCGTCGTGTGCCTCGGCCTGTTCATGCTCGGCCTGGATCTGACGGTCCTCAATGTCGCCGTCCCCGACCTGCAGGGCGACCTGGACACCTCCACCGCGCAGGTGCAGTGGATCGTGGACGGCTACGCCCTGGTACTCGGTGGCACGGTGCTGGCCGTGGGCGCCTTCACCGATGCCTGGGGCCGGCGGCGTTCCTTCGTCTGCGGGGTGGCGGTCTGCGCGGGTTCCTCGCTCGGCGGCGCGCTGGCCGGTCACCCGTGGCAGGTGATCGCCGCGCGCTGCTCCATGGGAGCCGGGGCTGCCTTGCTGATGCCGGCCACGCTGGCGGTCATTCACCAGCTGTTCCCCGAAGCCCGTCTGCGCAGCCGGGCGATCGCCGCCTGGGCCGCGGTCGGCGGCATGGGCGGCCTGTGCGGTCCCGTCATCGGCGGCTGGCTGGTGGAGCACGCCTCCTGGCGAGCCGCCTTCTGGATCAATCTGCCCCTGGCCGCCGTCATCATCGTCCTGGCCCTTGCCCTGGTACCCGAGTCCCGTGCGAAGCGGCGCACCGGCTTCGATGTGCCCGGTGCCGCCCTGTCGGCCGCGGGGCTGCTGGCCCTGGTGTGGTCGATCACCGAAAGCCCGCACCGCGGCTGGACCAGTCCGGCCGCGCTCACCGGATTCACCGCCGCCGCACTGCTGCTGGCCGCCTTCGTCGGCCGGCAACTGCGCACGCCCGCCCCCATGCTGCCGCTGTACCTGCTGCGGGTGCCGGGCATCGGTGTGGCCGCGGCGGCCCTCGCCCTGATGTCCTTCGCGATGTTCGGGGCGCTGTTCGTGCTGACCCTGTATCTCCAGGGGGTGCTCGGCTTCAGCCCCTGGCAGGCCGGTGTACGGACGCTGCCCCTGCCGGCCGGACTCGCGCTCGGCGCGGTGTGCGCGGTGCCCGTACGGGCACGGCTGGGCGGGAAGGTCCCCGTCGTCGGCGGCCTGCTGCTGGTGACGGCCGGCTTCGCCGTCCTGGCGACCACCACCCCCGACTCCGGCTACCCGCACTGCGCGGCCTTCCAGCTGGTCGCGGGGGTGGGCGCCGGACTGGTGGCGGCAGCGGCCACCGAGTCCGTGATGGGCTCGGTCGCCACCGAGCGAGCCGGGCTCGGATCGGCCATCAACGACGCCACCCGTCAGGTCGGCTCCGCCCTCGGGGTGGCCGTCCAAGGCTCCGTGCTCGCGGCCGTCTTCACCTCCCGGCTCACCACCTCCCTCACCGATCTGCACGCCCCCGCACTCGTGGCGGAAGCGGCCGAGCACAGCATGCTGTCCGTACCCGCACAGGCGATGCGCCTCCCCGGCCCGCTGCGCGCCGGCGTGCTGGCCGCCGCGCGCAGAGCCTTCACGGACGCGATGACGCTCACCGCCGTCGTCGCCGGAGCCGTCACACTGCTCACCGCCGCCGCGGCCGCACGCTGGCTCGGCCGGCCGGCCGAGCACCACGACGCCCGCCTCCCCCGCGACGGTCATACCGCTCCGCCGGCCGCGGCCGGAGCCCGGGGAGGACACGCACCCGGCGTTATAGAGCGATAAGTCACTCGTTCAGAGGTGCCATCAGGGCCGTTGCCCGAGGACCGGGTCGGCGACAGTAGGGAGCGCGAGACCGCCCTCTGCGCACCGGTCTCCGGTGCCGACCGCCGCCCGCCTGCCTGGAGCCGCGATGCACAGCCCCGTCCGCACCGGCACGTTCCGGGGTGCCCCGGGCTCCCGCTGAACGCACGCGTGGTGCCCGTCCGCACCGACGTACCGCGCCCGGACCGCACTGCGCCCGTGGCCTTCGCCGGCACCACCTCACCCACCGAAGGAGTCACCCGTGCCCACCAGTACCGAGCTGATCACCAGCACCCTCACCGAAACCTTCGATCTCGACCCGGCCGAGGTCACCCCCGAGCGCACCTTCGAGGATCTGGGGCTGGACTCGCTCGCTCTCGTCGAGATGGGTCTGATGCTGCAGGAGCGCACCGGGATCTCGCTGGAGGACATTCCCCTGCAGACGACCATCGGCGGGCTGGCGGCACTCATGGACGCCCGGGACGCCGACACGGCTCTGACCGCGGCGCCGAACAGCGGGGTCTGATGCCCAGTCAGTGCCGCGAGGTCGCCGTCACCGGCCTCGGGGTCATCAGCCCGGCCGGGATCGGCGCCCGGGCAACCTGGGACGGTCTGCTCACCGGCCGGTCCACCGCCGCCACGGACCCGGAACTCGCGGGCCTGCCGGTGGACATCTCCTGTCGGGTGCCGGACTTCGACACCGCCGCCATGGTCGGCCGCAAAGCCGCCTGGCGGCTGGACCGCTTCGTGGCCATGGCTCTCCTCGCCGCCCGGCATGCCGTCGCCGACGCCGGCCTTGGCTCCACCGACTGGGACGCCGCGCGCGTCGGGGTGGTCATGGGGACGGGCACGGGCAGCATGGAACGCTATGTCGGCGAGTTCGCCAAGCTCGCGGCCGGCCGCCCCCTGGACATCTCGCCGCTCGCCATCACCCGCAGCGTGCCCAACATGGCAGCCGCCGAAATCGCGCTCGACCTGACGGTCACGGGACCCAACTTCGCCGTATCCACCGCCTGCGCCTCCGGCAGCAACGCCCTGGGCATCGCCCGTGATCTGCTGCGCGCCGGGACCTGCGACATCGTGCTGGCCGGCGGAGCGGAATCCGCGCGCCACCCCATCCCCGCTGCCTGCTTCCACCGGATGGGTGCCCTCTCCCGGCGGACGGAGGACCCCGCGCGGGCCTGCCGCCCCTTCGACGCCGGGCGCGACGGATTCGTCCTGTCCGAAGGCGCGGCCGTCCTGGTGCTGGAGCGCCCCGACCACGCGCTTGCCCGTGGCGCCCGCCCGCGTGCCCATCTGGTCGGCTACGGGGCGAGCTGCGACGCCTACCACTACGCCGCCCCCGACCCGGACGGCCGGGGAGCCGCGGCGGCCCTCACCGCCGCCTTGGCCGACGCCGGCACCGCGCCCGGGGACATCGACCACATCAATGCGCACGGCACCGGAACCCGGCGCAACGACCTGGCCGAAGCCAGGGCGCTGCGCAGCGTCTTCCCCGAGCCCCCCGCCGTCACCTCCCTCAAAGGCGCGCTCGGGCACGCCATCGGAGCGGCCGGTGCCATCGAAGCGGCCGTCACCGTCATGAGCCTGCAACGGGACACCATCCCTCCCACCGCCAACCACGAGGACACCGACCTCGACATCGACCTGGACATCGTGGCCAAGGTCCCCCGCACCACGGCCCAGTCCGCCGCCGCCAGCCTTTCCACCGGCTTCGGCGGCCAGAACGCCGCACTGGTCTTCCGGTCCGCCTGACGCGCAGTCGGGGCGGCGAACAGCCCACGGTGCGCGCCGGGCACTCCTCCCCTCGACGTGACGAGAGGCGGTCCATGAGGGGCATCAAGGGTCGGTCCCACCGACCACGTGGTGGTGGTCGGTGCGGGTCTCTCCGGGCTGTCCGCCGCGCCGCGCTGCATTTGCTCGGCGCCGGCCGCCGGTTGACGGTCGTCGAGCGCGATGAGCTGCCCGGCGGCCGGGCCGGCCGGATCGAAAGCCACGGCTACCGCATCGACACCGGACCGACCGTGCTGACCCGGAACGCGTCCAGCCGCAGCAGGTGCCCGGTGTACTGGCGCAACGCCTGCTCCTAGGCGGCGGTGCCGAGGATCCGGCGGGAGAACTCCGTGTACTCCACCAGGGCTGCGCGCTCGCTCAGCGGGAGGACATACCCGAAGGACAGACCATGGGCGGGCTGCGGGCTGCGGGCTGCGGGGTGCGGGGTGCGGGCTGCGGAAGTCCATCAGATCCGCGGTCGCGGGATCGAAGGCCGGTCGCCCGGTGCGGACGAACCAGCCCCGGAAGTGCTGCTGGAGTGTGGTGCGGGCCGGCGGGAGCCGGACGCCCGTTCCTCCCTGCGCCTCGACGAGCCCGACCGTGATCCTTCCGCAGTACGGGGCCGGGAAGTGGCATGCGACGCGCGGTAGTTCGGTGGGCCGGTTGCGCGTCCGCCGTCGCGCGCATGGTGCGGCCCGGTGGCCGGGTAGGCGGGTTCCGTGCGGTCCCGGCCGCCCGGCGCCGACGCCGGTGACGGCATCACGGTGGCCGGGCCCGCGTGCGGCGCCCGCCGCGGCGTACGCCAGAATCCTTTCCGACCAATCCAGGTGTCGCCCGGCGCCGAATCACTGGTGACCATGTCACAGTCCGGAGGTGTCCATGCCCGTCGCAGCCCGCGGCGACCGATCCTCAGCGCCGCATTCCGGTGCCCTGGAATCACTGCTCGACCGCGTCTCCCGCGGCGACCAGCACGCGTTCGAGAGTCTCTACACAGCGGTGGCCGGTTCCGTACTGGGCCTGGTGCGCCGGGTGGTGCGGGATCCGGCCCAGTCCGAGGAGGTGGCACAGGAGGTGCTGATCGAGGTGTGGCGGTCCGCGGCCCGCTTCGACGTGCGGCAGGGCAGCGCCATGGCCTGGATCATGACCTTGACCCACCGGCGGGCGGTGGACCGGGTGCGCTCGGTCCAGGCGGCGGCCGACCGCGACCACCGGGCCGGGTTGCACGCCTACACCGCGGCCTTCGACGAGGTCAGCGAGCAGGTCGAGCGGCGACTGGAGCGTGAGCAGGTGCGGCGCTGTCTGGGGCAGCTGACCGAACTGCAACGGGAGTCGGTGACGCTCGCCTACTACCGCGGCTACACCTACCGGGAGACCGCCGACCTGCTGGGCACGGCGCTGGGGACGGTCAAGACACGGCTGCGCGACGGCCTGATCCGGCTCCGCGACTGCCTGGGGGTGTCGGCATGAACACCGTCGATCTGCACACGCTCACCGGTGCCTACGCCCTGGGCGCACTGTCCGAGCACGAGGCGGCGGAGTTCACCCGCCACCTCGCCCAGTGCGAGGCCTGCACCCAGGAAGTACGGGAGCTGCAGGAAACCGCGGCCCGACTCGCCCTGGCGGTCGCCGAGGTGCCCCCGGCGGACCTCCGGACCCGGGTGATGGCGGCCCTGCCCGAGGTCCGGCAGCTGCCGCCGATACGGCGTGAGGCGACCGTGGTCCCGATGCGCGGACGGCGACTGCGCCATCGCCTGCCCTACTTCGCGGCCGCCGCCTGTCTGGCCGTCGCCGCGGTCGCCGGCGGGCTGGCCGTCAACGCCCGGTTCGACGCCGACCGGCAGCGGGACCGTACCGTCCGCGCCGAACAGCAGGCGGCCGCGGTCAGTGCCCTGATGACGGCGCCGGACGCCACCTTCCACACCACGGCCTTCAAGGGCGGGGGCAGCGGCACCGTGGTGGCCTCCAAGCGGAAGGGACAGACCGCCTTCCTCTACCACGGGCTGCCGGCACTGCCGGGCCAGCGGGTGTACGAACTCTGGTACAGCCGCAACGGGACCATGGTGCCCGCCGGTCTCGTCGAGCCCGGCCGCTCCTCGGGCACGATGCTGCTGACCGGCGGGCCGCAGGGCGCGGACGGGGTCGGCGTCACGGCCGAACCTCCGGGTGGTTCCAGCAGTCCCACCAGTCCGCCGCTGGGCCTGCTCCGGGTGTGACCTCCGGAAACGACGGGTGACACCGGCGGCCGGCCGTCCCACGGCGCGGCCGCCGGTCCCGTCGGCGTGCCCGGTCTGAACCGCCGGCCTCCAGGCGCCACGAACTCCCGCTCGTCGCGGCGGTCCGGAACATCGGGACCAATCCGCGCCGCACCCGGTACCGAATCCCTCAGTGAGCGGGCCGTCGCACCCCGGACGCGGCCCCGCCCCGATATGAGGAGGCACCTGCTGTGGAGCGTCGACGGATAGCTGTGGTGGGCGGCGGGGTGGCGGGACTCACCGCCGCGTATGTGCTGCAGCAAGGCGGATGTGAGGTGTCGCTGTACGAGGCGGAGGACCGTCTCGGCGGCCACGCCCACACCCACGACACGGCCTCGGGAGACGGCCGGGTGGTCCGCGTCGACACCGGCTTCATCGTCCACAACGAACGCACTTACCCGCTGCTGCTGCGGCTGTTCCGCGAACTCGGGGTGGCCACCCAGGACTCCGAGATGAGCATGTCCGTACGGTGCGAGGGCTGCGGTCTGGAGTACGCCGGCGCCCGCGGGCCGGCCGGGCTGTTCGCCCAGCCGCGCAGCGCCCTGCGGGGGCGCTATCTGCGGATGCTGACCGAGATCCGGGCCTTCCACCGCGCCGCGCGCACCACGCTCGCCACCGAGCGCGGTGACACGCTGACCCTCGGCACCTTCCTTACCAACTGCGGCTTTTCGCGGTATTTCATCACCCACTTCGTCACTCCGCTGGTCTCCGCGGTATGGTCCTGCGCCCCCACGACCGCCATGCAGTATCCGGCCGCCTATCTGTTCCGCTTCCTCGAACACCACGGGCTGCTGTCCGTCAGCGGCTCCCCCCAGTGGAAGACGGTGACCGGCGGCTCGGTGGAGTACGTCAGCCGGGTCGGCAAGCAGCTCACGGTGGTCCGTACCGGCACGCCGGTGCGGGCGGTGCACCGCAGCCACGACCGGGCCACGGTCGTCGCCGAGGACGGCACGGAGCGCGCGTACGACGCGGTGGTGGTGGCCGTCCACCCCGACCAGGCGCTGCGGATGCTCGCCGACCCCACCGATGACGAACGGCGGGTCCTGAGCGCGTTCCGCTACTCGCGCAACACCACCCTGCTGCACAGCGACACCTCGCTGCTGCCGCGCGCACGCGGGGCCCGGGCCTCGTGGAACTACCTGATGGCCTCCTGCCATACGCCCGCGGACCAGGTGCAGGTCAGCTACCACATGAACCGTCTGCAACGGCTGGACACCCCCGAGGACTACCTCGTCACCCTCAACGCCACCGACCGGGTCGCCACCCACCGGGTCCTGGCGCGCATGGTCTACGAACACCCCCTCTACACACCGGAGTCGGTCGCCGCCCAGCAGAGTCTGCCGCAGCTGAACTCGGCGGTCACCGCCTTCGCGGGCGCCTACCACGGCTGGGGATTCCACGAGGACGGCTGCCGCTCCGGGGTGCAGGCCGCCGCGGCCCTGGGGGTGCGCTGGTGACGCCGCGTACCGCCGAACCGGCCGCCGTCCCCGCCACCGGCGTCCGCACACCCGCGCTCTACGAGTGCCTGATCTCGCACGCCCGCACGGCCCCGGTCCAGCACTCCCTGCGCCACCGCACCTACATGTGGCTGGTCGACCTCGACCGTCCGCCGCGGCTGCCCTGTGCCCTGCGCCCGCTGGCCCGGTTCGACCCCCGGGATCACTTCGGCGGCACCGCACCGTCCCTCCGGGCCGGGCTGGAATGGTTCCTGGCGAGCCGTGGGGTGCGGCTGGACGGCGGGCGGGTGCTGATGCTCGCGCACGCCAGGGTCCTGGGCCATGTGTTCAATCCGCTGACCCTGTACTGGTGCCACGACCGCGGCGGCGCGCCCCTCTGCGTCGTGGCCGAGGTGCACAACACCTACGGCGAGCGCCACTGCTATCTGCTGCACACCGATGAGCAGGGCCGGGCGGAGGTCCCCAAGGACTTCCATGTCTCGCCGTTCTTCCCGGTCGACGGCGCCTACCGGATGCGCCTGCCCGAACCGGCCGACCGGCTCGATCTGACCGTACAGCTGCGACGTGGTGACACCAGGCCGTTCACCGCGACCGTGCGCGGCACCCGGCGGCCCGCGACCGCGGGGCAGCTGCTGGCCACGGTGCTGCGCCACCCCTGGTCGACGGCCGCGGTCACCGCCGGGATCCGCCGCCACGGCATCGCCCTGTTCCTGCGAGGCCTGCCCGTCCAGGCCCGCCCCCGCCACCGTATCCAGGAGGGTATGCAGTGAAGACTTCCGTCCCGGACCGCACCGCAGCCGGTTCCGCCCTCGCCCCGTACGCCGCACACACGACGACTCGGGAGCGGGTGGACGCCGCCAAGTGGCCGGATGTGGCGCGCGGTTCACGCGGCTCGGCCGGCCGGACCGCCGTGACCCGGCTGATCGTCCAACGGGCACTCGCCTCCCTGCCGCTGCGGATCGCGCTCGGCGACGCACCCGTCACGGGCGCCGAGGGCCCCCTGCTACGGGTACACGACCCGGACGCCTTCTTCCGCCGGATCGGCACCGACGGGCTGATCGGCTTCGGCGAGTCCTATATGGCGGGGGAGTGGGACGCGGACGAGCTGGTCGGCGCGCTGACGGTCCTCGCCTCCCGCCTCAGTTCGCTGGTACCGCGCCCTCTGCAGCGGCTGCGCGGCGCCTGGGCGCAGCGCCGGCCCCGCGGACAGCGCAACACACTGGAGGGCGCACGGGAGAACATCCACCGCCACTACGACCTGTCCAACGACCTGTTCGCGCTCTTCCTGGACCGGACCATGACGTACTCCTCGGCCCTCTTCCGGAAGCGTCCCGCCGCGTGGAGCGATCTGGCCGATGCCCAGCACCGCAAGATCGACCGGCTGCTGGATCTGGCCGGCGTCGGCGCGGGCACGCGCCTGCTGGAGATCGGCACCGGCTGGGGAGAGCTGGCCCTGCGCGCCGCCGCCCGCGGCGCCCGCGTCGTCTCCGTGACCCTGTCCCAGGAGCAGCGCGAGCTCGCCATGACGCGTCTCGCGCAGGCCGGTTACGCGGACCGGGTCTCGGTCGAGCTGTGTGACTACCGGCAGGTGACCGGTGCCTACGACGCCGTGGTGAGCGTGGAGATGATCGAGGCCGTCGGCGAGGACTACTGGCCCGTCTACTTCGACACCCTCGAACGCCTGCTGGTGCCCGGCGGCCGGATCGCGCTCCAGGCGATCACCATGTCGCACGACCGGATGCGCGCCACCCGCACCACCTACACCTGGATCCACAAGTACATCTTCCCCGGCGGCCTCATCCCCTCCGTCCAGGCCATCGAGGAGTCCGCCGCACCCGCCGGTCTACGGGTGGAGGAGAACGACGGATTCGGCGGCCACTACGCCGAAACGCTGCGGCTGTGGCGCGACCGCTTCACCGCACAGCCCGCCACGGTCGGTGCGTTGGGCTTCGACGTGGTGTTCCGCCGCATGTGGGAGTTCTACCTGGCCTACTGCGAGGCCGGATTCCGGGCCGGCTACCTGGACGTACGCCAGCTGCTGCTGACCAAGGCCGCCACGACGGCACGGGACGGGGGTCTCCGATGACGCGTGTTGCGCCCCGTCTCGCCGCACTGCTCGCAGCCCACTTCGGGGGAAACCTGCCGGTGCGGCTGCGCGCCTGGGACGGCAGCGAGGCCGGGCCGAAGACCGCCCCGGTCGTGGTGCTGCGCTCACCCCGGGCGCTGCGCCGTCTGCTGTGGCAGCCCGGTGAACTCGGCCTGGCGCAGGCGTACATCGCGGGCGATCTCGACATCGACGGCGACCTCGCCGACGGTCTGAGCAGAGTGTGGCGCTCGGTACGGGAGCACGGCCCGGCCCCCGGCTCTCCCGGCCCCCGGCAACTGGCCAGGGCCGCCGTCACCGCACTGCGGCTCGGTGCACTGGGCCCGCGCCCGCCCGCGCCCGGGGCGCCGCGGGCACGGCTGCGGGGCGCGCTCCACAGCACCGTCCGGGACCGCGCCGCCATCAGCCATCACTACGACCTCTCCAACGACTGGTACGCGCTGCTGCTGGACGAGACCATGGCCTACTCCTGCGGCTACTGGAAACGCCCCGACGACCCGTCCTACGGGCCGGCCGACGCCCAGCGGGACAAACTGGAGCTGGTCTGCCGGAAGCTGGGCCTTCGTCCCGGGGCCCGCCTCCTGGACGTCGGCTGCGGCTGGGGCAGCCTCTCGCTCCACGCGGCGCGGGAGTACCACGCACGGGTCACCGCGGTCACGCTCTCGCGAGAGCAGCACGACTTTGTGACCGCCCGGGTGGCGGCGCTGGGGCTGAGCGAGCTGGTCGATGTCGAACTCCGGCACTACCGGTACATCAGGGGAGACGGCTATGACGCGGTGTGCGCGATCGAGATGGGGGAACATGTGGGCGACGCCGAGTACCCGGACTTCGCCGTCCGGCTGCATGCGTTGCTGCGCCCCGGGGGGCGGGTGTTGATCCAGCAGATGTCCCGTGGTGCCGCCGCGCCCGGAGGCGGTGCGTTCATCGAGTCCTACATCGCCCCCGACATGCATATGCGCCCGCTGGGCGAGACCGTGGGCCTGCTGGAGGCCGGCGGGCTGGAAGTGCGGTCCGTCGAATCCCTGCGGGAACACTATGCACGGACCATCGCCGCCTGGCACCGCACACTGGAGACCCGCTGGAAGGAGTTCGTGGCGCTGGGAGGGGAACCGACCGCCCGGGTGTGGCGGCTGTATCTGGCCGGTGCCGGCCTGGCGTTCACCGAGCGCCGCATGGGCGTCGACCAGATCCTCGCCGTACGCCCCACTCCGGAGGGAGAAGCCCTCATGCCGGCGACGCCGGACGACTGGCATACACGGGAAGTCCGGCAATGACCGGATTTCCCTGGGCGGCCTTTGCCGTCAACCTCGCCGCGGCGGCCGGTGCCGCGTTCGCCGTCATGCTCACCACGTTCGCCGTCGCCCGGGTCAAGGGGATGCACCGGCTGGTGGACATCGCATGGGGAGCGGCGTTCACGGCGGTGGCCCTGACGACCTGTGCCCTGTCCACCGGTCACGGGGACGACGGCCGGCGGATCCTGGTCACCCTCGCCACGGCGGTGTGGGGACTGCGGCTCTCCGTCCATATCGCCCGTCGCGGGCGCGGGCACGGGCACGGGGAGGACCCGCGCTATGAGCGCCTGCTGGCCAAGGCCCCCGGCAGCCGTGATGTCTACGCCCTGCGCACGGTGTACCTGTTGCAGGGCGGACTGGTGTGGCTGATCTCGCTCCCGGTGCAGTTGGCGCAGTATGTGGCGGTGCCGCTGGGGGCGAGTGCCGTCGCCGGCGGGCTGTTGTGGGCGGTCGGCTTCGTCTTCGAGAGCGTCGGGGACTTCCAGCTCGACCGGTTCAAGGCCGGCCCGGACCACCGGGGCCGGGTGATGGACCGCGGCCTGTGGGGCTGGACCCGACACCCCAACTACTTCGGTGACTTCCTCGTCTGGTGGGGGCTGTTCCTGCTGGCCTGTGGCACCGTGCAGAGCGCCGCGGTCGCCGTGGTCTCGCCGCTGGTGATGTCGTACCTGCTGATCTACGGCAGCGGTAAGCGACTGCTGGAGAACCACTTGGCCGACCGCCCCGGATACGCCGCCTACACGGCCCGCACCAGCGGTTTCTTTCCGCTGCCACCGCGCCGCCGCCCCGACCCGGAGGATCCCCGCCCATGAGGACAGGCCCGGCACGGCCCACGGACCCCGGCAGCGGCGACGGAGGCCGGGGCGCGCACCGGCCGCTGGTGGTCCACCGCCATCCGGACGCGCCACGGGCCGCGGTGCTGCTGATGCACGGGGGGAGGGCCGACGGCCGCACTCCACCCCCGCGGCTCAACCTCCCCGCACTGCGGATGCGGCCCTTCGGATCCGCGCTTTCCCGGCCCCCGCGCGGGCGGGAGCTGCTGCTCGCCTCCGTGCGCTACCGCTGCCGAGGATGGAACGGGCCGCAGGCGGACGCCGCCCAGGACGCCCGCCGGGCGCTCGACGAGCTGGTCGCGCTCGCCGCTGACCTACCGGTCGTGCTCGTCGGCCACTCCATGGGCGGCAGGGCCGCCTTGCACATCGGCGGGCATCCGGCGGTCCGCGGCATCGTCGCCCTCGCCCCGTGGTGCCCGCCCGACGAGCCCGTCTCCCATCTGCGCGACAGGACCGTCGTGCTGCTGCACGACACGCACGACCGGATCACCGACGCCGAGGGCTCCTGGCTCTTCGCCGACCGCGCCCGGCAGTTGGGAGCCCGGGCCCACTCGGTCGCCATGCCGCGCGGCGGACACACCATGCTCCGTGGCGCCCGCCAGTGGCACCGGCTGACCGTGGATCTCGTCGCCGCCCTCCTGGACGGCACACCGTTGCAGGTCTCGGCCGACGGAAGGTTCCCCGGGTAGCGGCCCGCACCGCCCGCACCAGCAGCCCCGCACGGCACGCTTTTCTTCCGGCGCCCCGTCAGTCGCCACACGGCCGGGACGCAGGGAGAGATGGCCTGATCCGGCGCGGTTCTCGCCGCCCCACGGATCCCGTGCCGGGGCCCTTCCGCGTGCCCAAGTCCCGTGTGGGGAAGTCTTCTTCAGGGTGGGGGCATCCGAGTGCGCTCTTGCCCGAACGGGCCGTCAGGGCATGCCTCGACGGCGGTACTTGGCAAGGCCGGCGAGTACGTGATCGTCGCTTTTCCGTCAAGAGAATCGCCGGAAACGAGCAAAAGAGGCAACTTACTGACCAGATTGTCGCGTCTTCCGTGCAGAGTCATCAAACGGGGCCCAAAAGCTTGCCCCGTGCCAAGGGCTCAGAAACCGGGCTTTCGAAGGAGAAGGTATGCGACCGTTTGCGTTGAGCTACGCCCGTCCGGCGGTGAAATCACCGACGACCACCCCATACAGCTATGACGCCACCCGGCAACTCAACGTCCTCCCGGACGGGCGCCCGGCCACCTGTAGCCGGGCGGTGCTGCTGGCAACCGGCACCACCGCCTCCACCGCCGGTTCCAAGACCCACTTCGACGACTGAGCGCCGATGACCGTCCTGGTCCTTACCTGCGAGGAAGACTTGACGGCGGACATCGTGGTGTCGACGCTGCAGGACCTCGGGGTCCCGCTCGTCCGCCTCGACCCCGCCGACCTGCCGGGGAGGGTCGCCGTGTCGGCGGAGTACGCCGAGAACGACTTCCACGGGTATCTCAAATCGGGCGAACGCATGGTGAGCCTCAATAGTCTGCGCTCGGTATGGGTCCGCCGCCCCGGCACCCCAGGGGCGCGCGCCGCGGAACAGTCCGCCTGGATCACGGCGGAGTCCGAACAGGCGCTGTACGGCATGCTCTCCTGCACCCCGGCACGCTGGATGAACCATCCCGTCGCCTCCCTGCAGGCACGCAACAAGCCGTGGCAGCTCCGTATAGCCCATCGCAGCGGTTTCCTCGTGCCCCCCACGCTGATCACTACGTTCCCCGCGGTCGCCCGGCAGTTCGCCGCCGCCCACCAGGACCTCGTGGTGAAATCGGTCAGCGGGAAGCACCCCGGCGACCCGCCACTGGTGCTGCCCACCACACGCATCAGCCCGGACGCGGACTTCAGCGGGGTCGCGGCCGGCCCGACCCTGCTCCAGCAGCACATCCCCAAGGAGGCCGACATTCGGCTGACCTGCGTCGGCGAACATCTCTTCGCCGCCCGCAAGAAAGCCGATCCCGAGGAAGTGGACAGCCGTTTCACCCAGCACGGCACCTGGGAACCTGCCGAGGTGCCGGACTCCGTCCACCGGGCGGTGAGCAACTATATGGAAACCGCCCAACTTGCCTATGGTGCCTTTGACTTCGCAGAAGACCCGGATGGGGCCTGGTGGTTCCTCGAATGCAACCAGGGCGGCCAGTTCGGCTTCGTCCAATTGGAGACCGACCAGCCCATCGCCCAGGCCATCGCCACCTGGCTGGCGGTGGAACCTTGACCTGACCCCGGAGCGGCGGTCGGCCGCGGACCACGGCGCCGCGAGGCCGAGGCCGCGTCGTCCCCCTCCTCCCTTCGGTCCCGGCGGCGCGCCGTCTCCCGAGCACGGCGCGCCCCGGCCACCACCGCCGTCCCCCTACTTGATCAAGACGTTCGCCACCACGATGAACAGCCCGATCAGCACATCCACACCACCGACCCGGAAGGACCCCGGCCAGCCCCGGCCCGCCACCCGGGCCGCCCATACCCCCCAGCCGAACAACGCCACCATGTTGATGGTCAGGGCGACGTCGATCGCGCTCTCTTCGCCCCACCACTTCGCCTGGGCGCCGAGCAGCACGGCCATCGTCGGCACCATCGCGGCCACCAGCGGCCATTCGGTCAGCATCGAACGTACCGCGCTGGCGGTGACCTGGGCGTCGTCGTCCGTCCGGTGCGCGATGGAGTGGGCATAGCCGTGCGCCGCGGCCGACGCCACTGCCGACAGCGCCACCCACAATGCGTCGTACCCGGGATCCGCCGGTGTGCCTTCATGGCTCAGCGCGGCCGCCAGCGCGCTGGCGAGCACCGAACCGTACACCCCGCCGAACAGCAACCGCTGCAGGGGTTCCCCCCGTCTGGCGGGCGGCAGGGAATCGCTGCGAACTACGGACAAGGCGCCACCTCACAGGACCGACAGGCTGCCCCCGCTTCGGGATGCACACACGAGATGTAGCAGCCGCGGCGCCGATCCGTCCGACGCTACGCCGACAGTTCCGGCGAATTACCACCTCACCCCGGCTCCGCGCGGAATGACGGACTCCGCCCGGCGGACCGCAGCTTCGTCAGACGCGCAAGGTCAAGGGCGGATGCGTACCGTTCAGATAGTGGTCGCCGATGTCACGGAGCCTGTGGGTGGGGGAGGCCTGCGCCGTCAGGATGCGTGCGTTGCGCCAGAACCGGTCGAATCCCGGGGCACCGGCCGGGGACTCGGCGCCCTGGGTGAGTTCCAGGACGCGAGTGGTGATGTCCATCGCGGACCTGCTGGTGACGGCCTCGGCCGCGGCGACGAGGACCGCGATGTCCGCGCGCTCGTCCACACCGAGCCCCTGCCCCGCGAGCAGACCGCGTGCCAGTGCCTCCGTCGCCGAGTCGACCACCGCCGCGGCGGTGTGGGCGGCCGTCACCAACTCCCCGTACGCGAGAAGGAGATAGGGATCCGCACCCGGCCGCTCCGGGTACGCGCCGTCGTCCGCACCGGCGGCCGGCCAACTGCGCGGTGCGGCCCGGTTGAGGTCCCGGGCCTCGGCAAGCGCTCCTTCGGCGGTCCCCAGGCTGACATGGACGAGGGCGAGCCGGAGAGCCAGCGGGGCGAGCGTGGCGAAGGGGGCGACGGCGTGCTCGTCGCGGGGGACGGCACCGAGGACGTGGTCAGCGGGGACGGGGACGCCGTCGAAGCTGATGCTGCCGGCGCCGGTGAGCCGCTGGCCTAGGCGGTCGTTCTCGGCATCGGCCGCCACGCCTGGATGAGCCGGGTCGACATACACGATCAGTGACTCACCGCTGTAGGCGCATACCGCGCCGAGCACCAGCCGGTCGGCGACCTGGACACCCGCGGCGAGTGTCTTGCACCCGTGGAGGACGTACCCGCCGTCGACCGGTGTGAGCGTCAGGTCGGGACCTGCCGTCGGCTCCAGGTCCGGGAGATCGGTACTCCCGCTCCAGAGCCACTGCTCCGCCGCCGTCCGGAGTTCGAGTCCGTCGGCCTTTTCCGGGCTGCCGAAGAACCGTGCGCTCCACGACAACACATAGTGCCGGCCCAGCAGTTCGCCGACCGAGCTGTCGGCCGCCGCGATCTCCCGGATGACCGCGCAGGCGGTGCGCCAGTCGGTGCCGCGCCGGGCCGGACCGGGCGGCGTCAGCAGCGCGGGCAGTCCCGCTTCGCGCAGCCGTGAGACCTCGTCGAACGGCGGCTTGCCCGCGCGGTCGCGGCCGAGGGCGTCGACGGCGAGATCGTCCGCGATCTCCCGGGTGACACGGAGCCGGAGCCCTTCATCGGCAAGGTGGTTGAGCTCTATGAAGGCGGGCCGTACTGCGGATTTCTTCGGCATTGCGCCGTTCACCGTCCTGTCGGGTGTCTCCGGCGCGGGCAGGGAGATCCGGCCGCCGGCCAGAGGAACGGAACGCATCGGTGTCCGCACGCCCACTTCGACCCCCTCCGGCTTCCCTAGTTTTCCCACTGGATTGATAGGGAATAGAATGCTTCCGGACTGCGGGCGGATCAAGGGGCGTTCAAAGGGTGGACAGACCGGTCTTGACATCCGGACCGCTTGTGGAGGCCCTCCGGGCGGCCGGGCCCGCTGCGAAGTCGGCCGCGCGCTCTGTGGTACCCCCGTGGTGACCGGGCGCCAGGGTCCACTGCGTCCCGATACGTGCCCGTCCTCCCGCTCAGCGCACGATCGGCCGGACACGTCCTGGCCGGCTGGCCGACGTTGGGGCTCTTACCTGCGAGGGGAGGACGGCAGTTCCACGGGAGTGGCGTTCACGGCAGTTCCACGGGAGTGGCGTCCACCATGGCGACCGCTACGTGTACTTCCTCCGGACCGACCCTCGCAGGTTCGGCAATTCGGGCCAGGACACCTGGAACGGCGGCCAGATGAACTTGGCGATGGTCACCGATTCCCGGGCCGATCAGGTCCGCGTGCTCGAGAACCCGGCCTACGACCCGGACCCGAACGCCCCGAACAACCGATACGGGGACATGGTCAGCGTGGGCTCAACCTCCTGCCGCGCCCATCAGCACGCCGCAGGCGCCCGCACCGACGCGCCGCGTTTCCCCGGACGACGCGGGCCGACCTGCTCGACCTCGTTCAGATGAGGCCCTGGGACGCATCCGTGCCCCACGTCCGGCCGGCGGTCATCCGCGTACCCGCCCCGGCCACCTGGGTGGCGACAAGACGTGGCGTACCTCTTCCACGGCACCGTGACCGTTGCTGCTGTTCGCCTCTGGCTTCGGTCGTGACCCGCCGGACAGCCGCGGAGTCGCGCCAACGGCTCCTCGGCCTCATGTCCGGCATTCGTGAAGGCTCGCGTTGAGCAGTCGTCAATGGAACGTAGATCGCGGCTCCCTAGCGTTTCTGGCGCATCGATCTCCGATCAACGGCGAGGTGAAGTACGCATGTTGTTCCGCACGCGAGGCAAAGGGAAGGTCTCTTCCTTATACGCCGGGGTGAACACGCCCCGGCGGCGGTCCGCGGTCATGGCCGGGGTGCTCGTGAGTGTGTCCATGGTGGCGCTGGGGACGGCTTCCGCGGCGTCGCAGGGTTCGGGGGAGCCGACGAAGGGTGCTGTGCAGGCGGCTCCGGCGACCGACTCGGCGCGTGAGCACTGGCAGCCGCCGACGGTCCGGAGCGATGGCCCCGATGACCCGCAGCCAGGCAAGATCAACACCGACTACCTGATCAGCGAGGTATCGCCGGCGCAGTTCAGGGGCTATTGGTACCAGTCCCACATCAAGGGGGTCAGTGTCACGTGGGTGGCGCCCTCTGGGCGGGATCCGTACAACGGCTGGGACTGGATCGAGATCCAGGACAGCAGCGGCAAGCGCATCACGTGGGACTGGGCCTGTGGCAACGCCAACTGCGGCGCGTACGGCTCGACCCTGATCGACGCGAACCTGACGAAGGGCAAGGAGTACAAGGCCCTCTATTACAGCGACGGGGGCCGGGTCACCAAGGGCCAGTTGCAGGCCGAGTTCGAGTTCTGGGCCTGACATGGGAGACACGGAAGAGATGACGCGAAGGGTTGAGCGGGCCGAACGGTCCGAACGCGGGCCGGTGCGGCGGCGGTTGGTCAGCGCGGCGGTGGTGGTTTCGGTGCTGGCGGGCACCCTGGGCGCGGGAGAGGCGGTTACCTACGGTGCACCGGCCCGGCCCGGACAGGACCAGAGTGTCCAAGCCCAGTCCCAGGAGCAGGCGCAGCCGAGGGCGGTGACGGATGACGAGGATTTCGCCGACCTCTATACCCGTACAGTCGCGAACGTCCGCGGCGCGATGCTGGGGGAGCAGAGCGTCCGACGGCCCGGTGCCGGCCACCTGATCCAGAATCCCGACCCCGAAGCCTTTCAGTCGATCAACATCGGACGGTTCACCGAGGACGAGTTCATCCTGGGCGGCATGGTCCGAGCGGTCTTCCGTAGGTCCGACAGCTATCTGCTGGGGTTCTACGTGGAGAACCGGGACGCGAGCCGGCGGGTGTTCTACACGTTCACCGAGCAGGTGAATGGCCGCACGAGGGACATGGTCCCGAACGACGTGTACCCGCGCGTCCGCAGGGAGCACTTCGGCTGGGGCGTCACCTACCAGGGCCTCCCCACCACCACTATCAGCCGGAGCCGCCTGCGGGAGGCGGTGCTCGCCATCTTCCATCACGACCCGAACACGAGCACCCACACGTTGGAGACCGGAGTCCAGGCATTGGCCGTGGCCCTGGCGGAAGGGGCGCGGTTCCAGGCGATTCCCGCGCAGATCGCTCAGGCGATCCGTGGCAGGTCGGCCTGGGTCGTGGGCAACCACGCGGACGAGATCAGGAACTGGGACCAGCGGTCCAGGGTCGTCTTTCAAGCACGCGCCACCGACCCGAGCGGTTATGGCGAGGTGTGGCAGCAGCGCCGTGAATACGACTGGAATGGGGCCCACGTGCTGCTGACCGCGCTGGACCTGGCTCGCCGGCTCTACCTGATCAAGCCACCGACGAGGAAGGGCTGACCTTCACAGCACCCCACAAGGCGCTCACCGGGAGCGGCTGCCGCCGTGCTCCATCGCGTGCCGGAGGATGCACTGCTGCCACTGCTGCCACTGCGCCAGTGCCTCGGCGCGGTCGCCCCGGCGTCTTCGGCGGCGACGCCCGTCGCTGTTGCCGGCCGGCGCACCGCACTTGGGAGCCGCACGTCGTCCACCACCCACACTTGGGTACCGGTCGCCTGGCGCAGCCGCTCGGCAGTCCGGTTGTCACCGACCTATCAGACGGGCCCTGGTCCAGCCGGTCGTACGAAACCCATGCATGAGCCGGAGGCCGGAGAGGGGCCAGAACTGTGTGCGGGCGTTTGTCAGAAACTTCCGGCCCTGACACGCTGTCCGCATGCGAGTCGTCAGAAAGCGGAACGTGCTCCGGCCGCGGCAGGAGCCGACTGGCAGACGCGACGCCGCATAGATGCAGGAAGCCGAATCGCGGCGCATCCAGCGCCCGATGTCCGGCCTGCGGTCTGCGTAGCTGGGCACCAAGCGCTGGTTGCGCCGCACACGAGCGTCGTTGCCGACGCGGACGGGAGCCTCAAGTCCGCGGGCAGCACGGGGGCTGCACGGGCCATATCGGGCCTGTCGCGCGCGGCGCGACCGCCCTTCTTGGGATGCATGGTCCCTTCGTGTGCCGGGCGTTGACACCGGGCCGGAGGGCGAGGTGGTGCAGCCTGCCCTGCCCGGGGAGTCCCGCGAGCTCACCGCCCCGGCTCGACGCCGCACCCGGCGTCCGCGCGCCGCTGACGGCAGCTTCGGATCCTGTGACCATCGAATCCGCACGCAACGAGAGGGAGTTGTGCCATGAAGATCAACCAGGACGCTGAGGTCCGGACCTCCCGGGGAGGGAACCCGGTCTCGCGCAGATGGCTGCTGGGGGTTTCCGGCGGGGCCTTCCTGGCAGTCGGCTGTACGAAGGAAAGTCAGGGCGACCAGGTGGACTCGGCGAAGAAGCCCGAGGGTAAGGATGCCCTGCAGAACCGCGCCGCCGTCGCCGGCCCGAACGGTGTACTGGGCGCAAACTTCAATGAGGACCCGGCCCATGTGGACAAGGCCGTGCTGAAGGCCCTTGGCGCCACCTGGGTACGCGGCTTCGTGCTGATGGACACAATCAAGGACGGCACGGACCCGTTGCAGCAGCCGGCGATCCGGAAGCTGCTGGAGATGCACGGACAGGGGTTCGGCACGATCCTGGCGCTGAAATTCCAGTTCAGCAAGGAACATCAGACCGTCCCTTCCCCGGCGACGGAAGAGATGAAAGCCGAACTGGCCGCGGTGGACAAGGTGTTGCAGGCCGTACTCGACAAGGTGGACATCCTCACCATCGGCAACGAGCCCTTCCTCGAAACCCATCAGGAGGAGAGGGTGACGAAGCTCAACCCCTTCTACCGGGAGGTGGCCAAGCACGTCATTGCCTACCGGGAGAAGCGATTCCGTAACGGCTGCCGGACGCATCTCTACATGGGAGCGCTCAACCGCCTCGACGATCCCCGAATGATCTCGGAGGCGACCAGGGGCTGGATCGAGTTCGTCAACAAGACTCCACAGCTCGAGGGCCTGGACATCCATCCGCACGTGACGTCGGCGGAAGCCGCCCAGAAGTACCTCAACTACGTACTTCCCAAGCTCCACGACAACAAGAAGTTCCTCGTCACCGAGTTCTCGCTGGTGGGGTACTACGAGAAGCAGATGACCCAGACCATTCCCACGGACTTCGTCAATGCCTACGAGAAAGAAATGGACATCACCCGGGGAATGAAGGTGTGGCAGCTTCTCAAGCTCGCGAAGGAGCAGCCCTTCACACAGAAGCAGTGGAACGATTTCCTGCGGATGAGCCCGTGGTTCGAGAGCCACAAGCACTTCATGCGGGATCAGGTGAAGAAGTACCGGAAGACGGGCCGGCTGGCCGTAGCCACCTACGGTGTGATGCAGGCAAAGGCGATGGTGACGAACATCAACGCGGGCAAGAAGCCCTGGATGCTGAACAGCCTGTACGTCAACCTCACCGTTCAGCACGACAAGGGTGACAAACTCCCGCACAACTACACCGTCTTCGACGACTTCACATCTCTGCAGCGGGAACAGGACCGCCTCCCGGTGCGTCCGACGAAGGCGCACATGTAGGCACCAGCCCTGCTGGTCCTCCGCAGCGGCTCGCGCCACCCACCAGCCCCCCCGCCGGCACGTCCCGCTTCATGTACTTGTTCAGCTGGCTAGGGGTTGGTCCAGGACGCGGGGTCCTCGGTCAGTGCGGACACCGGGTCCGGCAGCTCGGCCGAGGCGACATCGGCCAGCGACACACCGTCGAGGATCTGGCGGACGTTGGCCCGCAGGGCGATCCACAGCGGCAGCAGTGACTCGGCGGGCCCCGAGTACGACAACTCCGGTGGACGGACGCCGCGTACCGACACCAGCGGGCCGTCCACGACACGGATGACATCCGCGATGCTGATGGCCTCCGCAGGCTTGGCCAGCCGGTAGCCGCCGTTGCCGCCGCGCTGACTGTGGACGAGCCCGCCCCGGCGCATGTCGTTCAAGATGCCTTCGAGGAATTTATGCGGGATGTCCTGTGCTTGGGCGATGGCCTCCGCCTTGAGCGGGCCCGCATCCCGGGCAGCGGCGAGCTGCAGCGCCGCCCGCACGGCATAGTCCGCTCTGGCTGAAATCCGCATGCTCCGCATTATCCCGTAAGGGGCACGGCACAGGACCTCCGGGTGCACCCACGACCGCTCCCGTGGAACACCCCGCCCGGTTGCGAGCCCGGACGACCGGACGGACGCTCGACGTACGGCATCGACTCCGAGGTGAGTGTCGTGGCAGACAAAGGTGCGCACATGTCCGTCGCCGAGTCCTCGACCATGGAAACGCGTGGGCCCGACAGCGTGGAAATGGCCCTGGTCGTCAACGGCGTCTCCCACGTCCTGGACCTGGAACCCCGGGTGAGCCTCCTGGACGCCCTGCGTGAGCACATGGCTCTCACCGGTTCCAAAAAGGGCTGTGACCAGGGAACCTGCGGAGCGTGCACGGTCTGGGTCGACGGGATCAGGGTGCTGGCCTGTCTGACCCTGGCCGTCACCTGCGAAGGCCGGGAAGTGACCACCATCGAAGGTCTCGCCGAGGGCGATGAGCTGCACCCGATGCAGCGCGCATTCGTCGAGCACGACGCCTTCCAGTGCGGATACTGCACACCCGGGCAGATCATGTCGGCCGTCGCCCTGCTGAACGAAGGGCATGCCGGGAACGACCGCGAGATCGCCGAGTGGATGAGCGGGAACATCTGCCGGTGCGCGGCCTATCCCCATATCCGCTCCGCCATCCGCGAGGTGCGTGGCCGGAAGGCAGGACAGTGATGCGTGCCATCAGCTACACCCGTGCGACGGATGTGACCGGTGCGGTCGCGGCGGTGACGAGTGACCCCGGAAGTTCCTTTCTGGCGGGCGGCACCACTGAAGTCGACCTGCTCCGGCTGGATGTGCTGCGTCCCCATCGCCTCGTGGACATCAACCGGCTGCCCCTGGCCGGGATCGAGGACCGGGCCGACGGAGGGCTGTTCATCGGCGCGCTGGCCCGGATGAGCGAGGTGGCGGAGGCACGGGCAGTCGTGGAGCGCTTCCCGATGCTGTCCCAGGCACTGCTTCTCGGGGCCTCCGCGCAGCTGCGGAACATGGCCTCCATGGGCGGAAATCTGATGCAGCGCGTGCGCTGCGCCTACTACCGCGACCCCGAATCCGCCTGCAACAAGCGCCTTCCGGGCAGCGGCTGTTCCGCTCTGGACGGCGTCCATCGCGGTCACGCGATCCTCGGCACGAGCGAGCACTGTATTGCCACCCACCCCTCGGACATGGCGGTCGCGCTGGTCGCCCTGGACGCCGTCGTGCATGTGGAGGGCACCCATGGATCCCGCAGCATCCCGGTCGACGACTTCTTCCTGCTCCCGGGCGACACACCCGAGCGGGAGCACCCCCTCACACCCGGCGAACTGATCACCGCGATCGAGGTGCCCCCGGTCCCCATGGCGCGCAGGTCGCTCTACCTCAAGGTGCGCGACCGTGAGTCCTACGAGTTCGCCCTCGCCTCGGCAGCGGTGGCGCTGGCGCTGGAGGACGGGGTGATCCGCGAGGTCCGGCTCGCCCTCGGCGGCGTGGCGACCAAGCCGTGGCGCGCTCGCCGGGCCGAGGAGGCTCTCGTGGGGCAGCGCGCCGACGTGGGCGTGTTCGCACGGGCCGCGGGCGTGGAGCTGGCCCCCGCCCTCACCCGCCCGATGAACGCGTTCAAGGCGGAACTCGCCCGGCGGACCCTCGTCCGTGCCCTGCAGACCGCTGCCGCGCAAGGAGAGGGGACAGCATGACCACGGGCGCCACTCTCACCGCCATCGGCCGGCCTCTCGCCCGCGTCGACGGCCGCGCCAAAGTCACCGGAAGCGCCCGCTACGCAGCGGAGTACACCCTGCCCGGCACCGTGTACGCGGCGCTCGTCGGCGCCCGCACAGCCTGCGGACGGGTCACCGGAATCGATACGAGTGCCGCGGAGAACGCCGGCGGTGTGCTCGCCGTACTGACCCACCACAACCTGCCGAGAGTCGCCGGCCGGCCCCATCTGCTTCCGTCGCTGGCCGGCCACGCCGCCCCCGGGGAGAGCTTCTTCCCGATGCAGGACGATGCCGTGCACTACTTCGGACAGCCCGTGGCCATGGTGATCGCCGACTCGCACGAGCGCGCCCAGTTCGCGGCCCGGCAGGTCCATGTCGACTACGAGCGCAGCCCCTCCACGACCACCCTCGAAGAGGGCCGGGACCAGGCCTACGAACCCGAGGCGATCTTCGCCGGGTTCATCCCGGCACGCAGCGTGCGCGGCGACGTCGAGGCCGGTTTCCAGGCGGCGACCCAACGACTCGACGCGACATTTCACTTCGCGGCGAACCACCACAACCCCATCGAGCCATCGGCCACCACAGCAGTCTGGGACGGCGACCGGCTCACCCTCTACGACGCCACACAGGGGATCGTGGCAAGCCAGAGCACCGTGGCGGCGCTGCTGGGCATTCCCCCGTCGAAGGTGCGGGTCCGTGCTCCGTTCGTCGGCGGGGGATTCGGCTGCAAGGCCATGATCTGGCCGCATGTCACCCTGGCCGCCATGGCCGCCCGGCATGTGCGGCGCCCCGTCAAGCTGGCACTCACCCGCGAGCAGATGTTCACCTCCTGCGGCCACCGCGAGGAGCAGGAGCAGCGCATCGAACTCGGTGCCACGGACGACGGCCGGCTCACCGCCCTGCGCCACCACAAGCTCTCGCTGACCTCACCCTTCGACGACTGGGCCGAACCCTCGCTCAGCATCGCCTCGCAGGCGTACGCCTGCCCCCACTACGAGGGTGTCTACCGGCTGATCCGCAGCAACACCATGACGCCCACCTTCACCCGCGGGCCCGGCGAGACCACCGGCATGTACGCGCTGGAATGCCTGATGGACGAGCTCGCCCACCGCATCGGCGTCGACCCGGTGCAACTGCGGATGCGCAACCACGCCGAGTCCGACCCCAACACCGGCCACCCGTGGTCGAGCGACGGTGCGCAGGAGTGCTACCGCCGTGGCGCGGCCCGCTTCGACTGGCAGTCCCGCAACCCCGAACCCCGCTCCGAGCGGGACGGCAACTGGCTCATCGGCAAAGGCATGGCCACCGCCGGATACCCGGTGTTCTTCCCCATGCAGCCGCAGCGAGCCCGGGCCCGTCTCTACGCCGACGGTTCCGCCGTGGTGCAGGCAGGCACGCAGGAGTTCGGTACCGGATCGGCCACCGCGATGACCCAGGTCGCCGCCGACGGCCTGGGTGTCTCCCTGGAGGATGTCCGGTTCGAGTACGGCGACACCGATTTGCCGAACGTCGCGGCCACGGTCGGCTCGGCAGGCGCCGGCATGATCAGCGCCGCGGTGCACACCGCGACCACCACGCTCCGCGACCAGATGATCGAGCAGGCGATCGCCGACCCCGACTCCCCGCTGCATCTGGCGGACCCGGCCGCCGTCGTCGTCCGTGCGGGGCGGATGGAGCTACGGGACCGGCCCGGCAGCGGCGAGTCCTACCGCGACCTGATGCAGCGCCACTTCATGACCGATATGGATGCGCTCGGCAGCTGGAGCCCGCCGCCCGCGAACGTGCCGTACGGACTCGCCACCTTCGGCGCGCAGTTCGCGGAGGTCGCCGTCGACCCGGAACTCGGTGTGGTCCGCGTCCGCCGGATGGTCGGTGCCTTCGCCCCGGGCCGGATCCTCAACGCCAGGACCGCCCACAGCCAGGTCATGGGCGGCATGATCTGGGGCATCGGCCAGGCGCTGCTGGAGGGCACGCTGGTCGACCCCCGCGACGGCCGCTGGGCGAACGCGAGCCTGGGGGAGTACCTGGTACCGGTCAACGCCGACGCCCCCGACGTCGACATCGAGTTCGTGGAAGTGCAGGACACGGTCGTGAATCCGCTGGGCGTCAAGGGCCTCGGGGAAGTCGGCATGGTCGGCGCCGCGGCAGCCATCGCCAACGCCGTCTTCCACGCGACCGGCCGGCGCACCCGGGATCTGCCGATCAGGATCGAGGACCTGCTGTAGGACCGGTCTTGCCTTCTGGACCGTGGTTGAGGACCCCCGGAGCCCATGACGGATGATTTCGTCAGGCGGCGGTCCCACGGAGGCATACATGTACGGACAAAGCAGTACCAGCCGGGTCCTGCTGGTGGATGATGACGCGGCGATCCGGCGGTCGCTCGGGCGCGGGCTGCGGCTGAACGGCTTCACCGTCGGGCTGGCGGACGGCGGCCGGGCCGCGCTGGAGCGGATGGACGAGGCGCCGCCGGACGTCATGGTCCTCGACATCTCGATGCCCGACCTCGACGGCATCGCGGTGTGCCGACGCCTCCGGGAGAGCGGCAACGACATACCCGTGCTGATGCTGTCCGCGCTCGACGAGGTCACCGATCGGGTCGCCGGACTGCAGGCGGGCGGCGACGACTACCTCGTCAAACCGTTCGCCCTGGACGAACTGGTGCTGCGCCTGCATGCGCTGCTGCGGCGCCGCCCGCCCGCCCCCACCGATGCCGTACGCGTCGGCGGTCTGGCGCTCGACACGGTGGCGCACCGCGCACGGCTCGACGACCGGGAAGTGGAGCTGACGCGACGCGAGTTCGCCCTGCTGGAAGTCCTGGCCCGCAACGCCGGGCAGGTGCTCACCCGCGACCAGCTTCTGGAACGCGTATGGGGCTACGACTTCGAGGTGCGCACCGATGCGGTGGACACCTTCGTCAGCTATCTGCGGCGCAAGCTGGAAGCGGGCGGGCGGAGCCGGATCGTGCACACGGTGCGCGGCGTCGGTTTTGTGATGCGGGACGACGAGAGCGGGGCGGCGCGATGAGACTGTCCACCCGGATCGCGCTCGTGGTCGGGATGGTGGTGCCGCTGCTGGTGGTGCTGTCCGGCTGGCTCCTGGTGCAGCTGGTGGGCAAGGATCTGCGCACCCAGGCGGATCAGCGCCTCACCGAACGTGCGCAGAGCGTGGCCGTGGCGGCGCGCGGCCTGTTGCGGGCCAGCTCCCACGACCGGCCTCGCGCCGAGCAGGCCCGCCAGCGGAAGCTGTTCACCTCGGCCCTGGAGGTCGGCGTCCGGCTGTCCGGCCCCGACGGCACCGTCATGGACGGCCCGCAACCCGCCGCATCGGTTCCCCTGCCGGCCGAAACACACCATCCGTCCACCGTCCGGTCACACGGCAAGAGCTGGCGGGTGCTGGCCGTGCCGGTCACCGGCCGCGGGGTGCACGGGGTGCTGTGGCTGTTCTCCCCGGACACGGCGCGCGAGGCACAGCTCGGGATGGTGCGCCGGAGGGTCGTCACGGTGGCGCTGTTCGCCGCTCCGCCGGCCGGTGCGGCGGCCTGGCTGCTCGCCGCCCGCGCGGCCCGGCCGTTGCGGCGTCTGCAGCAGGCGGCCGGCGGACTCGACCCGCACACCGGCGCCGCTCGGCTGGATCATGCCCCGACCCGGATCACCGAGGTCGACGACCTCGCCCGGACCCTGCAGACCTTCCTGACCCGGTACGACGAGCAAGCCACCCGCACCGCCGAGGCGCTGGCCTCGGCACGCTCGTTCTCCGCCGCCGCGTCCCACGAGCTGCGCACCCCGCTGATGAGCATGCAGACCAACCTCGACATCCTCGATGCGTTCCAGGACCTCGATGCCGCCGACCGGGCGGAGACGGTGCACGATCTGCGGCATGAACACGCCCGTCTGCTGGGCCTCTTGGTGATGCTGAGAGCACTTGCCCAGGGCGATCTGGTCGAGGCGGACTCGTTTGCCGCCATCGACATGGCGGATCTCGCCGATGAGGCCGCCGCGGACATCCGGCGCCGGCACCCCGGGGCCGACGTCGTGGTCCACAGCAGCCCGGGGCTGACGCTCCACGGATGGCAGCCCGGACTCCGTTCGATGCTGGACAACCTCCTGACGAACGCACTGGTCCACGGCCGGTCCGCCGAGACCGGCGCCCACGTTGCGCTCTCCCTCCGTGCCGGTGAGGACAGCGGCTCCCCCTGCATCGTCCTCGGTGTCGAAGACCGGGGGCCGGGAGTGCCGCACCAGCGCCGGGATGCGATCTTCCAGCGTTTCCAGCGCCGTCCGGACAGCCCGGGTTCCGGCCTCGGTCTCACCCTGGTCGCGCAGCAGGCCGCCCTGCACCGGGCCGGTTTGCGGGTTCTGGACGGCCCCGGGGGCCGGGGCGCCCGCTTCGAGGTCGTGTTCCCCGCCGCGCCCGCCCACCGTCCTCAGCACACCGCGCTGCCCGCGCACCGGGACTGGCTGGCGGACCCCGCGAACCGGCCACAAGGTTTCCACAAAGAACGTCCCTAACGTCTCCTCGCGGACGGGCACCGTGCCCGCCACGCTCGTGAGGAGGACCCTTATGCGTACCCGGAACATCGCCCTCTCTTCGGTGGCTGCGGCGACCGCCCTGCTCGGTGTCGCCGGCACCGCCGCCGCGGACAGCACCCCGGCACCGTCCGCCTCGGCCAAGACCCGCACGGGAGACGGCGCGCAGGCGCTGTGCAAGCGCGTCCCGAAGATCGAGAAGCGCATCCACAAGGCACTTCACCGTCTGCAGGGCAAGGCCGGAGCCCGTGGCTCCGTTGCCCGCCTGGAGAAGCGTGTGAAGAAGGCGAAGGCTGCGGGGCACACCGAGATCGCGACCTTCCTCAACCACAAGCTCACCCACCGCAAGTCCCTCGTCCCCACGCTCCAGCAGCGGCAGAAGGACCTCGCCAAGGTCGCCACCTGGTGCGGTACCCACCACAACGCGGCCTCGTCGTGACCCGTAGGGGACAGGCCGCCGTGCTCGGGGCGATCACCCTGATGTGCGGACTGCTCGTCGCCGGATGCGGCAACGGGGTGCGCGCCGAGGGCGACGCCCCCCATGTGACACCGTCGCCGTCCGCGCCCGCGCCCACCGACCTGGCGGGCATGCGCAAGCTGGTGGACGGTGCCGAGAGCGCGGCGGCCGCCGCGGACTCCGATGCGGCCGCGGACCACTGAGACCCGCACCGAAGACGGCGCGCGTACGCCCCGCCACGACGGAGGGGCGTACGGAGCACAGGAGCAGTACACCCGAGGCACCCGCCACCTCAACGGGCCTGCCGACCGGGTGCCGTGCCCCGGCCGTCCCCTCGCCTGAGCGCGCCCCACGACCGGCGCGCTCAGGCGATCCGGCTCAGTCCTCGGCCCGCTGGGTGACGGGAGCCTCGGTGCGGTCTCCCGGGAACTCGTACCACCGGCGTTGCAGACAGACGTAGCGCGCATCGGCCTCGACGAGGCGGAGGAAGGCCGTGACGGTCTCGCTCAGGCGCTGTTGCAGTGCGGGATCGGCCAGCTGCCCGTCCTCGGCGAACCCCTCATGGGCCGCAGCAAGGCTGAACATGTCGGGGTAGACACGGGTGCCCAAATGCTCCAGCGGAACCCGCAGCGCCCACAGCCCCCGGTTACCGCCGACCAGGGACGGGGAGGCGGAGACCAGCAGCGCATGCTTGGTCTTGAACGGCTGCGGCCGGACCCGCGAGACCCAGTCGATCGCGTTCTTCACGACTCCTGGCACGGACGCGTTGTACTCGGGCGAGGCGAGCACGAAGGCGTCGCTGCGCTCCAGCCGGTCACGCAGCGCCAGCGCACCCGCCGGCACCCCCTGTTCGGCCTCCACATCACCGTCGTACAGCGGCATGTCGAATTCCCGCATCGTGGCGAGGTCGACATCGGCGCCGGCCTCGGTCATCATGCGGGCGACCAGGGAAGCCAGACGGGCATTGCTCGACCCTGCCCGCAGCGCGGCGCCGAGAACGAGGACGCGCAGGGGTCCGGGGTGTGCATCCGTGGGCATGGTGACGTCCTTCCGGCACAGCAGAGCGCGTGCCCGTTGCCGCTGGACACGGCCGCTGCCTGGGGTGACGAAAGCGTACAGGCGCACCGGCGGCACACCCGGTACCCACCACGCCATGTCCTGACCTGCTCCGGAGCCGCCGGAACCGTGCCGGCCCGGGCGCCCCCTACGCGGAGGCGCCGCGAGCCCGGTTCCGGGCGGCCCTACGCCGCATGGCGCGCCGCTCGTCCTCGCTCATCCCGCCCCATACACCCGCATCCTGACGGGATTCGAGCGCCCACTGCAGGCACTGCCCCATCACCGGGCAGCGGCGGCAGATGGCCTTGGCCTCCTCGATCTGCAGGAGCGCGGGGCCGGTGTTGCCGACGGGAAAGAAAATTTCCGGGTCCTCTTCGCGGCACACCGCGTCGTGGCGCCAGTCCATGAATACCTCCGTTCTCCTCGGCCGAGCGCGGTCGAGTCCCTCAGTGCGAGGCGCCGGGGCTGCCCACTGACGTTCTCAACTGCCTTGCCCGGCCGTCTTGTTGTCCTCGCGTGCCCGATCCTGCGCCCACAATGCTTCGTCACCGCAGAACGGCGCATTCCGGTCCGGCGCGGCGCGGCGCGAACACCGTTGCCTTCGGCTGTATCGCGCCGCCTACCCCCGGCTCGGCGTGGCACTCCTGCACCGCGCGCCCTCCCGGATCCCGCATCCGGCTCCAGGTGTCCGGTGGCCGAGTGGGGGTGAGCGAAGCCGTATTTCGGGCGCCGCGGCAGGCGAGAGCCTGGGGACGTCACCGGCCGACGCACGCGGCGTGGCCGTCCTGGAGTGCCCGTGGCCGGCATCTCTGCCTCCCGCCGTCGGGTCCGGGCCGCGGCGCGCGGAAGTGGCAGCGGTGAGCGAGGTGCGGTGCGATGTGCCGCTGATCGTTCACCGAACGAAATCTGCAGGGGGCTACGGTCGGCCCCTCGGCTCGGCGTACCGTCGGCCGTACCGCTGTGATCAGGAGGTGTAAACGGATGCTGGTACTGGGGCGTTCGCAGGTGGAGGCGTTGCTCGACCTGGATTCGCTGATCGACGCACTGGCGTCGGCGATGACGGACCTGAGCGCCGGCCGCGCTTCCTCTCCGGACCGCGTTGCCGCCCTGGTGCCGGAACGGGAGGGGTTTCTGGCGGCCATGCCGGGCTTTGTACCGTCGGCCGGGGTGCTCATGAGCAAGCTGGTCTCCGTCTTCCCGCACAACGGGGGTACCCCCGTCCCGACCCACCAGGCACTGATCGTCGTCTTCGATCCGCACACCGGAGAGCCCGCGGCACTGCTGGACGGCACGGCCATCACCGCGGCGCGGACCGCTGCCTGTTCGGCGCTTTCCGCGCGCCTGCTGGCCCGCGAGGACGCCTCGGTGCTGGCGGTCCTGGGCACCGGAGCGCAGGCCCGGTCGCATGCCGAGGCGATGTGCCGGGTCCGCCCGATCCGGCACATCCGCGTGGCGGGCCGGGACCGGGCGAAGGCGGCCGCCCTGGCCGACGTCCTGTCCTCCGAACTCCATGTCCCCGCCGAGGCGACAGCCACCTACGCCGAGGCACTCAACGGCGCGGAGATCGCCGCCGCGACCACCCACGCCGTCGACCCCGTGATCCGCCGCTCCTGGCTGACACCGGGCGTGCATGTGACCTCGGTGGGCTTCAACCCGGCCGGCCGGGAGATCGACGACGCCACGGTGGCCGACGCACTGGTGTGCGTCGAGTCACGGCAGGCGGCGCTGGCGCCCTTCCCCGCGGGCAGCAACGACCTGCTGGCCCCTCTGCGCGAGGGCGTCATCACGGAAGCACATGTGCACGCCGAGTTGGGCGAACTCCTCGCGGGCAGCAAACCGGGCCGCTCCTCACCGGACCAGATCACCCTCTACAAGTCCGTCGGAGTGGCAGTGCAGGACGCGGCAGCCGCAGCCCTCGTCGTCGCCGCTGCCCGCGAACAGTCGGCCGGGGCGGACATCCCGCTGGAGTGACACCCGCACCCCGGGGAGCGTCTGCGTACGGCGCGGGCGCGGGCGCTCACCCACCGGGGCTCCATCGGCACCGCGGCAGGCACCGAGGGGATCGGCATCCACACCGCGGCACGCACCGAGGCGGGATCGGCATCCACGTCGTCGACACCGGCCGGTGCCGCACCGGGTGGTGCCGCACCGGGTGGTGAGGGCCGACGAGTCAGACGAGCCGAAGAGTCAGACGAGGGGCCCGACCCGCTCCTGGGTCCCGACGCATCCGTCGCCGAGGAACCTCGCCACGGTCCGGGAAAAGCGGTGGGGATCATCGAGCCACGGAAAGTGGCCACCGCCCGGCTGAACGGCCAGTTCCGCGTCGGGGAACAACTCCGCAATGCCGGCGGCAACGCGGGGAAGCGGGCCGCTGTCCCTTTCACCGGCAAGGACCAGTACCCGCGCGTCCAGTACGGCGAGGGCGGCGCGGGCCGCGGCAGGGTCGAAGGCGCCGGAGGACGCGTAGATCTCCCCCGCTTCGTCATTGCTCTGCGCCACGTCGGTCGCCGCGTGCGCCTGCGCGGTCGCGTCCCAACGGCCGTAGAAGAAAGGGGCAATGGCATCCCAGTCGTCTTCCGTCGCGGAACCGGCCCAGACCTTTTCATAGGCCTCGATCGCGGCACCGAACCACGGCTCGGCCGCACGCAATGCGGCCGCCTCCCGGCGGTGCTCTTCGGTGAAGTCGACACCGAGGGCGCGAGCCCGGGCCGTGATCAGAGTGAGAGTGCGGATGCGCTGCGGATACCGGACCGCGTACAGAAGGGCGAGATCGCCGCCCGCCGAGTGCGTGAGAACGTCGACGCGTTCCAGCCCGAGGTGCTCGCGGAAGGCCTCCACATCGGCCACCTGCCGGTCGCAGCGGTAGGTGGCCGGGTCGACGGGGACACCGGAGTCGCCGGTTCCCCGCAGGTCGAGCATGACCAGCCGCCGGTGCCTCGACAGTCCACCGAGCTCGCCGAGGTAGGCCGAGGCGCGCATCGGCCCACCCGGCAGGCAGAGCAGCGGTTCGCCCTCACCCACGTTGTGGTAGGCGAGTTCAGTCCCGTCGGGAGCGGTGAAGGCAGGCATGACGCAATCCTCAGTACCCGTGACGACCACGGCAAGTGGTTTACGCAAGGCTGACCAAGGCCGACGGGCACGCCCGAGGGATCTCCCTTTTCGACGGCCGGAGGGGCGCCTGGCGCAACTGCCGTGGGTCATGGCAGAGCGCGAGCGGAAACCGGCCGTCGCTGAGCGCGCATCAGGTGTCGGTCCCCCTGCGAGACCATGATGTGCGGATGCCACCCGGAAGTGCGGAACACCAACTGGCGAGCAGCAAAAGACCCGAGATGCCCCACGAAGGCGGAATGATGTCTGAGCCGGCCACCTCCCCGGTCGATGGAGCCGACAGCTCTCCTCACGGGCGCATCATTTTCCTGAACGGCACCTCCAGCTCCGGGAAGTCGAGTATCGCCAAGGAACTGCTTCTGGTCCTGGACGAGCCGTACTTCCATCTTCCCGTGGACGCCTTCCATGCCATGCGGTCCGGCAACGAGCTGCCCTCGGAAGAATTGCCCACCGTTCTCCACCGCACCTGGCTTCCACCGGGCGGTCGCCGGTATGGCTGCGGGTGGCAACAACGTGGTGGTGGACCACATGCTGAGCGAGCCACGGCGTCTGCTGGACTGCCTTGAGCTGTTCCCTCCCAGGGACGTGGTGCTGGTCGGCGTGCGCTGTCCGCTGCAGGAATTGGAACGGCGCGAGAGCCGGCGAGGCGACCGTCCGGTGGGGCTGGCAGCCCGCCAGGTGGAGCAGGTCCACGCCCACGGCCTGTACGACATCGAGTGCGACACCGCCACGACCAGCGCGCAGGACTGTGCGCGGCAGATCAGGGACTTTCTGCCGCGGCAACCGGTCCCCACCGCGTTCGAGCAGCTCAGGGCGATGCTCCGCCCTGAGCTGCCGACCGCCGGCTGAGGCGCCCCACCATCGGGCAACCACGGTCAAGACGCAGGACCGCGCGACCACGCAGGTGCCGCTTCAGCGTCCGTACGTCCGGTGGCACAGCCGCACAAGATCCGGCCGGACGCGGCCGGACGCCATCCGGCACACAAGGCCGGCATCGACGTTCGGGCGAGGCCGCGACGTCCGCGGAAGCTCTCGCGGGGCCGAGGCCGTGGGCTGCCGATGGCGGGGCAGCGTTCGTACCGGCACCGGACGCGGCCTCGACGGCGTGGTGTGAGCGGGGCGGGGCAGCGTCCGTCCGCGGGGCCGTTGCCGTCGGTTCACCGGCGCTGCGTGCCGGGGAGCGGCAGCTGCCTTGTGTAACGTCGAGGGCCGCTTCGACTTCCGCCCCACGGACGCGACATCGACCAGCTGCTCATGCGACGAGCGCCGCGTGGGCAGCACCAGCGGTGAGGGCCGGGCCGGCGCGACCGTGCGTCCGCCCGGTGCGCGACCGGGATCGTGCCAGGGGCCGTCGGCCGGAAGGGACACACAGCTGCTGGTGGCCAGGAGGACGACCGCCGCTGCGGTGAGGCGAAGGAGGAGAGGGCGCACGACCTCACCGTGTCGGAGGCCCGCGGGCTGTCCAAACGACGCGCCGAGCCTCCACGCGGACGAAGGACAAAACCGAACTCTTGTGGGGCTCCTGGGCTGACGGGGAGAGGCGAAGACGGGGAGCAGTGCTCCGGCCGGCCGGCGTACCGTGTACGCCCGCTCACGCACCCTCCTGAGGTCTGACGCTCCTGAGGCGGCGTCACCTCCTCACGCCGCCGCGAAGGTGCGCGTCAGCTCCTCGGCCACGATCTGTGCGCCCGGCGCGAACCACCGTCTCCGGTGCCGGACGAGCTGAACGGGCACGGGCTGGGCCTCGGGGCCGTCCACTGCGGTCAACCGGCCCTCGTGAAGGTGGTGTTCGACCGTCACACGGGGGAGCAGCGTCAGGCCGAGACCGGCGGCGACGCACGACCGGGCGGCATCGATGCTGCCGAACCGGGTGATCCGGGGGTGGGCACCGGGCAGGCCCTGCAAGGTGCGTACGAGCCGGTCACTGTACGAGCACCCCTCCTCGTGGACGAAGAAGCATTCGCCCGCCAACTCGTCCCAGCCGGCCGCCCGTCCGGCCAACGGATGCCCGGGTGCGGCCACATACGTCAGCGGCTCGTCCGCGATCCTGCGGGCCAGCAGATCACTTTCGCCGACCTCCGGCTCCAGCAACAGTGCGATGTCGAGCCGGCCGGTCCGCAGTCCGTCCACCGCCGTGGCCGTGCTGACGGCGTGCAGCTGGACATCCAGGCGAGGGTGTGTGCGCCGCAGGGAAGCGATCACCCCGGGCAGCCGTGAGGAGCACAGCGAATCACCCGCGCCGACGGCGACCTGGCCCTCGGTCGTTCCGCCCGCCATGTCACGCTGCCCGCCGGCCGCAGCCGTCGCGCGGAGCCGGGCCACCGCGTCGAGTACCGCTTCGGCCTCTTCCAGCAGGCGCAACCCGGCCCGGGTCGGGACCGTCCCGGACGGCATCCGGTCGAACAGCGGGGTCCCCAACTCCTTTTCCAGGGTGCGGATCTGGACGGTGACCGTGGATTGCGCGAGATGGAGTGCGCGGGCTGTGGCGGTGAAGCTTCCCGCTCTGGCGAGAGTCACGAACGTACGCAGAAGTCTGGTGTCCACCGGACGTACGGTATCGCGATTCTCGATGGAGTCGAGCATGAACCATCGTTGGACGCGATCGCATCGCGCTGTCATCGTGAAGCCATGACCACACACACCTCCCCCACCGGTCCGAGCCTGAGCCCGGACACCACCGAGAGCTCGGACGCCCTCCACAGCTCGGGCACCGTCGAGGTGCTGCGGTACTCCGCCTTCACCACCGACCCGGCGGGCGGCAACCCGGCCGGTGTGGTGCTCGACGCCGAAGCCCTCGACGACGCGCGGATGCTTGCCATGGCCGCGGAGGTCGGGTACTCGGAGACCGCGTTCGTCACGGCACATGACCTCGCCGCCCGCCGCTACCGGCTGCGGTACTTCAGCCCCCTCGCCGAAGTCGCCTTCTGCGGACATGCCACGATCGCCACGGCCGTGGCCCTCGCCTCCCGCACCGGAACCGGTGAGCTGCTGTTCGACACGCCGGTGGGCGAGATCAGGGTGGGTACGAGCCTCGTCGACGGACTGGTCCGGGCCACGCTCACCAGCGTGCCGGCCCACTCCCACCCGGCCGAGGACACCACCCAGGTCGAGCCGGTGCTGCGGGCCCTGCGCTGGACCAGGGACGACCTGGACGACGGCCTCCCGCCGCACATCGCCTTCGCGGGCAACGAGCATCTCGTGCTGGGAGTCCGGAGCAGGGCACGACTGGCCGCCCTCGACTACGACTTCGACGCGCTGCACGACATCATGCGGCAGCAGGGCTGGACGACCGTGCACCTCGTCCACCGTCCGTCCCCCGACCGCCTCGACTTCCACGCCCGCGACCCCTTCCCGGTCGGCGGCGTCGTGGAAGACCCGGCAACCGGCGCCGCCGCGGCGGCCTTCGGCGGGTATCTGCGCGCACTGGGCCTGGTCACGGAGCCCCTGCGGGTGCACATCCGGCAGGGCGAGGACATGGGCCGGCCCAGCGACCTCTACGTCGACCTCCGCCCCGACGACCCGCGGGTGCAGGTAACGGGGCAGGCCGTCCCCCTCCAGGCTCCGGGTCGGTGAGCCGGGGGTCGAAGGGGAGGTGAGGCCGCCGACCGCGGTGCCGGCCACCGCACTCGGCGGCCCCGCTCCGCCCCGCCACGTCACGTCACAGACGGACGGTGTCGTGGCCTGTGGGGCCGCCGATCACATCGGGAGGGACCGCAGACGTACCGGCCCCACCGGCCAATGTGCCCCGTCGCGCAGTGGGATCCACATGGTCCGCAACGGCATGACCACGGGCCCTTCGGGCTGTTCGACGTGTACCTCCTCCTGCAGCGCCCGCCAGCCGAGGCGTTGGTAGAGGGGGAGGAGGTGCGGCCGGCAGAAGAGGAGTCCGTACTGCGGTCCCATCGTGCGGGCATGTTCCAGGGCGGCCGTGACCACGAGCCGGGCCAACCCGTGTCCCCGCAGGTCAGGAGCGACGACCACCCCGCCGAAGCCCACCACCTGTGTTTCGGCCGAGCCGGCCGAAAGGGGAAGTGTGACCAGACCCGTGTGTGCCACGAGGCGGCCGTCCCGTCTGAGGGCGAAGTGCTCCCGCTTGGGCAGCCAGGTCAGACCGGTCCCGGAGACGCCGAAGGGGTCCTCGTCGTCGCCGACGATCTCACGCAGTTCCGTTGCCGCATACCGCGCGAGCCGGACCACGGTGGGCGGCACTGAAGGCGGATTCGTTGTCATCCTCCGCATCTTGCTGTCCGCACCGGCCGCGGGCAACGCCGGCTTTGCCAGGAGCGTGCCACGGCACGTCAGTTCACCATCCGGCGCAGCCAGTCATCGAGGACGACGAAGTCCGCGTCGGTGAGGCCACGGCGGGGATCGACCCGGTGGAGCAGGGCTCGCTCGCCGTGGTGGGCGGACACCCAGGACCGGTCGATGCCGGTGATCTCGTCGTCGACCCAGGCGAATGGGCGCCCGGCCGCCCAGTCGAGGAGTGTGCGGGTCTTCCAGTGCAGTCCCGCCCGTGCGTCTCGTTCCTCGTCGTCGGAGGGGTCCGGCCACGTCACCATGGGCAGCTCCGGCAGTCCGAGTCGCGGCGCGATGCACTCGTTCGCGTCGGTCATCCACGTCGTTGCCCAGACGAGGCGGCACGGAAGGGCTGCCAGCCTGGGCCCGAGCTCCGGGTTGATCCTGGCCAGCAGAGGATTCGAGCCGGCCTCCGCCGGTTCGTGGCCCGTGCCGTATGTCGGATGCCCGCCCGCACGGTCGTCAGGCGCCGGGCCGAACGGGATGAGGGGGCCGTCGACATCGAGAAAGAGGAGCGGGCGCTCTGCAGAACCGGTCACCGCTGCAAGATAGCGGCGCGTCGGGCGCTGCACCGCGGCGCTGCTCCAGGAGTTCTCACCCTGACTTCGGCCCGCATCGGCCGTCGATAGGGTGCGCGTATGGCTGAGAACTGGAGCTCGTCGGACCCAGGGGTCATGCGGTTCCCCTCGGGCATCCTGGTGCGCGGCCGGGGCCTGCGCCACCCCCTTCCCGCAGGACCGGCGCCAACCTTCGCGATCTATCTTCTCGGCAAGCAGCCTCCGTCGACCGAGTGGGACGCCAGATGGCTGCGCTGGCCTGATTTTCTGCTGCCCGAGGACCGTCGGCAGGCTCGCCTCGTGTTCAAGGAGGCGCTGTCCCGGGCAGCGGACGAACGCGTCGAGGTGGCCTGCGGCGGCGGGCGCGGGCGGACGGGAACGGCGCTGGCCTGCATGGCTGTTCTCGACGGGGTGCCGGCAGACCGGGCCGTAGCCTTCGTCCGTCGGCACTACCACCATCGCGCTGTGGAAACCCCCTGGCAGCGACGCTTCGTACGGCGCTTCGCGGACGCGTAGGCGGGGCCCGCCGGGCCGGAACCGGCCGGCTGCCGGCGGCTGCGGCGCGTTCTCCGGCCGCCGATGGCTATGCCTGGAGGCCGAGATCCGGGCCGAAGACCTCGTAGTGGATGTGCCGGGCCGGCACTCCGGATGCCAGGAGTTGGGCGCGGACCGTCTTCATGAAGGGCACCGGCCCGCAGAGGTACGCGGTGGTACCGGCCGGAATGGCGATCTGCGTCAGATCCATCCGCCCGGTGCGCACGGTCACCGGCTCCGCCGCACCACCCGTCGGCCGGCCGGCCCCCTCATCGCCGTACGGGAGTCCGTCTTCGTACGGGAGTCCGTCCCCGTACCGGAGACCGTCTTCGTACCAGAGTTCCGTTGTCGCGTCGGGGAGTTTGCCGGTGAGCCGGTGGAGATCCGTACGGAACGGATGGGTGGCGGGTGACCGATCGGCGTGGGCGGCGATGACGCGGCGTCGGGAGCCGGCGGCGGCGAGGTGCGCGAGCATGCCGACCATCGGTGTGCAACCGATGCCCGCCGAGGCGAGGAGCAGGGGCCCATCGTCCTCGTCGGAGAGCACCACGTCACCGAACGGCGGGCTCACGCGCAGGGTCTCGCCGCCGTGGACGTGCGCGTGCAGATACCCGGAGACCTCGCCCGCCGGATCGTCGGACGGGGCGCCGGGCCGGCGGGCGGCAGGCACCCGCTTCACGGAGATCTGCAACCCTGCGTCCGGCTGCCCGGACAGGCTGTACTGGCGTATCTGTCGTGCACCGTCCGGGAGTTGCACCTGTACGGAGACATATTGGCCGGGACGGGACGGGGGGACGGGCGCGCCATCGGCCGGCCGCAGGATGAACGTCGCGACCTCGTCGGTCTCCTGAATGCGGGCGGCCACTCGGTAGGGACGCCACACCTCGCCGTCCGGGACGCCCGCCTCGGTCGAGAGCCGCTTCTCGACGGCGATCAGGGCATGGGCCATCAGCCAGTACACCTCGTCCCAGGCGCGTACCACCTCGTCGGTCACCGCGTCGCCGAGCACCTCGGCGATGGCCGCGAAGAGGTGTTCCCGCACGATCGGGTACTGGTCCGCAGGCACCCCGAGAGAGGCATGTTTGTGGGCGATCCGTGTGAGCATGGCGTCGGGCCGGCGCTCCGGGTGCTCGATGAGACGACTCGCGAAGGCGGCGACGGCCCCGGCAAGAGCCTGTCGCTGGCTGCCGTTGGCCTGGTTGCCGCGGTTGAAGAGATGGCGCAGCAGCTCGGGGTGGGCGGTGAAGAGCTTCTCGTAGAAGAGCGCCGTGATCTCACCGATGGCTCCGCTCACGGCGGGGAGGGTGGCACGGACGGTCTCGGCGGACTTCGGTGACAGCATCGACAACTCCGGACTCTTGGGGGAGGGAGAGGGTAATGAAATATGCATCTTGGATTCGTATTTTTGGGGATGAGGTGGACGGGTTGGAGCGCGTGGGGGTGGCGGCCGTGCTGCGGGGGTTCCCGTCCGAGGTGGATGCCTTGCCTTCGGATACCTGCAATCCGTGCCGCGGGCTCGGGTCGATCGACCGTCTTCGGCCCGCGCCGACGCGCTCAGTCCGTGGGGCGCGGCGTCAGGCTGAGCAGGAGCGGCCCGGTCGGGGTTTCGATCAGGTCGGCAACCGAGAGCGGATCGAGCGAGGCGTAGAACGCTTCCTGTGCCGCCCGTAGTGCGCCGCGCAGCCGGCAGCCACCGCGCAACGGGCATGGCGGGTCGTCCTCGCAGCCCACCACGTCATCGACCCCCTCCAGTTCACGGACCAACCGCCCGAGCGAACCCGTACGCCCCGCAGTCGTCAGCGTCAGCCCGCCGCCCCGTCCGCGCCGCGCCTCGACGGCGCCCAGGTGCTGGAGCTTGCTCACCACTTTGGCGGCGTGGGTGTACGGCACTTCGACGGCGCTCGCCACCTCGCGGGTGGTGGGCGCGTCGTCCGTGTCGCCGCGCACCGCGAGGCGCATGGCGATACGCAGGGCGATGTCGGTGCTCTTGGTGAGTCGCACCTCTGCATTCTATAGAAGTGGTATCCAAGATACCAATTAATGGGCAGCGGTGGGGGTCTGGACAGGGGAGGGGGAGGGGGAGGGGTGACGTGAGGGACCTGAGGGAAGGTGTGTGAACGCGGGAAGGTGTCAC
Organism: Streptomyces sp. NPDC048434; assembly: GCF_043200375.1. Taxonomy (NCBI): domain Bacteria; kingdom Bacillati; phylum Actinomycetota; class Actinomycetes; order Kitasatosporales; family Streptomycetaceae; genus Streptomyces; species Streptomyces sp. NPDC048434. The sequence continues at coordinate 122,339 of NZ_JBICXQ010000004.1, read as the reverse complement.
GCCGTGAGGCGGTGTGCCAGGTCGAGAAGCTCTGGCAGTTTCCGTACGCCTCCGCCGAAGCCCGGCAGGGGCACATGCAGAAGTGCGGTCCAGCGCGCGGGGATCGCGTCCAGGCCGTAGTACGCGCCCGCGAGTCCGCCGGTGACCGCGGCCACGGTGTCGGTGTCGCCGCCGAGGTCGATGGCCGCGCGTATCGCGTCCTCGTATGTGGCCGTGGTGCGCAGGGCCCATACGGCGGAGCCCAGGCAGGGCCAGACAGCTCCGTTGAATTCGGTGGCCTGGTCGGGGTGCCAGCCGGGTGCGAGGACCGTGGCGTAACGCGCGCGGTGGGCGGGGGCGATGAGCGCCACGATTTCAGGGAGGGCGGCGAGGGGATCGGTGTCTTCGAGCGTGACCCGGATGAGTTCGTGGAAGACGGCGGTGCCTTCCCAGGCCGCGCGGTCGCCGTGAGTGAGGGCGGCGATGCGGCGGGCGGCGTTCATGGTGGCCCACCGTCAGGCTCTCGCTGCATGGCTTGAGGCTATCGACGACATGGTGTGGGGCCGGTGGCCCGTATCCCCGTTCGTAATGCATGGGGAGACGGGACACCGCACCGCCCTTTCTCGGGCTGTGGGCAGAGCGCGCCGCGCCGCCACCCGGCCGGTGCGCGGGCCTCGTTGTTCAGTGCCGTCCGGAGGACTGCTGCTGGAGGTAGGCGGCGACATCGGCCACATCGTTGCCGATGGCCAGGACACCGTTGATACCGGCGTTGGGGGTCGAGGCGCCGTTCACTCCGGCGAAGAACACATCGAAGTGGCCCTGGCGCGTCTCCAGATAGCCGGCCGCCGTCTCACCGCCCACGGCCAGCCGGTCGTTGAGGGCGTCACCGCCCGCCGCGGTGCCGGTCTTGGCGAAAACCTTGCCGCGTGACGGGCAGCTGCGGCAGGAGTCCGCCAGGGTCCCGTCGACGCCCAGGATCGGCAGCGAGGTGCGGAAGCGCTGTGCCTCGGGGGTGTGCTGCCAGTACGTCAGGATCTGTGCCACGGCGCGTGGGGTGGTCCGGTCGATCGGGTTGCCGCCGCGGCCGTCGGCGAGCTGTACGGCTTTGCGGTCCACCCGCGCATGGTCCAGGAACGCGGCCAGTACGGGGAAGCCGGCTTCGCAGTTGGGGCTTCCCGTGCTGGTGGCCATCAGACAGACCCCGAGGTTCGCCCCGAGGTTGTGGCTCACCTTGAGGATGAGCCTGGCGTACTGGTCGTACGTGGGGGAGGTGTACCGGGCCACCGTTGGTGCGCCCTGGTAGGTCCTGGGCAACTGCCGGGCCGGGTTGGGGCCGATCGCCTTTGCGCGGACCTCGACCCCGGCCCGTTTCAGTGCCTCGATCACGGCGGTGCGGCCAAAGGCGTTCGGGTCCTTGATCCCGGACACCCGCAGGGCGGGAGCGGAGCCGACGGGGATGGTGCCGGACAGGCGGATACGGGTGCCGTCGGCGGAGCTGCTCACGGCGATGTCGGCCGGTTGGTCCGCCGCGACGGTGCGGACGGAGGACGTGACGTGGTAGGGCGCGACCTTCGGGCGCCACTCCAGGCCGGCCGGGGTGCCCGCCTTGGCGCCGGGGGTCGTCAGCAGATCGATGACGTTGTCGTTGATGATCAGTGGTGTGGGGGTCGGGTCGAGGACGGGGTCCGGCCGGAACAGCCGCGCATCGATGACCACGTCCCCGTCGACCAGACGGATCCCCGAGTTGCGCACCTGCCGGGCCAGGTGGTTGATACCGGCCAGTGGGTCCTGCGGGGTGAGGGTGGCTCCCGGGATGTCGTTGGCGTAGGTGTGGTCGATGGCGGTGAAGGCGACGGTTCCGTCCTTGCGGGTGCGGCCACCGAGGGTCAGGTCGCCCTGCGCGACCAGGTCCAGGTTGCCCTTGAGTGTCGTGTTCCGGCGCTGCCCGACGGCGTGGACCGGCGTGACGAAGCGGTGGCCGCTGCCGAGGGTGTGCCAGATGCCGCTGACGCTGAACAGTTTGGCCGTTGACCCGGGGATGAAGAACTGGTCGGCGAGGCGGGACTGCGTCGCCTTGCCGGTCTCCGGGTTCTGCTGGAGCAGCCCCCACCGGGCATGGCGGTAGTCCGGTTTCCGCAGGACCGAAGTGATCCGCGGGTCGAGCGCTTGGGGTGTGGGGGACGGCGCGACCTGGACCAGCCCGGTGATGACGACGCCGACGGCCAGCACAACGCCCAGGGTACGGACGATGCGTCTGCGCGCGAACCTGTGTGTGACGGAGGGTGACATGCAGACTCCACCGATGGTGTTGATCTGTCGCGTATCTACCGCTATATCCCCCTGAAGGTACTGCTCGCGGCTACCACGGGGACGCAGGTGTCGGCCGGGGTCCCCCGGACGCTCCAGCGCACCGGCCCGCGGGCAGACGAGGAACGCCACCCGCCCTCCGCCGAGCCGCGGTCGAACGGCGCCTCTTGAGGGAGCCTCAGCTACCCCCGGCCCTTCCTCACTCCAGGACCTCCGTGGCACCGGCGCCTTCGAGGAGCTGCACGTTCTTCTCGACGTAGGAGAGTCGTCCCTGTGGGGCGGAGACGACATCTGCCGGTGCCTGGCGCACGACATCGGCGTCGTGCCAGATCAGGGTGAGGGGCGCGGCCACGCCGAAGCCGCCGCACAGGCAGTCCTTGAACGCGTCCCCGTGCCCGGCTGAAGTACGCTCCGGGGCCGATGAGCGCCTCGCTCAGCGCGCGGTGCAAGCCGGGGACGTCCGTGACGAACCGGTGCGGGACCGGTGGCGTCGGTCCCGTCTCACGCCCGGCGGACGAGGAGTTCGGTGTTGCGGTCCGCCGCGGTGCCCGCCATTGCTTCGTGGACGCCGTCGGTCAGTCCGGCGGCGAGGCCGGGAGCGTTGTAGGACAGCTCGCGGTAGAGCGAGGCGAGGCCGACGGCGGAGAGGTCGTCGAAGTCCGTGTGGTGCGGGGCGGCGGATTCGATGAGGGTGGCGAACAGGGACAGTGTCCCGTCGTGGTTGTCCACGAGTTCGATGATCCGCGCATGCTGTGGATAGTCCACGTGCGAGGCGGTGTTGACCTCCCAGAAGGAGCGGGCGGCCGTCGGATGGGCATGCGGCGTGATGTGGTTGACGTGGCTGTGGCCGTTGATCCATGCCACCACGTTCGGGAACCGGCTCAGCAGCGCGATGACCTCCTCGCCGTCGTGCCGCTTCTCCTCCGTGCGGGCCGCGTCGGGGCGCCGGGTCATGCTCGGGCTGTGGTGGTGGCTGAACACCAGGATGTGCGCGTCGTCGGCGCCGGTGTTGCGCACCAGCCGGCCGTCCGCGTCGTAGTGGCGCGAGCTGTGAGCGGCCAAGGTCCGCTCCAGCCAACGGAGTTGCTCGGTGCCCAGCGATCCTTCGTAGTGGCCGCTGCGGTAGGTGGTGTCGATGCTGATGCCGATGACACCCTCGGCGACGGTGAAGGAGTAATACATCTGGTCACCGTCGAGGTGGTTGTCGGTGTAGCCGTGCCCGACCGGTCCCGCTCCGGCGAACGCCGGGTTCAGATGCGCCCGCAGGTACTCGTGGGGCGTGAACATCCGGCGGCGCTCGTCGGCGGTCACGGTGCGCGCGCCGGCGGCGTTACGGCTGAGGATCTCCTTGAGCACGGTGCTCTTGGGGTCGCCGCCGGAGTTCAGCACCTTGGCGAAGGCGGCCACGTCGGCATCCGGCACGGAGAACAGCTTGCGCGCCCCGGTGAGGTAGTCCGCCAGCACGGGGTCCTGCGGGGCCAGACAACCACCCGGCAGGTCGTCGTGGTTGCCGGGTGTCGAGTACCAGGGAAGCCGCAGGCCGGGGCTGACGACCGGGCGCATCGCGGCTTCGAGGTAGCCGGGTATCGGCGGCAGGCCGCGTCTCTTGTCCTGGTCGCGCAGGCTGTCGTCCGGGTGCCAGTACAGCGCGAGGCCGGAATTCTGTACGCCCTCGTACGACGTCGGGTCACCGGTGTTGGGCGTGATGCGGCCACCGCTCATGAGGGTGAGGAACCACTCCAGCTCCACCATCGAGTGGTTGTCGATGTTGTCACCCGTGGACATGACGAAGGCCGGCGGCCGGCCGGTGTGCGGTCCGCCGCGGACCGCGTTGGCCTGTTCCACCAGCGACACCGAACCGGCCACCGACAGCGCCTCCTGCGCCCGCCACGATCCCGGCGATCCGGCGCGCAGGTACTCGGTGCGCAACGGGCTCTGGACATCGGCCACATGGAGGTCGGTGAACTGGACGAAGCACGCCAGGGCGGTCCGCCGGTCCTGGCGCCCGGCCGCGGCGGAGGCGATGTCACCCCGGACGACCAGGGGCCATCCGGGACCGGAGGTGATCCGGCGGTAGCTGCCGCTGCCGGCGAGAGTGGCCGCGGTGTCCAGCGTGGTGGCTCCGTACGGTGCCGACCGCCGCGCACCGGAGCGGACCGGCGACGTATCGGTGAGGGGCTGTGCGGGTGCGGCGGCCGGGGCCGCGCTGCTGCCGCGCTGACTCGGCAGTGCCCAGGCGGCACCGGCTCCGGCGACGGCGGCACCGGAGCTGAGGAGGAAGCGACGACGGTTGGTGGGGATGTGGGTTTCAATTCCGGCCATGAGGCCCTCCGTGCCGTGGCCGGTGTGCCTGACCACAGCGATGTCACCAAGCGGAATATCTCATTCCAGAGCTTGGGCGGTGAGCGTGACCAGCAGCTGAACGGGCTCGGAACTGGGCACACCCATTGCCCGTCGGTACGGTCCGCTGCCCGGAGGGCCGTGGCGACCGGCCTGCCGCCCTACTCCGGGCGCCTCCGACGGCCCTCCTCGGTCCGCCGTTGCCTCCGGCGGGCCGGTCGTTGAGAGGCCGTTCACGAGCCCGAGGCCGAGCGCGAGGCCGATCGCCAGGCAGAGGCCGCGTGCGGATCCCATGGCCCGGCCCGCCTCACGTCATGTACATCTGGCACAGGGAAATCCGCAGCCCGCTGACGGCGATGCCGATGGCGGCACGCGGGAACGGTCTCCCGCCCCGCAAGGTCCCCCATCTCCCCATGGCAGGAGAGGTCATGCCCACTAGCGCCGCCCCGGTCCGGATCACGTCCTATGGCGCCCGCTGGGGTGCCCCGCCCCGGCATGACGCCGGCGCACTCGTACTGGACGTCCGTGACCGGATGTGGGACCCGGCCGACACCGCCGTCACCGCGTCCCTGGTCCCGCTGACGGGACTGGACCCCGCGGTCCGTGACTATGTCCTGTCCGGCCCGGACGCGCGGCTGACCGTCGAGCGCACCGGCCGTCAGGTACTCGCCCTGCACCGTGCCGCCGCCGAGGAAGCGGTGCATCTGTACGTCGCCTGCTGGTACGGCCGCCACCGGGCTCCGGCCGTCGCCCGGGCGGTCGCCGACTGGCTCGCCGAACGCGGCACCGCCGCCGAGGTCGAGCACCGCGACATCGCCCGCCCGCTGATCCACCGCGAACCCGCCAAGCAACTGGAGGCCTGCGTCTTCTGCCGCATCGCCGCCGGCACCGCGCCCGCCCAGCTCGTCCGTGACTGGCCGGACGCCGTGGCGATCGTGCCGCGCCGCCCGGTCACCCCCGGCCATCTCCTGGTCGTCCCGCGCCGCCATGTACGGGACGCGACGACCGATCCGGCCGTGACCGCCGAGGTGATGCAGCGCGCGGCGGAGCTGGGCGCGGAACTGGCGGGCGACCTGAACATCATCGCGGCGGTCGGTCCGGCGGCGACGCAGACGGTCTTCCACGCCCATGTCCATCTGGTTCCCCGACGTCACAGTGACGGCCTGTCACTGCCCTGGAATCCCCAGCCGCTGTGACGGCGTGAGGGGCCGACGGCCTGCGCGGAGGGCGGCGCTAGTATCTCCGTCCGGATGCTTCGGCGGGGAGCGCGGATGAGCGGGGGGACAACGGATCGTGGCACGGGTGGAGTTGTCGTACACACCGACGGTCGAGGATTTCCGCGAGGCGCTGAGCGCCCGAGCGAAGGTCTCGGTGTCCTTCCGTCGTACGCGCCTGCTGATGGAGCTGGAGCATGGCCGGTGCCGCTCGTCACCGCGCGCTGTCGGCCACCTTGCCCTCTTCGTCGGTCCGGGACGCGCGGTGGCCCAGGTTGAGGGCGGTGGCGAGGTCGACGGACGGGTCGAGGGCGGCGTCGATACGGACGTGCAGCAGCGGTCCGCCGCCGGTGAAGCACCTGGTGCCGAGGGCTGCGTTGAGCCTGGCGGCGGCGGCCGCGGTGACGGTGATGCCGGTGTCCATACGCAGAACGGCGGCCTCGGGGTCGACGGATGACGTGGTGCGGGGCCGGGTGAAGGTGCCCAGAGTGGCCTTCCGGCCCCGGTCCAGGGCGGCGTTGAGGGTGCCTTGGGTGAGGTCGCCGACCAAGCCGGTGACCTTGACGACCTTCTTCGTCTTGATGTTGATCAGCGCGATACCGGCACGGGTGAACCGGAGCTCGCCGCCGACCTTGCCGCCGCTGTTGGTGACGACACCGCTCTTGATGCCCAGACGCACGCTGCCGGTGGAGTAGTGCGGGCTGATCTCGCCCTGGGTGTCGATCTCCGCGATCGCCACACCGCGGGCCTTGAGCGCGGCGAGGAGCGTCGGGGGCGCGTCGAAGCGGGCCGAGCCGCCCTCGACGGGGACCTCGGTGTTTCCGGCGAGGCGGGTGGCGGCCCGGCCGCCGGACGGCGCGGTGGAAGGGCGCGCCGGGGCAGGGGCGGCGGCGAGAAGAGCAGTGGTGAGCGCCAGAACGGCAGCCGTGGGGAGATGGCGAGCGCGCATGCATGTCCCTTTCTCCGGTGGGACCGAGTGCTGCGGAGCACCCGATTCCGTGCTGGAGCGGTCACTCTACGTGCTCGTCGTGCCGGTTCGGCGGCGGCCGTGGCGCGCCGGGCCGGGTCGTACGCCGCCCAGCCCTACCGTGGCGAGGAGGCGGAGCACCCCGGTCAGGGGTGACGTCCCTCCAGGCTGATCAGCAACGTGCGCATCGCGGCATTGAGCTCGTGCTGCTGCTCGTGCGTGAACGCGGCGAGCAAGGTGCGTTCGGCCTCGGTCTTGGTGGCGAAGACCTGCAGCGCGCGGTCGAGGCCACGCTCGGTGAGCGTGACGAGAACGCTGCGGCGGTCCTCCGGGTCGAGTTCTCTGCTGACCCACCCTTTGGCTTCGAGGCGGGAGACGCGGTTGGTGACGGCTCCGGTGGTGAGCTGCATCTGCTCCATCAGGTCCTTGGCGCTGAGGCGATGGCGGGGCGCGGCCCTGCGCAGACAGGCCAGTAGCTCCAGTTCCCACAACTCGATCCCGTGTCGCGCCAGTTCGCGCTTGAGCTCGATCTCCATGTGGTGCGCCACCCTCCGCAGGCGATACACCAACGCCTTGGACTCCAGGTCGGCCGGGTCGTGCGCGGCGGAGATGACGTCGATCATGCCGTCGACGCGGTCGCGGGGCGAGCTTGTGGTCACACATCGGATCCTAGCAGCGCGTTGACTGAAAGGCGAACATTAATTATCTTCACGTTAAGCAATTAGGAGGAGCCATGACGCGCACCGCGCGGGAAAAGCTCGGCCAAGTCGTCACCGTCGCCGGAATGGCGGCGGCCCTGCCGTCGGTCTGGCAGACCGTCACCCACATCACGGATGACACCTATCGGGCGCCCGAGGCGCGGGACGGCGCGGGCCATGTGCAGTACCACATGGCCCGCGAGGCCCTGATCACCGTGGGAAGCCTGACGGCCATCGGCATCGGCGTTCTCGCCGGGCCGCGGCGCGGCCGGTCGTTGTGGGGCGCGATGGCGGCCGCCGGGGCCGGCTTTGCGGCGGCGATGTGGTCCGGAGGCCCCACGACGGGTGTCTGGGCACCCAACGAAAAGGCGCTCACGGTGCACCTCGCCTCCACCGCCGGTCTCGCCGCGGGTATCTGGCTGTTGCGCCCCGGGCGGGGGCGTCGATGAGCGTCGAGGTGATCGTTGCGGGAGGCGGGCCGGTCGGCCTGCTGACCGCTGCTCTGCTGGACGCCGCGGGGGTCACCGTGGAGGTACTGGAGCGCAGGGCCGGTCAGAGCGAGAACGCCAAAGCCACCGCGGTGCACCCCCGGACCCTGGAGGTCCTCACCCTGCTGCGCACCGAAGGCGGCCGGCGGCTCTCCGACGTACTGGTCTCGCTGGGGCGCCCCGTACCGAGCGCGCACTTCGCCGCACTGCCCGCCATGCTCGACTACACGAAGCTCGACACGCCCTACCCCTTCGTGCTGATGGTCCCGCAGACGACGACCGAGCGAGTGCTGGCGGACCACCTCCGCAGCCGCGGAATACCAGTGCATTACGGTGACGACGTCACCGGGTTCACCCAGGATGCCGACGGGGTCCGGGTGACCGTCAACGGCCGGGTGCGCGAAGCCGGTTACCTGGTGGGCGCCGACGGCGCGCGCAGCCTCGTACGACGGCAAGCCGGCATCGACTTCCAGGGGACCCCGCCGTCCATGGTGGGATTCGTCGCCGACGTCACCCTGACCGATCCTCCGGACGGCGTCGCGCACTACTGGGACCACCGGCGCGGTCAGATCAGTGTCGTCCCCCTCCCCGACGGTAGGCACCGGGTGTTCGGCACCGAAGCCGCGGACACCGGGCTCACCCCCGACCAGGTACGCGCACGCCAGGCGCGGGCACTGACCGTCGACGAACTGCGCGCCCTCCTGCACCGGATGACCGGCAGTGACCACGGACTGCGCGAGGCGCTGTGGCTGTCCACGGCCAATGACACGACGCGGCACGCCGTGAAGTACCGCAGGAACCGTGTCTTCCTGGCCGGCGACGCGGCACATGTCCATCTGGCCGCAGGCGGCCAGGGGATGAACGTCGGCCTACAGGACGCGGCGAACCTGGCGTGGAAGCTGGCGGCCGAGATCCAGGGCTGGGCCCCGACCGTGATCACCGAGGGAGCGGCCGGCTACGAGAGCGAGCGCGCCCCGGTCGCCGTCAAGCTGGCCGGCAACACGCTGGCTCAGGCGGCCCTGATGACCACCTTCAGCCCGGCGGGTGCGGCGCTGCGTGACCTGATGAGCGGGCTGATCGCCAAGGGCGGCGAGACGGCGGACGACCTGACCGCCTGGTTGTCCGGCCTCGGCCTGTCCTATCCCCCTCCTGCCCCGGGGCACCCGTTGGACGGCTGCCGCGCGCCCGACCTGGAACTGTCGGACGGCACCGTGCAACGCCGGCTGGCGGTCGACCGCTTCCTCCTCGCCGACTTCACCCCGGACGCCGTCTTCGGGCCCCTTCGCTCGGCCCGGGTCGAGGTTGCCGGGGCACCGCCGTGGTCGGGGCTGTCCGCCGCGCTGATCCGGCCGGACGGCTATATCGCCCGCGCCTGGACCGGCCCCGATGTCGAGGAGGTGGCCGCGGCGCTCCGCTCCTGGACGACCGGCCCCTAAGCGCCCGGGGCGCCGCCCGTTCCCTCGCGCCGGGCGGCGCCCCGTACACCGGAGCGCCGTGGGCTTCGGTCACGCCAAGGGCGGCGCGAGCCGGTGGCCACGAACCACGGACCCGCACCCTGCCGCCATGAAGCGCCGGCCGGAGCGGCCGTCCTGTCGTGGACCTCCGACGACAACACCGTCCGCCTGCCCGCCACCCGCATCCAGCCGATGGCCGCCGCGGACGTCGTCGACGCGCGTGACGATCGGCATTCCTCACACGGGCGGTGTGGCGGCGGTCAAGAGAGCAGATCGGTCGTGGTTCCGATGCCGCGCCGTTCCGCACACCGAGGTGACGGTGGCGGAATCCATCAGCGCGAGGACCTCTCCGTCCCTGCCGCTGTGGAGACAGATCACTCCCCGCAGAGCAGGCCGGGCACCCGGGAATTTGGCGTTCACCTTCACCGTGTACGCGTCGATACCGGGCAACAGGCCAGGGATCAGAGCCGTGGCCGTGCCGGGGAACGGCAGATCCGTGCGCACGCGCTGCCCGGCGACGGGCGAGGCGTCGGCGCGGCGGAACCCCTCGCGCAACGCGGCGGTGCAGGACTCGGGATCGAGCACGGCCTGCAGATCACTTCGGGTCAGTATGCGGGTCATGGTGATGATTCCCAACTGGCTCTCGGTGCGTGGCGTTGAGGGAGGGTTCCCCGGCCCGGGGAGCTCTTGTGACCTCTCCGTCCATGGAAGAGATGCCTCGTACTACCATGCACGATCATGATTGCGCGAAGGGAGGACGGATACGAGATCGCCCTCGATCCGGACCGTCTCGACATCGACTTGATTCATCACTGGCTTTCGACCGATGCGTTCTGGGCGCTGGGACGCAGTCGCGAAACGGTTGAGCAGTCCGTGCGTGCATCTCTGAATTTCGGTCTCTACGACGTCCATGGCGCCCAGGCTGCGTATGCGCGTGTGGTCACCGACCTGTCGACGTTCGCCTGGCTCTGCGATGTCTATGTCGCTCCCGCGCACCGCGGCAGAGGCCTCGGCACCTGGCTGGCCGGGGCGATCCGCGATCACCTCGCCCCCTACCGGCTGAAGCGGGTGCTGCTGTCCACCCTCGATGCTCACGAGGTCTACGCCAAGGCCGGCTTCGTACCCTTCCCGCATCCTCAGAATCTGATGATCCTGGACCCGGGACAGTGAGCTCCCGAGGTGACCGTTGCGCGCGGTGATCGTTCTCCGGTGGTGAACAGAATCGTCACTGCCTCGGTCCTCTCCCTCTGCTGCCTGGTGCCGGCTGCTTCGGCTCATGCCGACGGCCCCGAGAAGATGCCGCAGGTGGCGGGCCATCGGCTGGTCTCCGCCTACGAGGCTCTCCATTACGACACCTCCGTCCAGCTCAAGGACGGGCGCGGCGCCGGCCGCCATGTGCTCTGGCCGGCGGGCTGGAAGGTCTGTGCGCAGAGTCCGGCGGCGGGCACCCCTCTGCAGGGCCGGAGGGTCACGCTCACCGTCGTCAAGAGCGAGGAGTCGTGCCCGTAGAGGTACGCCGGGCCCGATCCGCCGGGCCGTATCAGCCGCGTGGGATGCGCCCCTTGCTGTGCATGGCTGTTCGGACGCGTTCCTCGGCCAGGCGCCGGCCGGCGGCGTGCGGGGTGATGTGCTGCAGCCGGGCCGCGTCCAGGACGGTCATGGTGTTGGCGCGCAGCCGCGTCGAGACCGTCTCGACAATGGTGGACGTGTCGGGCCGGAAGCCGGAGTAGCGGGCGTCCATCGCGAAGGCGGCCGCGACGACGCCGCCGGCGTTCGCCACGAAGTCGGGGAGCAGCGTGATGCCACGCTCCGCGAGGATGCTCCGGGCTTCCGCTGAGGTGGGCAGATTGGCGCCCTCCACAACGAGCTTCGCCTTGATGTCGGGCGCGGTGGTGCGGTCGATGACGTCCTGCAGAGCGGCGGGCACCAAGATGTCGCAGTCCACGGTGAGTTCGCCGCCCGGAGCGAGCCGGGTGCCGGGGGAGTGGCGGGTGACGAAGCGGTCGCCGTGCTCCTCGCGCGCCGCCAGAAGAGCGTCGACGTCGAGACCGCTGGGGTCGTACAGCGCCCCGTGGGCGGTGGACACCGCCACGACGGTGGCACCGAGTTCGGCGAAGCGGCGGGCCGCCGCGCTGCCGACCGCGCCGAAGCCCTGGAGGGCGACCCGGGAGCCGGCCATCGGCAGCCCCTGGTGCCGTGCCGCGGCGTCGGCGGCCTCGGCAACGCCGTAGCCGGTGACACCGAGCTTGTCGTAGGCCACGCCGCCGAGATGCTCGGGGGTGCCGACGGCGGCGCCGCGGTCGCCCAGCTCGTCCTGGATGATGGCCGCGTCATCTTCGGTCAGGCCCATGTCGAGCCCCATCACATACTCGCGGGGCACCTCGTTGGACAGTGCGCGGGCGAAGGCACGCAGCACCGCCTCCTTGTCGCGGGAGGCCGGGTCCGCGACGATGCCGGCCTTCGCTCCGCCGTAGAAGAGGTCGACGGCGGCCCACTTCCACGTCATGACACGGGCCAGCCGGGACACCTCGTCGACGGTCACGCCGGGGCTCATGCGGGTGCCGCCCTTGCCGATGCCGCGAGCGGTGTTGTCGATCACCAGGACGCCCTTCATGCCGGTGCGCCGGTGCGAGACGACGACGATCTTCTCGGGGCCCCACTCGTCGACGAGAGAGAGTGCATCAGTCACGGGTGTGTTCCTTGTCGGTAGGAAGGGACGGGAGCGCGGGTCGGGCGGAGGTGTCGGCCGGGGGCAGCGCCTGGGCGATCAGCTCGGCGAGATGGGTGCCGCCGCGACGGGTCTGCTGGGCGATCTGGGTGCGGCAGCTGAAGCCGTCGGCCAGGATCTGTGTGCCGGCTGCGGCCGAGCGCACCGCGGGGAGCAGTACCTGTTCGCCCGCGGCGACCGAGACGTCGTAGTGGCCGCGTTCGAAACCGAAATTGCCGGCGAGGCCGCAACAGCCCGAATCGAGCGTGGTGTTGTCGACTCCCATGCGGGCCAGCAGCGCTGCGTCGGCGCTGAAGCCGGAGGTGGCGTGCTGGTGGCAGTGGGTCTGGCTGATCGAGCGGGCCTCGATCCGCGGGGGCTGCCAGCCGGGCGTGTGGTGGACGAGGAGTTCGGCGAGGGTGCGGGTGGTCCGGGCGAGGGCGCGGGCGTCCGCGTTGCCGTCGAGGAGTTCGGGGAGGTCGCTCTTGAGGGCCGCGGTGCAGCTCGGCTCCAGTCCGACGACGGGTGTGCCGGCATGGACCGCGGGAGCCAGCGCGGCGACGGTCCGCCGGGCGATACGGCGGGCGATGCCGAGCTGGCCGGTGGTGATCCAGGTGAGCCCGCAGCACTGTGTGCCCTCGGGGACCTGCACCCGGAATCCGGCGTGCTCCAGCACGGCCACGCCGGCTTTGAGGACATCGGGGCTGAAGTGGTTGTTGAACGAATCGACCCACAGCAGGACCGGTCCGCGCCGGCCGTCGCCCCGGGGAGTGCGGCGGCGGAACCAGGCCAGGAAGGTCTGATGGGCGAAGCGTGGGAGGTCCCGCTCCGCGGCGATGCCGCCGAGCCGTTTGACGGCGGGGGCCAGGCGGGAGGAGGTGAGCGCGTTGACCGGACCGGGGATCCGGGCGGCCAGCCGTGACAGCAGTGGCAGCCAGCCCATGGTGTAGTGCGACGCGGGGCGCAGGCGTCCCTTGTAGTGGTGGTGGAGGAACTCCGACTTGTAGGTGGCCATGTCCACCCCGACGGGGCAGTCGGCGCTGCATCCCTTGCACGACAGGCACAGATCGAGGGCGTCGCGGACCTCGGTGGAACGCCAGCCGTCGGTGATCACCTCTCCCTGGGTCATCTCGTACAGAAGACGGGCGCGGCCGCGGGTGGAGTCCTTCTCGTCCAGGGTGACCCGGTAGCTGGGGCACATCACATCACCGCGATGCTCGGCGGAGCGGCACTTGCCGACGCCGACGCAACGGCGGGTGGCCTTGGCGAAGTCGCCGTCATCGGCGTGGAAGGGGAAGACGGTGGCCAGCGGCAGGGGGGTGCGGTGCGGGCTGACCCGCAGATTGCCGTCGACGGGCAGCGGCTGCACGATCATGCCCGGATTGAGGCCGTTGTCGGGGTCCCAGATGTTCTTGAATTCCTCGAACAGGGCGAGGACGTCGGGTCCGTACATCAGGGGCAGCAGCGCGGAGCGGGCCTGGCCGTCGCCGTGCTCGCCGGACAGCGAGCCACCGTGTGCGGCGACCAGCCGGGCGGCGTCGGAGAGGAAGGCGCGGAAGACGGCGGTGCCCTGCTCGGTGGTGAAGTCGAAGTTGATCCGGACGTGCAGACAGCCTTCGCCGAAGTGCCCGTAGACGGCGCCCTGCAGCTCATAGCGGTGCAGCAGAGCGGTGAACTGGCGTAGATAGGAGCCCAGTTGGTCGGGCGGGACGGCCGCGTCCTCCCATCCGGGCCAGGCTTCGGAGCCGTCGGGCAGGCGGGTGGCCAGGCCCGCGCCGTCCTCGCGGATCCGCCACAGCTCACGGGCGCGCACGGGATCGGTGATGACCTCACTGCCGGTGCAGCCGGCGGCCCGGTGCGCGCTCTCGGCCAGCGCCTCGGCCTCCTGGGACAGCGTGTCCGCCGGACCGCCGAGTTCCGCGAACAGCCAGGCCTGTGCGGTCGGCAGGGTGTCGATGGCGGCCCTGGTCCCGGGCCGGGTGACGATGTCGGTCAGCGCGCGATCGAGTCCCTCCAGGGCCAGCGGCTCGTGCCGGAGCAGCACGGGGACCGCATCGGCCGCGGCGCCGGCGTCCGAGAAGCCGAGGACGACCAGGGCCCGTGCGGGGGGAGGCGTCAGCAGGCGGACGGTCGCCGAGAGGACGACGGCCAGTGTGCCCTCGCTGCCGACCAGGGCTCTGGCGAGGTTGAAGCGCCGCTCGGGCAGTAGCTGTTCCAGCGCATAGCCCGACACCTGCCGCGGAAACTGCCCCAGCTCGGTGCGCAGCGTCGCCAGATTGCGCTGGGCGAGGCCGTACAGGGAGGCGATCAGCTCTCCGCGGTCGTCTCCCGCGGCAATGGCCGCGTCGATCTCCTCACGGGTCATCTCGCCGAGCCGGACCACCGTGCCGCGGTAGGTGGCCACTTCGAGTTCCACGATGTTGTCCGCGGTGCGTCCCCAGGCGAGCGAGTGCGAACCGCAGGCGTTGTTGCCGATCATGCCGCCGAGGGTGCAGCGGCTGTGCGTGGAGGGGTCGGCGCCGAACAGCAGGCCGTGCTCGGCGGCAGCTTTCTGCAGTGCGTCCAGCACGATGCCGGGCTGCACGGTCGCGGTCCGGGTGTGCGCGTCGAGCGCGGTCAGCCGGTGGAAGAAGCGGGAGAAGTCGAGCACCACGCCCGGCCCGACGGCCTGCCCTGAGGTGCTGGTGCCCGCGCCGCGTGCGGTGACCGGCACCCCCAGGCGACGGCACACACGGAGTGTGTTGAGGACGTGCTGCCGCTCGCGGGGGAAGACCACGGCGAGCGGGATCCGGCGGTAGTTGGAGGCATCGGACGCGTACTGTGCCCGGTGCCCGGCATCGCCGGCGACCTTGCCGCAGTCCCCGCGGTCGAGGGCTTCGGCCACAGCTGCCGCGTCGAGGCCGCCGAGGCCCTGCGCTGTCGTGGTCACCGTGCTCGCTCCTTCGTGCTCACCGGTCATGTTCCGCCTGGTCCCGTCCACGATGTGGGCCGCCGGGGGCGAGGGACAAGGGCCAGCAGGACGAAAGAATTCATGCTTGAGAGCAACAGATCCTTAGGCTCGCCTTCGAGGGCGGCAGATGTTTATGCTCGCCTTCCCGCGTCCTTGGGAGCCCGTGTTGCTGAAGCCACTGCATCTGCTCACACTGAAGGCCGTCGTCCGCAGCGCATCGTTCGCCCTCGCGGCTCGCGACCTCGGTTACACCGCGTCCGCCATCTCCCAGCAGATCTCCGCTCTGGAGAAGGAGACCGGGCTAGTGCTGTTCGAGCGGGAGGCGCACGGGATCCGCCCCACGGCCGCGGCCCACCGCCTGGTCGATCTCAGCACCCGTGTGCTGGCGGCCATGGACGACCTGGACCACCAGGTGCAGGAGCTGGCCACCGGCGCCACCGGCCGACTGCGGCTGGGCAGCTTTCCCACGGCCGACGTGCGGCTGGTGCCCTCCGCCCTGTCCGCGCTCGTCGAAAGCCATCCGCGGGCACGGATCCAGCTGGAGGAGGGCGAGCCCGAAGAGCTCATCTCCGCGCTCAGCCACGGCGATCTCGATGTCGCGCTCGTCTTCGAGTACGGGCTCAGCCCCCGCCAGTGGCCCGACGGCCTGACCCGCCATCAGCTGCTGCGTGAGGACCTGGTCCTGCTCAGGGCCCGCGACAGCGAGCTGAGTGCGCAGTTGCCCCAGCTGTCCGGGGCCCGCTGGATCACCAGTCGGGAGGACACCGCCGGGGCCCGGTCGTTCGTCCGCCTCTGTGCCGCCGCGGGGTTCGACGCCGCTGTCGCCTTCCGCAGCAACAACTACAACGTGGTGCGGGAGCTGGTGTCCGCCGGGCTCGGGGTGGCCGTGGTCCCGGCGCTCGGCCATGTGCCCGGCGAAGGGATTGAAGCGACCAGGGTCACCCAGCGCTCCGCACACCGCAAGGTGATGGCGCTGCACCGCAGCGAGAACAGCAACCCGCTGCTCCCCGCCGTGCTCAGCTGTCTGCGGCGCGCGGTACCCGACGGCGAGCCCTATCTGCACCCCGCGCAGGCCGAGTGACCGTCCGGGCGAGGGGCTCCGCCGCTCCCGGTGCGGGGGAGCGGCGGAGCACCGGCGCGGGCGGCTGACCGCCCGTCACCGGACCGGTGCGGGCTCGGGTTCGTCGGACTCGGACATGTGGTCAAGGGCGTCGAGATCCACCGAGCCTCCCGGCATGACCTTGCGGGTGCGGCGGTAGCCGTAGGTGGCGTAGATGACCAGGCCGACGACCAGCCAGCCGCCGAGCCGCACCCAGGTCTCCCACTGCAGGAACGACATCAGCCAGATGGAGAAGGCCATCCCGAGGACGGGCACCACCGGCATTCCCGGGCACCGGAATCCGCGCTTGAGGTCCGGCTTCCGGTAGCGCAGGAGCAGCACGGAAGCGGAGACCACCACGAACGCCAGCAGCACTCCGATATTGGTGAGTTCGGCGACCGCGTTGATCGGCAGCAGACCCGCCAGCACGGCGGACACGGCGCCGATCAGCCAGGTGGCGCGGTGCGGAACCTTGCGCTGGGGGTGGATGGCGCCGAACCACGCCGGCATCAGCCCGTCGCGGCTGAGCGCGTACCACAGGCGGGAGGCGCCCATCATGAAGGAGAAGGTCACGGTGACGATGCCGATGACCGCGCCGACGGCGATCACATTGGCCAGCCCGTTCAGCCCCACGCTCTGGAACGCGCTGGAAATGCCGCTGTTCGGATTGAGCTTGCTGTAGTGCTGCATCCCGGTGAGCACGATGCAGACCAGCACGTACAGCACCATGGAGACCGCCAGCGACAGCATCATCGCCTTCGGCAGCTTGCGCCGTGCCTCCACCGACTCCTCCGCGGCCGTGCTCAGCGCGTCATAGCCGAACACGGCGAAGAAGACCGTGGCCGCCCCGGTGAAGGCCCCGCCGAAGCCGAACGGCGCGAAGGGATGCAGATTGCCGGTGTTGACCTTGGTGAAGCCCACCACGATCACCAGCAGCACGATGGCGATCTTGATGATGGTCAGCACCGTCTCCACCCGTGCCGAGGTGCGGGTGCCGCGGTTGAGCAGCCAGGCCACGCCGAGACAGATCGCCATCGCGAGCAGGTCGACCCGGTGGCCGGTGCCGGTGCCGGGGGCGCCCAGGGCCCAGGCCGGCAGATGGATGCCGACGGCCTGCAGCAGAAATCCCAGATAGCCCGACATCCCGATCGCCACGACGGCCACGATGGCGGTGTACTCCAGGAGCAGGTCCCAGCCGACGATCCAGCCCACGATCTCCCCGAGGACCGCGGCGCAGTAGGTGTAGGACGAGCCGGCCTTCGGCACCATGCCGGCGAACTCCGCGTAGGCGAAGGCCGCACAGAGCGAGGCGGCTCCGGCCACGAGGAACGAGATGAGGACGGCGGGGCCGGCCACGTCCCGGGCGACGGCCGCGGCCAGGCTGAAGATGCCGGCCCCGATGATGGCGCCGATGCCGATCATGGTCAGCTGGGTGAGGCCGAGCGTGCGCACCATGCGCTCACCGGTCGGCTGTTCATGGGGAAGCGTTCGCCTGAAGATTCCCTGGGGACCTCTTCCCAGCAACGCGCGAAGGGGAGAATTCGGGGTGTGATGGGGGGACATCGCTCGCTCCCTGTCAGGCAACGGCGGCACGACGGGCCACCGTCGTGGCGTGGGTCACCACTGGCCTGAAACCATCACTCACGATCCTCCCCGGCAAAAGGGACCCCAGCGCGACAACTTGCGTGGCTGAGGGCAAGCGGAACTGATGGAAGGGCGCCGCAGGGCGAGAAGACCGGATTCTTGTGCACACGGCACCTTGTTCCGGGGAAGGGCAACTCGTCCAGGGGCCACGCCTGTTGGCGGCACGGCGTGGCGCGGTGCGTCCGGGCAGCGGCCGGGGCCCGTCCTACGGATCATGGCGGTCATGGGTGCCGCGCCGCGCCCCGGACACCGCCCGCAGGACGTCGACCAGCGCCGCCACCGTCGGCCGGTGCTCGACGGAGGAACGGAACATCACCACGATGTGCCGCTCGACCGTCTCCCGCAGCCGTACGACATCGAGGCGTGACGCGCGCAGGCCGAGCATCAGATCCGTCACGGTGCTCACCCCGATACCCGCCTCGACGAGCGCCAGCGTGGCCGCGGTATCGGTCACCTCGTGCCGGACACGGGGTTCGATGCCCGCTCGCCGGCAGGCGGTGCGCACCGCGCGGCCGTAGTAGCTGTCGGCCGACGGCAGGATCCACCCCAGATCCTGGGTCTCCGCCAGGCCGACCACCTCGCGTCCGGCCATCGACCCGGCGGGTACCGCCAGCGAGAAGCGCTCGCGGTACAGCTGCCGCACCTGCAGGGCGGACTCGCGCGGAATGGGCACGTCCGGGTAGTCCAGGCCGAGCGCCAGGTCCACCGCTCCGGTCGCCACCGCGTCGTGCACCTCGTCCACATCCATGTCGCGGCTGTGCACCGTCAGCCCGGGATGGACCCGACGTACCTCCTGCAGTGCCGGCGGCAGGATCTCGGCGGCCGCCGTGGCGAACAGCCCTACCTGCAGCACCCCGGAGATCTCGTGCCGGGTGCGCTCCAGCGCCTCGACGGCCTCCGCCTCCGTGGACAGGATCCGCTCGGCGTGCCGCGCCAGCGTCCGGCCGGCGTCGGTCAGCTCCACCCGCCGCCCGACCCGCCGCAGCAGCTCCATGCCCGCGGCCTTCTCCAGCGCGGCGATCTGCTGAGAGACGCCACCGGGCGTGTATCCAAGGGCCTGTGCCGCCGCGGTGATCGTTCCGCGCCTGGTCAGCTCCACCAGGGACCGTAGCTGCGCACTCGTCCAGTCCATATAGAGATCGTAATAGATCGGACGCAGTAACTGTTCGTAGACGTCAACGGTTGGGGTGCTGCACGATGGCGGGCAGCTAGCTGATCAGCTCTTCTCGCCATGCACTGACAGCCCTCGCCACGCGCCGGACGGTTGCCCCCGGCGCCGGCTGGGGCCTCCGGAAGGGATCGGCCTCTTGTCCATGTCATCCATCTCCCGTACCGTGCCGCCGACCGCAGACGTCGTGATCGTCGGCGGCGGTGTGATGGGCACCAGCATCGCGTTCCATCTGGCCGAGGCCGGGGTGCACAACATCGTCGTCATCGAGCGGGGCGAGCTGGGGAGCGGCAGCTCGGGCAAGCCGATCGGCGGGGTGCGGGCGCAGTTCTCCGACCCGCTCAACATCGCACTGGGCAGCAGGAGTCTGCGCGCCTGGCAGGACTTCGGACAGCGTCCCGGCGCCGACATCCGGCTGGACAGCGTCGGCTATCTCTTCCTTCTCACCAGCGACCGGCAGGCCGCCGATTTCGAGACCGCCGTCCGGATCCAGAACAGCCTCGGCGTCCCCAGCCGCATGATCCGCCCCCGCGAGGCACACCAGCTGTGCCCCTACCTCAGCACCGACGGGCTGGTGGCCGCCGCCTACTCCCCGACCGACGGCCACGCCCGGCCCGGACTCGCGGTCCAGGGCTATGCACGCGCCGCCGCCCGGGCCGGCGTCGCATTCGCCCCCCACACCACCGTCACGGGCCTCGACACCACCGGTGACCGGGTCACCGCCGTCCACACCGATCACGGCCGGATCTCCTGTTCCACGGTCATCTGCGCCGCGGGCGCCTGGTCCGCGCGGCTCGGCGAGATGGCGGGCGTCCACCTCCCGGTGCGCCCGGTGCGCCGCCAGCTCGCCTTCACCGCGCCAATCGCGCCGCCCGCCCCGCGCCTCCCCTTCACCATCGACTTCGACTCGTCGGCCTACTTCCACAACAGCGACGACGGACTGCTGTTCGGCCTCGCCGACCCCGAGCAGGCCGACGGCTTCGACACCACCTGGACACCCGACTGGCTCGAACTGTTCCGCGCCGCCGCACGGCGCAGGGCCCCCGCCCTCGCCGACATGGAGACCACCGGCGGCTGGGCCGGGCTGTACGAGGTCACCCCGGACCACAACGCACTGATCGGACGGGCCGGCGCGCCGCACAACTTCCTGTACGCCACCGGGTTTTCCGGCCATGGCTTTCTGCAGGCCCCGGCGGTCGGCGAGATCATGCGCGACCTCCACCTGGAGCGCACACCGTTCGTCGATGTCACCCCCTTCAGCGCCGACCGCTTCACGGCCGGTGCCGAGACCCGCCCCGAAATCCATGTGGTGTGAATCCCCCCGACGGAAGGATGACCTGCCGATGATCAGCCAGTGGCAACTGCGCGCCGCATTCGCCCAGCGGCTCTCGGACATGTACGGGCGGGAGGTGCCCGCCTACACCACGCTCGTGGATGTCTCACGCGAGGTCAACGAGGATGTGCTGGGTGCGCAGGGCGCCGACGCCGAGCGCCTGGGATCCATCGGCCGGGTGACCGCGGAACGGCACGGCGCCATCCGCGTCGGCACCCCCGAGGAACTCCGCCAGGTCGCCCGCATCTTCGGCGCCCTGGGGATGCACCCGGTCGGCTTCTACGATCTGCGGGAGGCCGCCGCCAGCGCGGTCCCCGTCGTGTCCACCGCGTTCCGCCCCGTCGACGGCGAGGAACTGGCCCGTAACCCGTTCCGCGTCTTCACCTCCCTGCTCACCCCCGCAGACCCCAGGTTCTTCGACCCCGACCTGCGCGCCCGCCTGGAAAACTTCCTCGCCGACCGTCAGCTCTTCCCCCCGGAACTGCTTGCCCTCGCCGACCGCGCGGAAAGCGCCGGGGAACTGCCCGAAGCGGACGCCGAACGGTTCCTCCAACTCGCCGTGCAGGCCTTCGAACTGTCCCCCGAGCCGGTCGACCAGGCGTGGTACACGACCCTGGAACGGGTCTCCGCCGTCGCCGCGGACATCGGGGGAGTGCGCAGCACCCATATCAACCACCTCACCCCCCGCGTCCTGGACATCGACGAGCTCTACCGGCGGATGACCGAGCGCGGCATCGAGATGATCGACACCATTCAGGGGCCGCCTCGTTGGAAGGGCCCCGACGTCCTGCTGCGCCAGACCTCCTTCCGGGCCCTCGCCGAGCCCCGCGCCCTGCGCACCCCGGACGGCAGCGTGATCAGCGGAGCCCTGCGGGTGCGCTTCGGTGAGGTCGAAGCCCGCGGTATCGCCCTCAGCCGCGAGGGCCGGGCCCGCTACGACCGGCTGCTCGCCCGCGTCGACGAGCAGGCGGCCCGCCACCCCGGGACCGACCGGGCCGAACTCGCCCGCGCCCTGTGGGCGGAGGAACTTCCCGACAGCGAGCAGGGGCTCGCCGTACAGGGCCTGGCGCACTTCACGTATCACGTCGCGCCCGACCGGCCACGTGACGGCAGCCGGCCGCCCGCCGGGCTTCACGACCTGCTGGAACAGGGCTGGGTCCGTGCCGAACCGCTCGTCTACGAGGACTTCCTGCCCCGCTCCGCGGCCGGCATCTTCCAGTCCAACCTCAGTGAGGAGGGCTCCAGGAACAACGACCAGCAGGGCGCCGCCTACGACAGTGCATGGCTCTCCGGCGCCCTCGGACGCGACGTCCTGGACCCCTTCGACCTCTACGAGGAGCAGCAGAACCGCTCCCTCGGGCAGGTCGCCCGAGAACTCGGACTCGACGGTACGCCCACCTGACCACCCCACCCGCCACCCGCGCCCCTCAATACCCCAAGGGAGCACCATGACCAGCACCATCCTCCCCACCACCGAGGATCTGCGCGCCCGGGCCCGCAACAGCCTCGCCGCCCTCGGTGTCACCGTCCGGGAAGGCGATGACTTCTCCGCCCGCAGCCCCATCACCGGCGAAGACCTCTTCGGCCTGCGCGCGGCCACCGCCGCCGACACCGAGGAGGCCATTGCCGCCACCCGTGAGGCGTTCCTCACCTGGCGCACCACCCCGGCGCCCCGTCGCGGTGAACTCGTGCGCCGCTTGGGCGAGTTGCTGCGGGACCACAAGAGCGACCTGGCCGACCTCATCACCATCGAAGCGGGCAAGATCCGCTCCGAGGCGCTCGGCGAGGTCCAGGAAATGATCGACATCTGCGACTTCGCCGTCGGTCTGTCCCGCCAGCTCTACGGCCGTACGATCGCCTCCGAGCGCCCCGGCCACCGTCTCGCCGAGACCTGGCACCCCCTCGGCGTGGTCGGCGTCATCTCCGCGTTCAACTTCCCCGCCGCGGTGTGGTCGTGGAACACCGCCGTCGCCCTGGCCTGCGGTGACACCGTGATCTGGAAGCCCTCCGAGCTCACCTCGCTGATCTCCCTCGGCTGCGACCGGCTGCTGGCACAGGCCGCCGAGGACGTCGGTGCCCCGCGTGATGTGCACCGCCTGCTGCTGGGCGACCGCACCATCGGCGAAAGGCTCGTCGACGATCCCCGTATCGCGCTGATCAGCGCCACCGGCTCGACCCGCATGGGACGCGAGGTCGGCCCCCGCGTCGCCGCCCGCTTCGGACGCAGTCTGCTCGAACTCGGCGGCAACAACGCGGCCGTTGTCGCACCCTCCGCCGACCTCGACCTCGCCGTGCAGGGCATCGTCTTCGCCGCGGCCGGCACCGCGGGCCAGCGCTGCACCACGCTGCGGCGTCTCATCGTCCACCGGGACATCGCCGACACCCTCATCGCACGGCTCACGGCCGCCTACCAGAAGCTCCCCATCGGCGACCCCTTCGACGAGACCACCCTCGTCGGCCCCCTCATCTCCGCCACCGCCCTGGACGCCATGCAGGGCGCCCTCACGCGGGCACAGGCCGAGGGCGGCAAGATCCTCGCGGGCGGCAACCGGCGCCTCGCCGATGCCGCGCCCCGGGCCAGTTATGCCGAACCGGTCATCGTCCGCGTCGACGAACAGACCGACGTTGTCCGCGAAGAGACCTTCGCCCCCATCCTGTACGTGCAGACCTACGACACCCTGGAAGAGGCCATCGCCCTGCACAACGACGTCCCGCAGGGCCTCTCGTCCAGCATCTTCACCCGCGATCAGCAGGAAGCCGAGCTCTTCCTGTCCGCAGAGGGCTCGGACTGCGGCATCGCCAACGTCAACATCGGCACCTCCGGCGCCGAGATCGGCGGGGCCTTCGGCGGGGAGAAGGAGACCGGTGGCGGCCGCGAGTCCGGCTCCGACGCCTGGCGCGCCTATATGCGCTCCGCCACCAACACCATCAACTACTCCAGCCGGCTCGCCCTCGCCCAGAACGTCAGCTTCCTGTAGCCGCAGGCCGGGTCCCGCACCCGGTTCAGCGCCCTCGACCTCCCCCGTCCTGCCTCGCGCAGGGCGGGGGTTCGTCATGCCGGTGGCGTCCGGAACCGCCCGCGGGGCCCGGCTAGGTGCCCGGATATCGGGCGCCATCTGCCGTTTTTCGACAAACAACGCGCTGCGCCGGGACATCCGTTGACGTGGTGGGTGTCGCGTGTGATGGTACGGCGGCCTGGGTCATGGACATGCCGTTCTCCCGCCGCGCAGACGCTGCCCCACGTGGTCGAAGCCGGCCGGGACGACGACCCCGCCATGGCCCGGTGCTCCACCAGAACCTCCGTCGGTAGAACCCCTACCCCCTCAAGGAGTCATGGTGTTACGAAGACTCGCGGTGGCCGGCGTATCCCTCGCCGCCACCCTCCAAGCAGCCGTGCTGGCCATCGCCCCCACCGCCGCGGCCACCTCGCAGAGCAATCCGTCAGCCCGCCCGCCCGCCGCTGCGATATCCGCCGGCGACCGGGCCGTGCACAGCGGGCCGGGCACCGTCGTAGGCCCCGTCGCCGCCCGCACCCGGACCGCGGACGCCCCCGACATCGACGTGGCCAAGGTCCAGGCGCATCTCACCGAGCTGAACAACATCGCCACCCGCAACGGCGGCACCCGCAAATCCAGCGGACAGGGCTACCGGGACTCCGTCGCCTACGCCAAGGCCAAGCTCCAGGCAGCCGGTTACACCGTCACCGAACAGCCCTGCACCTCCGGCTGCGCCACCGGGGCCGGGCCCAACCTGATCGCCGAATGGCCGCAGGGCGACGCCACCAAGGTCTATATGTTCGGCGCGCACCTCGACAGCGTCGGGGCAGGGCCGGGCATCAACGACAACGGCTCCGGCTCGGCCGCGCTGCTGGAGACGGCACTCACCCTCGCGCAGCAGCACCCCACCATGGCGGCCCGGGTCCGGTTCGGCTGGTGGACGGACGAGGAACAGGGCCTCAACGGCTCCGACTTCTACGTCGGTTCCCTCTCCTCCGCCGAGCGGTCGAAAATCAAGGCGTACTACAACTTCGACATGATCGCCTCACCCAACGGCGGCTACTTCATCAACCACCTCACCTCCGCCGCCGCCCAGCCGATGAAGGCGTACTGGGACTCCCTCGGCCTCCAGCCCGAGGAGAACACCGAGGGCGCCGGCCGCTCCGACGACTACTCGTTCGAGCAGGCGGGCATCCCCACTTCCGGATATGCGATGGGTGCCAGTGCGCGGAAGACCTCGGCGCAGGCGACCAAGTGGGGCGGCACCGCGAGCCGTGCCTACGACTCCTGCTACCACCAGTCCTGTGACACCACCAGCAACATCAACAGCACGGGACTGAACCGCAGCGTCGACGGCATCGCCGCCACCCTCTGGAAGCTCGCCGTCGCCGACACCACCCCGGCGAACGACTTCTCCCTGACCGCGGGCCCGGCCACCGGCAGCGTCGATCCCGGCGCCTCGGCCACCAGCACCATCTCCACGGCAACCACCAGCGGGTCCGCCCAGCCGGTGACGCTGTCGGCCTCGGGCGCTCCGGCCGGTGTGAGCGTCGCCTTCAGCCCCGCCTCGGTGACCTCCGGCGGCAGCTCCACCATGACGGTCGCCACGACGTCGAGCGCGGCACCCGGCACCTACACCCTCACCGTCACCGGCACCGGTTCCGTCACCCACACCACGCCTTACGCCCTGACGGTCAAGGGCGCCGGAGGCTGCACCGCCCAACAGCTGATCGGCAACGGCGGATTCGAGAACGGCACCACACCCTGGACGGGCGACACCGGGGCGATCGGCGCTCACGCCGGTCAGTCAGCCCACGGCGGCAGCAGGTTCGCCTGGCTCGGCGGCTATGGCTCCGCCGCCACCGACTCCCTCAACCAGTCGGTGACCGTGCCCTCCGGATGCAGCAAGGCCACCTTGACCTACTGGCTGCACCTCGACACCGATGAGACCGACCGCGTCGCCTACGACACCTTCAAGGTCAAGGTGGGCAGCACCACCTTGACGACCCTCTCCAACACCGATGCTTCGAGCGGCTACACCCAGCGCTCCCTGGACCTGACCCCCTACATCGGACAGCGGATCACCCTGACGTTCACCGCCACCGAGGACTCCAGCCTCCAGACCAGCTTCGTCGTCGACGACGCGACCCTGCAGACCGGCTGACCGACGGCCCGGAGGGGCAGGCTGCACCCGGCTTGCCCCTCCGGTGCCACCCATGCCGATCACCGGCCGGCGCGTCCGGTGATCACCGGCGTGCGGCCGGTGCCGTACCGCCCTGGTGGCCGAACAGGTCCGTACCGTACGGAAGTTGAGCCCTTTTCCCGGCCGCGACGCGTACGACAGGTCAAGCAGTCGCCTCGTCCGCCGCGTAGCACGAGGCGGCGTAGTGGCCCCGGTCGCCCGTGGGCGTCCAGCCGCCAGTGCCCTGACCGGGGTCGGCGAGGGCGAAGCCGTTGTCGAGCAGTTGCGCGCCGAGCGAGGCGGCGGGGAAGCCGCTGCCGTCGGGTGTGTCTTCCACGGGCCACAGCGTGACGAGCAGGGCTTCGGTGTCGCCGGTGTCGGGTTCGCGGTCGAGGCTGGCGACTTCGAGGTGCCAGTGGCCGTTGCGCACAAAGGCCTCGGCGCGGTAGACGGCCCGCGCGGCCGGGGCATTCTGATGGGTTTCCGTCATGCGAAGGGAGCTCCTGTTGTGGGGGCGGGAGTGCGGGAAGCGTGGTGACGATTCCGGCGGACGGCGGCCCGGCCTCGCCGGTTCGGACCTTGCGCCGACGGGCCATGGCGAACGAGATGAGGCCGGACCACGCCAGACCTGCGGCGATCGCGGCCGGCAGCCAGGGACCGGCCGGGATATCGGCGAGAGGGCATGTGGGACCTCCAGAGGGCTTCTGCCCCGTCGCCGGGGGCCACCCGGCCGGTCTCCACGACCGACGAGAGCGAGTTGCTTCTGCCCCGTCGTCGGGGGTGCACTCCGGTTGCCTCCGCCGAGGACGTACCCGCCGGCCCTTCGCCCGCCCTCTGCAGGGGGCCCGGCGCTTCAAAGGACGTCTCTGGTGGGTGTGGTCCAGGGGGCTGCCTGAGGGGTGGCGGCGGTCGTGTGCTCCGGGAGGCCGGCGAGGGCTTCGACCCGGGCGGGGCGGTAGGGGGTGGGGCCGCTCCACTCCAGCAGCAGGACGGTGGCATCGTCGCCGAGCCGCCCGTCGTGGTAGGCGAGATGCCGCCTGATCAGGCGGCGCAGTGTCTCCGGCACGGGCAGCCCGTCGGCATGGTGCTGGATGAGGAAGTCGGTGAAGCCCGCCAGGCCGAATTCCCGGCCTTCGCGGTTGCGGGCCTCGGTGATGCCGTCGGTGTAGAGCAGCAGGCGGTCGCCGGGCTCCAGCTGGTCCCGGCCCAGGGTGGGCGGCAGGCCCAGGTCGGTGCCCATGGGCGGGGCGGGCGGGCAGTCCAGGATCAGTGCGGTGCGTCCTTTGCGGATGACGACCGGCGGAGGGTGCCCGAGGCTGGTCCAGGTGAGTACCCCTGTGGCGGCGTTCAGCTCGGCCAGAATGCCCGTGGCATAGCGGCTCGAACCGAACTGTTCCACCAGGGCCCGTTCGACGGCTTCGGCGATCTGCAGGATTCCGGGGCCCTGCCGGCGCCGGTTGCGGCTGGCGGCGACCGCGAGGTTCGCGGTCAGCCCGGCGGCCGTGTCGTGGCCCATGGCGTCGAAGAGCGCCAGATGCACCGTCTCGTGGGCGATGGCGTAGTCGAAAACGTCGCCACTGACCTCGTAGGCGGGCTCCATCACCGCGCTGATCAGCACCCGGTCGGTGGCGATGGTCCTCGGCGGCATGATGCGCCACTCCATCTCCGCGGCCACATTCATGCTCCGGCGCCGTACCAGACGGGCATAGGTGTCGCTCACCGCGCGCTTGCTGACGATCATCAACGCGATCAGCCCGGCAAGGTTGCGCAAGTCCTGGGCCGCCTGGGAGTCCATCTCCGTGCCCGGGGCGGCGGAGGCCCGCAGCACGCCCAGCCGCTCGGTGCCGTCGAGCAGCGGAACCCACCAATGGGCGGCCTCGGACGTGGCGCCCGCGACGATGCCCCCGGTCTGAAACGCCCGCCCGGCGAGGGTGCCTTCCACCCGCACCACTTGCGGCGGTGCCGCCACCCCGCCGCCCGCACCGGGCCCCTGACCGGCAAGCAGGCACAGGACGTCCTGCTGGAGATCGGCCAGGTAGATCAGCACCCCCGTCCAGCCGACCCGGGATGTGTGCTTGACGACCAGGTCCGGCAGCTGCTCCAGCGTGATCACGTGACTGGCGGCGATCAGGTCACCCAGCATGCGCCCCCGGGCGGCTGGACTGCTCATTGAGGTACCTCTTCTCGGGCGACAGCTCGCCGAGCCTTCGCCCCGTGGGCTGTCCATCTCGTGGCACCGTCGGTCGCCATTGCTCCCAGCGGCGATGCGTGTGCTTTCGATGGTGACACCGAGACGGAGCTTGCCGAGAGCGACACCGCGATGAGGTACGAGAGCGACGGCCCGAATCCGTCGCGCGGTGTCGCTCCGCGACCTCGGCCGCACCACCATGGACGCGTCGCACCCGTCAGACCCGAAGGCCCGGCCGTGCGGCTCCGAAGAGGGGCTCGGCAGGTCGTACTCCTCGATGTGGCCGCCAGGACCGATGGACCCGATGCGGTTGGCTCCCCATTTGGTGAACCAGCAGTCACCGGCCGGACCGGCGACGATCGCGTGGGGCCGGGACGCCTGGTCCGGCAGCGGGAACTCGTCAAGGAGTGGCGGCGCCGTCCCTTCCCGTGGACGCCTCCCGGCGCGGCAGGCGCGTCGCGATGCCGTCGATGAGGAACGCCAGGCTGAGCTCGAACTGCTCGTCCATACCGGCTCCCGACGGCGCGGTCATCCACTCCGTGAGCAGCGGATGGCGCCCGCCCTCGGCCGCCAGGTCGCGGGCGGCGGTGATGGCCTCGCTGAGCTGCTGCGGGGAGTGGAGTCCATGCCGGCGGCGCATGGCGAGCTCCTCCGCCTCCTGCTGCGCGCTGCCGAGGATGTGCCGGTCCAGGAGCGCCGCGTAGGTCATGGCCTCGCCGACCGTGATGCCCTGCCGCACCAGTACCTGGAGGACGAACTCGGTGCGGCGCATCAGGTGCGGGCCCAGGGGCGGGCGTGTGGGCATGAGCTGGGCGTACCAGAGGTGGCGCTTGACCATCTCCCAGCTCTCCGTGGCGAGTGCCTGCAGGTCGGCGCGCCAGTCGTCGCCGGGCTCGTCGGGCACCGGGATCTCCGCCGTGACGCTGTCGAGCATCAGGTCGGTCAGGCCGTCCTTGCTGAGCACATAGCGGTACAGCGCCATCGGCGTGTAGGGCCCGAGCCGCTTGGCGACCGCCGTCATCGTCAGCGCCTGTGCCCCGCCCTCGTCGGCGACCGCGACGGCGGCCCGCACGATGTCGTCCCGCTCCAGTGGGCTCCGGCGCCGCTGTGGCGAGGGCTGGGTCCAGATCGAGGGGGCCGGTGAGCTGCTCGGATTCTCCTTCACATGGTGAGTTTACTGAATCAAGGTAAGGTATATGTCATATACGTAAGCGAGGGAGAGCACATGAGTCAGACCGCCGCCCCGGCCGGGGTCCGTCTGGGCATCGTCAGGGGAATCAGCTACGGCATGTTCGGAGCTCCGGACAGCTTCGTGCCCGAGATGAGGAAGCTCGGCGGCACTCTGGTGCGTGTCTACGTCTACTGGGGCCAGGTCGAGCCGGAGCCGGGACGCCATGACTGGACGGTCGTCGACGCGATCCTCGATCAGCTGGATCCGGCCGACGAGGTATGGGTGACCGTGTGCTCCAGCTCCCCGTGGGCGACCCGGCACCGGACCGGCTTTCTGCCGTCGTCGCCCGCCCACGACCTGCGGCGGTACGAGCGCTTCGTCGGCGATCTGGTGACCCGCTGCCGTGGTCGCGTCCACTACTGGCAGTGCAACAACGAGCCCAGCAACACCGGCCTCCTGTGGGCGGGAACCGCGCCGGACTACGTGGAGCAGCTCACCGCCCTTCACGGCTGTGTGCGCGGTGCGGACCCGGAAGCGAAGGTCGTCCTCGGGGGCTGCGGCTACGACGTGCTCTCCAGTCCCGCCGACAGCCCGGCCCGGCAGTTCTTCGATCATGTCGTCGACCACGGCCGCGAGGCCTTCGACCTGTTCTCCGTCCATCTCTACGGCGACCCGCACGACATCCCGGAGCAGGTGGAGTCCGTCCGCGGGATGATGCGCCGCCACGGCTATGAGCGGCCTGTGGTGGCGGGGGAGTACAACGGGCCCACACTCTTCGAATTCCCCGAGGCCCAGGCCGTGTTCCAGCAGACGATGATGGCGGCCTTCGCGGGGACGGACCCGGCCGCTCCCGAGCCCCGGCCTTCGGATGAGACCTCGGACGGAACGGTGGACGCGCCCCCGGAAGCGGCCGTTGACGCGCCCCTGGACGAGGCGCCCCACGAGCCCCCGGACCGCAGGACCATGCGCCTGCTCTACGCCCGCATGCCTCAACTCCCGCCGCAACTACAGATGTTCATGGAGGGCTGTCCCCCCGGGCTCGCCGCGAAGCGGGACCGGATCAACTGCCGCCAGATCGTCACCCGTAACGTCCTCGCCCTCGCCGCCGGTGTGCCCCGGACGGCATGCTGGAATCTGGCCCCCGAAATCCCCGGCTACCGTGACCGTCTGAACATGATGGGATTCCTGTTCGGCAAACTGGCCTTGATGGACTACGACGGCACCGGCCTCACCCGACGCCATCCGTCCGCCGACACCTTCGCCCTCCTCACCGCCTTCCTCGACGGCACCACACACGTCCGTCGACTCGATGCCGAAGGCCGACCGGAGCTGTACGCCTTCGAGGTGTCACGTGAGGGCCGCGGGCCGCTCCACGTCCTCTGGGCGGCCGGGGACGTCTTCACCGGAGAGGACGAGCCCGGGACACCCGTCGACTGGCCGTGGCCCCATGCGACGGTCCACGCCCTCGACGCGTTCGGCACCCCCGTGCCCGTCGAGAGCGACGGCACCAGAGTGCACCTTCATGCCTCGGTCACCCCGCTGTTCCTCTCGACCGGCCCGGAGGCGTCGGCCCGGCACTGAGGTCATCTGCCGCGTGCGTAGGGCGGAATGGGGGCGCCGACGGGACAGGGCGGGAAAGGGAAACGACCGGACATGCCTGCGGCAGCGGCGGGTAGGGGAGCGTGCGACGGGGGCTCAGCAACAGGCGGGAGCCAGAGCATGAGCACCAGCACCACGACCGTGGGAACGGAGCCGGAGACCCTGTCGACGGAGTGTGCCGTTCCGGCTCCGACGGTGCTGCCGCAGATCCAGGTTCCGCAGCGCGTCGCTCCTTCCGACGCACGGGAGTTGTCCAAGCAGTTCCTGCTGCGGCTGCAGGAACTGGACGAGGGGACCCCCGAGTACCAGTACGCGCGGAACACCCTCATCGAGATGAACCTCTCCCTGGTGCGCTATGTCGCCCGGCGCTTCTCCAGCCGCAAGGAGTCCATGGAGGACGTCCTGCAGGTCGGGACGATCGGTCTGATCAAGGCGATCGACCGCTATGACCCCTCCCGCGACGTGGAGTTCACCACGCTGGCCGTCCCCTACATCCAGGGCGAGATCAAGCGGTTCTTCCGCGACACCACCTGGTCGGTGCGTGTGCCGCGGCGCCTGCAGGAACTCCGCATCGACCTCGCCCGCGCCCGGGAAGAGCTGGAGGGCGAGGGCAGCCACGAGCCGTCCGTCACCGACCTCGCCGCCCATCTCGGTCTGGAGGAGGCCGAGGTGGCGGAGGGGCTCGTGGCCAGCAACGGCTACGACAGCGACTCCATCGACCGGCCGATCCAAGCCGGCGGCAAGCAGCAGTCCGGTCTCGTCGCCGACCTCATCGGCACCGAGGACCCCGCCCTCGCCCTGGCAGAGGACATCCAGGCCCTCAAGCCGCACCTGGCCAAGCTCGATGACCGCGAACGCACCCTGCTCCAGCTGCGCTTCGGGGAGGAAATGACACAGTCCGAGATCGGCGAGGAGCTCGGCCTCTCCCAGATGCACGTCTCCCGCCTGCTGACCCGCACCTGCACCACCCTGCGCAAGGGACTCCTGGCCGAGACGTGAGCTGCCCGCCGTGATGACGGCAACGGGCCGGTGGCCGCTTCCGGGGCACGCGCCGTACCGCGGACGTACGGCCGAGGACCAGCCCTCCCTCCCCGCCGCGTATGACGACAGCGGGGAGGGAGGGCCGGTCTTCGTCCGTCGTCAGCCCGGTTGGCTGCTGTCCTTCAAGCTGCCCCAGCCGTGCCAGCGGTCGATCTCGATCCAGGCGCTGACCCGGCGGCGGTCCCGCTGCGGGTACGGCTTGCCGATGTAGTGCTGCGCCAGCCGGTCGATGCCGGCCAGGTCCTCGTCGTCACGGAGCTCGGCGACATGGCCGACGATGCTGATGTGCGTGTACCAGTTGCCCTCGTCCAGCACGGTCAGCGAGACACGGGGGTCATTGCGGACATGCTCCAGCCGTTTGCGGCCCTCATCCATATTGACCAGGACCCGGCCGTTGTCCCAGAGATACCAGGTGGCCGTGGACACCGGCTGTCCATCCGACCGTAGCGTCGTGATGACGGCCGGATTCGGCTTGCCCAACATGGCGACTGCTGCATCGGGAAGCGGTGGTTTCGACATACGCGGCGCTCCTCAGTACGTGAGTACGGTGCTGTTGGCCGGTCAGGACGATCAACATGATCGACTGTACTCAGCCCTGCACCGGTTCCCGTCTCCCCGGTCCGCCGCCACACCACACACCCTCCGGTGCTGCACTGCTACTCGGCGGCCACTGAAGAGGAGCAGCGCGGTCCGCTCAGCGCGTCCGGTTCGTTCGGTGCCACCGGCGCGGTACGGGCCGGCTTCCGGAGAAGGAGCATGGCGGCGTCGTCGTGCAGCTCGCCGCCCACGTGCGCGAGCAGGTCCTCATGGAGCGCGGCGAGGGTGCGGGAGGGCTCATCCGAAATGTGCCGGGACAGCCGCTCCACGAGCGGGTAGAACTCCCGCTTGTGGTCACGGGCCTCGGTCACCCCATCGGTGTAGAAGAGCAGTTGGTTCCCGTCGGCCAGGGCGATGTCCTGAAGGCCGGGGGCCTCGCCGGCCAGGGCCCGCAGACCGAGCGGCGGGGCCGGACGGACCGGCTCGACGGGCAGCACGCCCGAGTCGTGGACCAGGAGCGGAGCGGCGTGCCCGCAGTTGACCAGCTCCATACGGTCGGCCTCGGGGTATCCGGCCAGCACTGCGGTGACGAAGTCGTCCGGACCGAGGTTGCGCGCCAAGCTCCGCTCGATCCTGTGGACCACATCGAGAAGATCCGCCTCGTCGTAGGCCGCTTCCCGGAACACGCCCAGGACCAGCGCGGCGATCCCCACGGCCGGCAGCCCCTTGCCGCGTACATCGCCCACGATCAGCCGGACCCCGTACGGCGTCGGCACCAGGGCGTAGAAGTCCCCGCCGATCCGGGCCTCGGCAGCGGCGGCGCTGTAGCGGACCGCCGTCTGGAATTGCCCGACCGTCGCCGGCACCGGTTTGAGGAAGGCGTGCTGAGCGGCCTCGGCGACCGAGCGGACGGCGGCCAGTACCTGTTCGCGACGCTTGCGCAGGCCGCTGGCCAGAGCGCTGGCCAGGGTCACGGCGGACAGCGTGGACAGCACGATCGCCTGTTCGTTGCCCGGCGCACCACCATGAACGCCCAGCGCCGCACCCACCGCCACCGCCAGGACACCGATGCGGATCACCCCCCAAGGCCCGCTGGTGGCGGCTGCCAGCGCGGGGCCCACGGCGAGCAGCGGCAGCCAGCTCAGACCGGTGCCGCCGGAGAAGGCGAGGATCGCCACGGCCGCAATGAGCACAACCGGCACGCTGGAGGTGTAGTGCCGGCGGGCGTCCGAGACGCCGGACGGTGCGTCGCCCCGGGGCGGGGCGGTCTGCCGGACCGGTGCCCGCAGAGCGGAGAACGGCTTGGTGAGCTGCCACCGCGGCCGGTGGTCGTGGTGATGGATCCGGGCTTGGCGCATGGTACTGGTCCGCAGCTCGCTTCCCTGCTCAACGCACTTGAGTTCCAAAATGTCCGCTTCATCAAGGAAACGGGCATCTGCGGGGAAGGGGCAAGGACCGAAATTTCAGATAGTGAGTGACAGTCCCCTGGTCACACGGCTCGCTGTGGGAAGCAGCCGCTTCCGGACCTCGTCGATACGGGAGACCCGGTCCGCCCGGAGCGATACGCCGAGGGCCCCGAGCGTCTGACCGCTGTAGACGGGTACCGCGACGCAGAACGTACCGAGCGCGTACTCCTCCATGTCCGTCACGACCGGCGCCATGGGCAGGGTGTCGAGCTTCCGCAGCAATTCGGCGCGGCCGGTGATGGTGCGCGGTGTGAGGTCGGCAAGGGGATGCCGGGAGAGGTAGTCGTCGCGGGCCTCGTCGTCCAGCTCGCGCAGCACGCACTTGCCCAGCGCCGTGGCGTGCCCGGCGTCCTCGAAGCCCACCCAGAGGTCGACGCGTGGTGCCCGGGGGCCGTCGACGATCTCGGCGACCCGAATCTCGCCGTCCTCGTAGAAGGTCAGATAGGCGGCGGCCGACAGATCGTCCCGCAGAGCCGCGAGCGCGGGCCGGACCCGGTTGAGCAGCGCCTGCCCCTGCCCGCCGGTGCGCAGGGTGTCCAGCTTGTCCCCGAGGACGAAACCGCCGTCCTCCAGCTTCCGGATGTATCCGTCGTGAGCAAGCGTGCGCAACAGGTGATACGTGGTGGCCAGAGGCAGCCCCGTCTCCCGTGCCAGCTGTTTCGCCGGCGCGCCGCCCTCATGCGCACCCACGGACTCCATCAAGCGGAAGGCTCGCTGGACGGAAGTGATGAGCGTAGGGCCTTCTCCGTTGCCCATGTATTCAGCCTGCGCCCGGTGCCCCGCGCAGGCAAGGCCGTCCCGTGGCGGCTGCCGCTTCTTTGCGGAGAAGGGTGTGCCCGAGTGGGGTGGGCCCCGCCCCGAGGTGCGCGACAGCGGGCGCACAGAACACTTATTCGATTATTGGGTACCCTGAAAGCATGTCCATGCATCTCCAGGGCTCGCTCTTCGACCAGGCCGACGAGGTCCGTCTCGGCCCGCTGCGCGGGATGCGCAGGACCGAGCTCGGCGACGGGGCCTGGCTCGATCTGCTGCCTGGGTGGCTGAGCGGCGCCGATGCCCTGTTCGCGCAGCTCGCCGCCGAGGTGCCCTGGCAGGCCGAGCGCCGGCGGATGTACGAGCAGGTGGTGGACGTACCGCGGCTGCTCGCCTTCTACAAGGCCGACGACGCGCTGCCGCACCCCGTACTGGACGAGGCGAGGGACGCGCTCTCCGCCCGCTACGCCACCGAGCTCGGCGAACCGTTCACCACGGCCGGGCTCTGCTACTACCGGGACGGCCGCGACAGCGTGGCCTGGCACGGCGACCGGATCGGCCGCGGCAGACGCGAGGACACGATGGTCGCCATCCTGTCCGTGGGGGCGCCGCGCGATCTGCTGCTGCGTCCCCGGCGCGGCGGCGGCACCGTACGGCGGCCGCTCGGGCACGGCGATCTGATCGTGATGGGCGGCTCCTGCCAACGGACTTGGGAACATGCGATCCCCAAGACCGCGCGGGCGGCGGGTCCGCGGGTCAGCGTCCAGTTCCGGCCGCACGGCGTGCACTGAAGACGGGCGCGTCATCCGGTGCCATGCCGACCCGGCTTCCGGGTGAGGTAATCCGGCTTACGGAAACGGGTGGGCCCCCGAGTCTGCGTCGGCTCGGGGGCCCTGCAATTGCTCAAGGGGAGTGGTCAGTGCCGGTGGCAGACCAGGTGCTCCCGGTGCCAGATCCTGGTCCAGTAGCCGTGGTGGCGCACGCCGTGCCGGTCGCGCCAGGCCGGGTGCCAGGTGCGGGACCAGTGCCCGTGGACCATGTGGCACCGCCCCCGGTCGACGTGTCGCGTGGCCGTATGGTCTCCGTGGTGCGACGGCGTGGCCGAGGCGACACCCACCGAGGAGAGGATGGCGCCTCCTGCGAGGGCAACGGTGGCGGCGCCGAGAGCGATGGCGCGCTTGAATCCGTCAGTCATTGAGGATCTGCCTTTCTGCATTGCCATGGTGCGAGATGCCCCGCCGATGGCCGGGCATGACTGAACAATGCACCACGACACCGCCCAAATCCCGCCAACACCAAAGGTTTTGCACAATACAGATGGAAGGCGAAAGAAAGTAACAATCAGACTAATATGGCTGTGGGGGAGTTGGTGCATGGCGTGGCGGCCAAGGGGGTCCGGCCGTCGTGCGGCCGCTACGGGGATCGCGCCAACTCCCGTGCGGTGCACGCCGAGCGGAAGCGCCGTAGGCGGCGGGCGCGCTCGGAAGCAGTGTCCGCCTCAGACGACCCAGTGCGCTCTTCGGGTGGTGGAGGACGGCGAAATGTCATCGGTGAGGGCGGTGGCCATCCGGTGCACGGCCTCGCGGAGGGTGTCCGGTGACGTGGTGTACGGGATGCGGAGGCGCTGTTCGAAAATCCCCGGGTCGGTGGCGAAGTACGCACCGCCCTCGATCCGTACCCCGTAGTCCAGGGCCCGCTCCGCCAGCGCCGAGGCGACGGGCGCGCCGAGGTCGGCCCACAGCGACAGTCCGCCGGGCGGCAGTTGCCAGGTCCACTGCGGCATGTGCTCGGTCAAGGCAGCGGCCAGAGCGGCGCGTTGCCGGCGCAGCTGTTCCAGGCGGGGCGGCAGCAGGTCGCCGGCGCGGGCCAGCAGGGAGAGGGCCAGCAGTTGGTCCAGGACCGAGCCGCCCATATCGGTGGCGACTCGTTGGCCGGCGAGCTCGGTGACGAGGCGGGCGGGGGCGCGCAGCCAGCCCATGCGCAGACCGCCCCAGTGCGTCTTGCTCATCGAGCCGATGGTGATGACCTGGCCGGTCCCGCCGGGTGTGGCGCGGGAGGCGAAGGGCGGCGGGGCGGGGACGTCGAGGGCGAGGTCAGCCAGGGTCTCGTCGATGACCAGCCAGGCACCGGAGCGCCGAGCGGCGTGCAGGATGCGGACGCGCTCTTCATCGGGCATCAGGCAGCCGGTCGGATTGTGGAAGTCGGGGATCAGATAGGCCAGTTGGGGCACCGCCTGGCGGAAGGTCGATTCGATGATCTCGACATCCCAGCCGGTGTCGGTCACAGGGACCGACAGGGTGCGCAGCTGGGCGCGGCGCATCGCCTCCAGCGCGTTCGGGTAGGACGGGTTCTCGACCATGACCCGGTCGCCGGCGCGGCACAGCAGCCCCAGGACGAGCGTGAGCGCGTGCTGGGCGCCGGCGGTCACCAGGATCTGCTCGGGCACGGTGGCCAGTCCGCGCCGGGTGAACCGCTCGGCGACGGCGGCGCGCAGTTCCGGGAGGCCGTAGGGGTGGTAGCCGGGAGTGTGCGTGTGCTCGGCCAGCCGAGGGGTGACCTGGGCAAGGGCCTCGACGAGTATCTGCTCCGGCAGTCCGGGGGCGGCCCTGGCCAGGTCGATCGCGGTGTCCTGGGGGCCGAGGAGGCGTGTGATGCCGCTGGGGGCCTGGCCCTCGGGCAAGGACGTCCAGGTACCGGATCCCTGGCGGCTGTGCGCGTGGCCGCTCTCGCGCAGCAGGTCGTACACGGCGGTGATGGTGGCCCTGCTGGTGTTCAGGGCCGTGGCCAGTTCCCGTTCGGCGGGAAGTCTGACGTGCAACCCGATACGTCCGTCCAGAATCAGCGCGCTGATCGCCCGGGCCAGGTGGCGGTAGGCGGGCCGCGCTCCCGCCGGGTCGGGCAGCATCGCGGCGAGCTGTCGGCTCCCCAGGTTCCGGTCGGTGCGGTCCGCCCTTTCCACCTGCTGGAACGGATGCGGGTCAGCCATACCACTCTCCCGGAATTGGTCGTGTTGCCCAGGCCAATCACTCTACAGACTTGCCCCGTTGGCCTTGAGGCACAGACAGCACACGGTGGAGGCGACCGGGCATGCGGCAGGACATCACGGACCACTTCGCGCGCGGACTCCGGCGCCGTCACGGGGAACGCGCCGCGACGCCGCTGAGATCCCGTACGCGCCCGTCCCGGCCCCCACTCGCCTATGTCCCTCTCGGTGAGCGTCCGTTGCGGCGCCTGCCCCAACTGTTCACCGGCCTCGCCCTCTACGGACTGAGCCTCTCGGCCATGGTCCGGGCCTCGCTGGGCGTCAACCCCTGGAGCGTCCTGTACGAGGGCCTGCAGAACCACACCGACCTGAGCTTCGGCACGATCAGCGCCGTTCTGGGCCTGCTCGTACTGCTGTTGTGGATCCCGCTCCAGCAACGGCCGACATTCGGCACCGTCGCCAACATCATCGTCCTGGCGTGCTCATCCGACCTCGGTCTCCTGCTCATCCCCCAGCACCTCGGGCTCCCCGCCCGGGTCGCTCTGCTCGCCGGTGGTGTACTCCTCAACGGGCTGTCCGTCGCCGTCTACGTCGGCGCGCGCTGCGGACCCGGCCCCCGGGACGGGCTGATGACCGGCGCATCCGCCACCACCGGGCGCTCCCTCCGCCTCATCCGCACCCTGATGGAGATCACGGTGCTCGCCATGGGTCTGCTGCTCGGTGGGAGCGTGGGGGCGGGCACCGTGCTCTACGCACTCACGGTCGGCCCGACGACCCAGTTCTTCCTGCCGTGGTTCGCCTACCGGAGCACTGCCGAACGTGCCGGTGACGCAGGGCTGTCCGGGCCGTCGCATCCCCGCTGTCCCGGCCCCTCGACACATGACGTCACTACTGCTCGATGACTCCATCCTGCAACAGCGCTGCGATCGCGGCGTGTCCCGTTTCCTCTTGCCACTGGGACCCGTGAGTTCCGTCCGGTGAGCTGACCGTGAGCTCGACCAGCTCCGTGCCCTCGGGGCGCGGGCTGCGCCGGACCTCGCAGCCGTCACCCGGGGCGGCGCCCGCCCTCTTCCGCAGCTCGCTCTCGACGTCCTTGCCGCACTTCTCGCGGGCGATGTCCTCTGCCGTCCGGCCCAGCGCATCGGTGAGTTGGGGGTCGGCGTCGTGGCGCAGCAGAGCCCGCACCACCGCAATCGATCCCCGCTCGGCCGCCGCCATCAACGGGGTGCGGTCGCGGTTGCCCGCGTCCGGATCGGCATGTGCTTCGAGCAGGAGCCGGACGGTCCGGTGGTGGCCGCCGGTGGCCGCCCACATCAAGGCGGAGTAGGAGGTGCCGTCATCCTCCCGCAGGTTGGGGTCGGCGCCGTGCGCGAGCAGTTCGCGCACCACCTCGGCATGGTCCCAGCAGGCCGCCGCACACAGCGGCAGACCCTCGCTCCCCGGCTCTCCCCTGCTCTCCGCATCGGGTGAGGCTCCCGCTTCGAGGAGCAGCCGCACGATGTCCGTGCGCCCGCCTACCGCGGCCAGGTACAACGGCGTCTCCCCGTCGGGGTGCGGCGTGGACGGGGAAGCCCCTTGCCGCAGGAGGGCGTCCACCTGGCGCACCTCGTCCTCGTAGACGGCAGTGATGAGTCGTTGGGCCAACGCCTCGGTCATGCACATTCCTTCCCTGGGAGCATCATCGCGGCTCCCTGGCCGTCAGCCGCTCGCGCAGTTCCGGCATCGGCGAGGAACCGCGTCTGCCGCCCGCGGTTGCCTTCGCGGATGAAGTCCCGCAGCGACGAACTGGCCGTTGTATGACGGGAGATGTCGCCGAGGACGGCGATCCCCACGCGGTAGTTGACGAACTTCCGGATGATCTCGCCGGCGATGCGGGTGCGCAGCCGGAAGAAGGTCTCATCGAACCGCTCGGCGGGGATGACGACCCACTCGGCACCCTGGTGGACGGCATTGCCGATGAGATCCAGGACGTCGCGTTCGTCTCCGATCGTCTCGCCCTCGGGGGCGCACATCAGGACGGGCACGTCATGGATCGTCTGCAGGGTGTTCATGGGGGCCGAGGCTAATTCCGGATGCGGAGCTAGTCGACGCAATTTTCCGGGCGACCGCCTGTGGGGCAGGTGCTCCGTGTGCCACTGCTGCGGGGGACGGCGGGGCCGCTTCACCCGCCGTTCGGGAAGAGCCGGTCC
This sequence comes from Streptomyces sp. NPDC048434, assembly GCF_043200375.1. NCBI lineage: Bacteria > Bacillati > Actinomycetota > Actinomycetes > Kitasatosporales > Streptomycetaceae > Streptomyces > Streptomyces sp. NPDC048434. The sequence continues at coordinate 82,886 of NZ_JBICXQ010000004.1, read as the reverse complement.
AGGTGGTGGCGGAGGACCGCCGCTGCGGACTCCGCGGTGCGCTGGCTCACCAGGACGCTGGTGCCGAGGCCCGCCGACAGGGCGAGCAGGCTGACCGCCTCCGTGCGTACGTCCATGTCGGGTGCGGTCAGGCCGGCTTCGCGCGCCCGCTCCAACTGGCCGGCTACCAAGTCTTCGGCGGCATTGGGCCCGTCGATGAACGGCTGGGCAGCCAGCGCCTCATCCGTCACGGAGAGCACGGCGTAGGCGGTGTAGACGAGGTGAAAGGTCCGGCTCTCCTCGTCGGTGGGGAGCGATTCCAGGAGCACGGCCTCGATCATCTCGCGCGGTCCCGGGGCGTCCCCGGCGGCCCGGACCCGGTCGGCGATACGGGCGCCGAGCTCGGTGGTCAGCTGCTGCAAGCCGTGGAGCAGCAGCTTTTCCTTGGTCTCGAAGTAGTACTGCACCAGCCGCAGGGACACTCCCGCTTCGGCCGCCACATCGCGCATCCCGATGGCGTGCAATCCGCGCCGCCCGGCGACCCGGACCAGCGCCTCGGCGATCTGGGTACGACGCTCCTCGTGGTCCACGCGCTTCGGCATCAGCCCGTGCCCTCCGCCTCATTCGTTCCGTCCGGCCTGCGGGATCAGCTACATGGTACCGCTGTACCACTTTGGTGATACGGTGGTACCACTAAACCCGCTGTCCGGAGGTGGCCTGCCGTGCCCGAGACCACGACGCATGACCGCAACCCCGCTGTCGGCCGCTATGTGAACGAGGCCGTACGCGACCGGTACTTCGCCGCGTGCGACGCCGTCTACGCCCTCGGGCCGGCCCCGCGTGATGAGTGCGACGTGGAGACCCGCTCCGGGACCACACACGTCTACCGGTACGGGCCGACGGAGCCCGGCGCCGCGTTCCGGACCCCGGTGGTCCTGGTGCACGGCGCCGGCGGCAACTCGTCGCAGTGGTACCCGAACGTCGCCGCGCTGAGCGCGCAGCGCCCGGTCTATGCGATCGACACCCCGGGCGACCCGGGCCGCAGCGTGCAGCGCGAACCCATTCATCAGCCCGAACGTGCCGCACAGTGGCTCGACGAGGCGCTCGACGGCCTCGGACTCGACCGCGTCCACCTCGTCGGGTCCTCCTACGGCGGATGGCTCGCCCTCAACCAGGCGCTGCACCGGCCCGGCCGACTGGCCTCGGTCACCCTGCTGGACCCGGGCGGCCTGGAGAAGGTGGGACTCCGGTTCTTCGCCTGGATCTTCGTCAGCCTCTTCGCGACCTGCGCGCCGAAGGCGATGCGTCCACGCCTGGCCGCCTGGCTCGACCAGCCGGTCCTGGTGGTGCCGGAACTGCGCGCGATGGTGCGGCTCGGCGTTCGCGCCTACCGCATCCGCCGTCCCGCACCGCTCCCTCTCACCGAAGCGGAGCTGAGCGGTATCCGCACCCCGCTCTATCTGTTGCTCGGGAAGCGGAGCCTGCTGGTCCACCCGCAACGGCAGCGGGAGCGCGTCCCGCGCCTGGTGCCCGGCGCCCGCGTCGACATCGTCGCCGACACAGGCCATGGACCACAGATCGACCACGCGGAGTCGGTCAACAGCCGCATGGTGAGCTTCATGGACTCCGTTCACTGAGGCGCGTCCGGGCTGGCCGAGGGAGGCCGGGGCCCCGGGGGTTCGCCGCCGCGACGCGTGCGGGCGGCCCTCCGTCAAGCAACCTCAGCGGCCGGGGCCTTGGCCCTCTCCGCTGTCTCCACCCGCCAGTTGCTCCACCGCCGTCAGCACCCGGCCCGCACCGTCCTCCGTGCCGAGCAGCGCCGCCACCTGCCGGGCGCGATGACGGTAACGGGGGTCGTGCACGGCCTTCCGTACAGCGGCCGCGAGATTCTCCGCGGTCAGCCGCTGGAAGGGGAGCCTGCCGGGACTGACTCCGAGCGAAGTGAGACGCGACGCCCAGAAGGGCTGGTCCAGCATCATCGGCACGGGGACCGCCGGCACGCCCGCGCGCAGGCCGGCTGCCGTGGTCCCGGCACCCGCGTGGTGGATGACGGCTGCCATCTGCGGAAACAGCTGGGCGTGCGGAACCTCACCCACCGTCAGTACGTCGTCCCCCTCGACCGACAGGCCGGCCCAGCTCGACTGGACCACGCCGCGCACTCCGGCGAGCCGCAAGGCTCGTGCCAGGAGACGTCCGAGGCGTTCCGGGTCGCCGGGCGCCATGCTGCCGAAGCCCACAAATACCGGTGGCGGACCGGCCTGGAGGAAATCGGCCAGCCTGGATTCCGGCGTCCAGCCGGGGGCCTCCGACGGCCACCAGTAGCCCGCCACCTCCATTCCCGGCCGCCAGTCGGCGGGCCGGGGCACCACCGCCGGGCTGAAACCATGATGGACGGGCCACGTCGCCCGACGACGTTCCAGGGCATCCTGCCGCACGCCCAACCGACGCTGCAGATGGCGCACCCCGGGAGCGAAAGCGCGGGCCAGCAACGACTGGGCGCACCGTCCCAAGGCCCGGTTGGCGAACGGTCCCCAGGACGGCATGTCGAAGATGACCGGCGGGAACTCCCGGGTGGGCTCGAGGGGCTGTAAGAACACGCCGACGCTGGGCAGTTGCAGACCCTCCGCCGCCACGAGCCCCAAGGGAGCCAGGCTGCTGGAAAACAAAAGGACTTCTGCGCCCGATGCGCAGGCCTCGGTCACCGCGTCGGCCATCTGCGGAGCCAATTCCCGTGCCAGCTGTACTTGCTCGACCTTGGAGAGGCGGGCCCCCTGGCCGCCCTTCCCCGGGCCGTGCCCTCTCGTGTCATCGGTTCCGGACGTGGCGTACCGGTCGAGCGGAAGGGGGTGGAAGCCCAGGCCGCTGCGGCGCACCAGCGCGGCCGAGCGCGCATGGGTGGCCATCACCACCCGGTGCCCGGCGCGATGCAGCCGGGCCCCCAGGCCGGTGTAAGGAGCCACGTCCCCGTGCGAACCCGCGGTAGCGATCAGGATGTGCATGGTCGGCAGTGTTCCGTTTCGTCGACGGCGATGATTCCGACCGCGCTCGGCTTCACTCGGGTGGTCTATCCGCCGAATTTCTGATGCAGCCGAACGCGCTTGAATTCCCGCGCAGTTGTGTGGTGGACGAGGGCAGGGCCTGCGCCCCGCGAGGGGGCGCCCCGGTGCAGGGCTCAGTCGCGGCGCGCGACCACCCGGTAGGCGTTGGACAGCCGGGTGCGCCGGGTGAGGGGCGCGAGCAGGATGTCGAGCCCGACGAGGATGAGCAGCACGGGTGCGACGGCCAGCAGGGACAGCCGGCGGATCCAGCGGTGGAACGGTCCCGGTCTTTCGGCCAGCCAGGGCAGATCTTCGCTCGGCAGAACGGACTTGAGCAGGTTCACCGCCGCGGACGTCAGATCGGTGGGGACATGGGGCTCCTGCCGGTCGGTGGCCACGACGGTGAAACCCTGCTCGGCCAGTGCGCCGCAGAGGTTGTCCAGGGGGACGAAGTGCAGGTGCTGCGGCTGGAGCCACGGGCCCCACCACTGGCCGAGCAGCCGGGCGGCGGCGGATTCCGGGTCGGGCACTTCCACCAGGAGATGACCGCCCGGCCGGAGCGCCGTGTGGGCGGCGGCCAGTTCCTGCCGCGGCGCCAGGGTGTGCTCCAAGTAGTGATGCATGCTCACCACGTCGTACTGGCAGGCCAGTTGGCCTGCCATCCCGACGAAGGAGCCTCGGTAGGCCCGGACGATGCGGCCTTTGCGTGCGGCGATCTCGACGCCTTCACCCCAGTCGAGCCCGTGGAACTGGGTGTTCGGATGGATTCTTCGGGCTTCGGCGCAGAAGTGGCCGTGACCGGTGCCGACGTCCAGCCAGCGTAAGGGGCGGCTGAAGGGGAGCAGTGCCCGGGCGCGGGCCCTGTAGAGCTTCACCGCGAGGGGCGAGCAGGCCAGCCGCGCCATCGTCGCCTCGCCCAGGCCGTCGTAACAGTCCCGGTAGTAGAAATCCAGCCCGTCCGCGCTCAGCCGGGGGTTCTGGAACACGTGCCCACAGCTGCGGCACTGTTCGAGGACGAACTTCCCGGGTTTGTGCTGGGGGTGGTCGGCGGTGCGCAGACGCCCGCGCAGCCGGGAGGAGGTGCACCAGGGGCACGTGGTGCGCCGTGGTTCGAAGAACCGCTCCAGCCCACGTGCCAGCTCGTCCTGGTAACGGGGCCGGTGGGCGGCGATGTGCTCGCTTCGCGTACTCATCATGGGGGGCTTCTTTCCGAGGTAGTCCTGAAGGGGGAGCGCGGACACTGGTGCGGAGGGCGGGGGAGGCACACCGGGCCCGCTCCGGGGCCGGCTGTGGACCGCACGGACCACCGGAACGCCTGGTTGTGCTCACGGAGTTGGGACGGCACGGGGGTGAGTACGGCGCGGCTTGGACAGGCGCCGCACACACGGCCGCTCCACGCCCGCGTACAGCAGCCACGAGGTCAGCAGGATGACGGGAAGGCTGACCAGAACCACGGAGAGGTTGCTCCATCCATGACCCGTCAGAGACAGGTACATCAACCCCAGCACCAGGAAGTGGAGGAGATACATGGCGTAGGAGATCTCACCGAGGAACACCAGGGCAGGTGTGCGCAGCAACGACGTTCTGCCCCGCAGGTCCAGCTCCGCGGTGGCGTACACCAGCATGGCGAGCGGGGCCACGGTCGAGGCCGCGTACAGGAAGCTGTGCGGCAGGTACGTACCGTTCACCACGATCGTGCTGATGACGCCCAGGGCGGCCGGGAGAACGCCGACGCGCGGAATCCGTATTCCCGCCGAGGAGATACGGGCCACCAACATGCCGAGGACGAACTCGGGAAGCCGCGTGATCGGCAGCATGTACAAGGACCAGTATCCGGGGAACGACGGTCCGCCGGGGTTGAGGACGAACTCGTAGAGCACCGGACAGATCCAGACGAGGGCGATGGCCGCTCCCGCGCCGATCAGCAGACCACGACGCGATAGCCGCATGACCCACGGCAGGAGCAGGGGGAAGAGGAGATAGAAAAACATTTCGGCGGCCAGGGACCAGGAAACGGGATTGCCCGCGGAGATGAAGCGCTGGCTGGGAACCCAGGTGTTCACCAGGAAGAGACTGGAGAGGTGCGCCGGCAATCCGGAACCGTGCGGGGCGGTCGCCCTGCCGGCGCAGGCGAGCGCGGCCACCACCACGCACCAGGTCAGTACGTGATTCGGCAGAATCTTGGCGGCACGCCGCCGCCAGAAGGCGCGTGCGGTATCGGTCGGGCGGGCGGAATGGGTCAGCACATAGCCGCTCAGAATGAAGAAAAGCGAAACCGAACTCGCCCCGACCCATACCTCGGGCCCGAGGGTCCGGGCGAGGTGAGGGTTGATCAACAGCGCGCTGTGGGTGAAGACGACTCCGCCCGCTGCGGCGAAACGCAGACCGGTCAGAGAAGGTAACCGCTGGGGTCGGCCAGATCGTGTGCCGTCCTGTACCGACGGTTCCTGCGTGCCGATGCGGCCGACAACGGCGTGGCCGGTCGTGCCGGTGGACCGGGACGGCGGTCTGGGGAGATCGTGCACGAGAGGCCTCCTGTGGGAGAACGCCCAGGCCCATGACCACCACGCAGATGCGTATGGGTGCGCGGAGGGGGTCGCCGGGGGATCGGATGGAAGGACTGATCCGGCCCGTGCGGAGGAATGGGCGGCCCGTCGCGCGGATATCCTGATTGACCCACCGCTCCACGTCCCGTGCATAGGGAGGGTGACCCGATTTCACTCGTACGGGCTAGTACCTCGTGAGTCCCGTCCGCATCAATTGACCCGGCGTGTGATGCGGGTTGTCGCCTTTGGCCATTCCGTGGAACAGCACGGAATGACGGCCTTCGGCGCATATCCAGAAGCCGCCCCCCCGGGGACACCTCGGGGAAATGGAGCGGTGATATCCGGACGCCGGTGAATTACGCCACCGGCCGTACAGGTGATTCCTGCGGACCTGTGGCCGGGCGGGTGTAGCACGAAGCAGGCACAGGAAAGAATGATTTCATGCCGCCGTGCCACGGGCACCGGCCGTCCGTGGCACCGATAACCCTCAAGGGCAGGGCATATGACGATGCAACGCATGCCGGTGTACGTGGTACCCGGTAAGAGCGGTACGGCGATATAGGCGCGGTCTGGATGCGCCGCCGCGAGCGCGTGGGAAGCCCTGCGTGAAGGACCGTGCGGCGCGGATGCGGCTTCGGTAAGGGGGGAGGGAAAACGTCTGACTTCTGTGGGCCCGGACATCCACTACAGGCCCAACCCCACACCAAAGGTCTTGAGTTGAAGCACACACGCGCACCCAAACCCCGCACCGTCCTCGTCGGTGCGGGTGCAGTGGCTCTGATCGCCGCCGCACTCACGCTGCAGAGCGCCCAAGCCGCTCCTGCCGACGCCCCTGAGCCCCCGTCGGCCACCGCCGCCGCACAGCGTGCCAGGGGTATCAGCTCCGCCCTCGGCGCCAACGCGGCGGGCTTTTACTACGACGCCCGGAACAACAAGCTCATCGTCAATGTGACCACCGAGGCCGCCGCGGGCAAGGTCCGTGGGGCCGGCGCCGAGGCCAAGGTCGTCAAGCACTCCCTCACGTCCCTGAATGCCGCCCGTGCGACCCTCAAGCAGAAGGCCACCATCCCCGGGACGTCCTGGGGGATGGACCCCAAGACCAACCAGGTGGTCATCGTCGCTGACCGCACGGTCACGGGCGACCGCCTGGCACAGCTCAAGAAGGTCGCCTCCTCGCTCGGTGACCGGGTCACCCTCAAACAGTCGGCGGGCAGGCTCCGGCCCCTGATCGCCGGTGGCAACGCCATCTGGGGGAGCGGCGCACGCTGCTCGCTCGGCTTCAACGTCATCAGGGACGGGCAGCCGTACTTCCTGACCGCTGGGCACTGCACCAACGCGGTGCGGAGCTGGTCCGCGGAGCAAGGGGGCCCGGAGATCGCGGTGACGGAGGCCGGCTCCTTCCCCGGCGACGACTACGGGATCGCGAAGTACGCCGACGCCGATATCGCGCACCCCAGCCAGGTGGACCTCTACAACGGCAGCAAGCAGTCCATCGACAAGGTGGGCGATGCGATTGTGGGCGAGCGGGTGCAGCGCAGCGGCAGCAGCACGCACGTCCACGCCGGTGACGTCATCGCCGTCGAGGTGACGGTCAACTACCAGGAAGGGCCGGTCGACGACCTGATCCAGGCCAGCATCTGTGCGGAATCCGGGGACAGCGGCGGTTCGCTCTTCGAGGGCAACACCGCGCTGGGGCTGACCTCGGGCGGCAGGGGCGCCTGCGGTTCGGGCGGCGAGACCTTCTACCAGCCGGTGCGCGAGGCCCTTGAGAAGACCGGATCGCACTTCGACTGATCCGCCGGGCCGACGCGGTCGAACGGCCTGTGGCGGCCGGTCCCCGTCTCCGCGGGCAGCTGCTCCCCGCGCTCATCTCCGGGTGCGCGGGGAGCAGTTGACCGCCGAGCCGTGCGGCCGGCGACCCGCTGATTTCGTTCCCCCCCCGTGCGGCTCCATGCCGGGCTACCGCTGGACCTGGTCGCGGATGTCCGCACCACGGTCCTGCGGTCAGCGCCGCGCGGCGGGGGAGGCCGGGCAGCCCCCAGGAGGACAGCATCCGTCACAGCAACGGCTGAGGACCTCCGACGGACATCCCGCTCAGGACAGCGGGCAGCCACGCGTCATTCCACCGCGCGGTACACGGACGCGGATCTCCGCGTCCTGATCAGGCCGCGCGTGCCGGCCGCTACCGGCGTCGCGAGGGCAATGGCCTGAGCGTGGGCCACTGGGCCAGCATGCGGTGGCGCAGATCCGACGAGAGGCGGTGCAGACCGCGGAGGTCGGCACGGTCAGCCGTCATCCGTGCGACGACGTCGAGCCGGTGGACCACTCGCTGCCGGGCCGTCGCGGTGCCCCACTTCCAGTCACGGTCCGGGATGCGGGCCAGATGGTCGACCGTCTCGCGGTGGGCCCGCTGCACCAGTGCGTCGCCGCGCAGCAGCCAGCCGGCACAGGCGTCGGTCAGATCGCCCTGGGGTTCGGTGCCGGTCGCGGTGATCCATGCCGTGCGATAGGCCGTCTCCGCCCGGTCCATGAGCGGTGCGGTTGCCGCGGTGGAGCACCAGCACGTGGGAAATCCGATGTGCAGGTAGGCGAGTTCCATGAGTCCGTTGCCCAGTGCGGCCTGCTCGAAGTCGATGAATCTGACGCCCTGAGCGGTGTGCAGGTCGTTGCCGGGACACGGGTCTCCGTGCAGCAGGGCGTGCCCCGGTGCCCGGTCGATCCGGTCCACGAGAGCGTCGAGCTCGGCGGGCGCGCAGGACGGCACGGACACTTCGAGCGCCTCGGCGAGATGGAGGAAGGAGCCGATGTCTTCCTGCGTCGGGCCGGACCAGGCCGGCAGGAGACCGGCGTCCTCGGGGGCACCGGTGGCGTGCAGCCGCGCGAGGGCGGTGGCGTACTCGACGATCCAGTCACGGGCCGGCCTGCCGGCCTCGACATGCTCCAGTACCAGTACGCGCTCCCCGGCATCGGTGCCCAGCAGCGCGGGCACGATGGCCGGTTCGGCCCGGGAGGCGAGCCGCAGAGCTGTCACCTCGCGCGCGTACCGCTGTGCGGCATCGGGTGCGTCAACGATCTGCTTGACGATCGCCGGTATCCCGTTCAGGGCGACGCGCCAGACGCGTGAGCGCGGACTGCTGTCCAGTCTGCGGTGCCGTCCGGGTGCCCCCAGCTCTGCTCTTAACCCGTCCCCGAACGGAAGTCGCGACGTCATGGTCCTCATCCTTCCATCCGGGCGAACAGGCCTGGGAATTATGGCGAATTCGGCGTGCGGCGCCGGCTGCTCACGGATGTCCCCGATCCCCGCCGGCCCCGGTGCGGGCGCCCGTCGCTGCAGCGGTTTGCCGTGCGGATCCGGGTGATCGTCGGCGGAGACGGCGAGACGGCGAGAGGGTGCGGAATCCCGCGCTCGCAATTCACCGCGCGGCCGCGGCGCGTCGCTGCCTCTCCGAGAAGACGGTCTCTGCTGAGAAGAGAGCCTTCAACTACCCTTCCTCGACGATCCAGCAGGCCCGGTGCGCCAACTACTTCCAGCCACAGCGCTGTCGCCGGCGTTGTGCACCGCAGCCGATGCACGCTCTGCCGTCTGAGTGACGGAGCGTCAAGAACATTGCAGGCGTGCTCACCCGGGTGGGTTACTGAGGCATCCAATCCGGTGGGCCGCCCAACCTCTCGGGGGAGTGGCAGCCGGCCTGTCTCCCAGTCCACTTGGGCGTAGGCGGCGGTGCAGCCCTGGCACCGCGGAGGGTGCCCTCCCGCGCAGAGAAGGTGAAGGCACCGCGCAGTGCCGCTCGTCGGCATCGGCCGGTGCGTCGGCTCACGTCACCACTTCCTGGGGACGTCATGCGAACTGTCCGTACTTTGCGCTCCATCCTCGGTGTCTGCGCCCTGACCGTGGCGCTGACCGCCGGGCTGGTCGCGGTCCCGAACCAGGCGCACGCCCAGGTGCCTGTGCTGTGCAGCGAAACCTCGCTGGTGAATGCGATCACAGCGGCCAACGCGGCCGGTGGCGACACCTTGGCGCTGGTTCCGTTTTGCACGTACCAACTCACCAGCGCGCACGGCAACGGGCCCACCGGTCCGGTGGGGCTACCGCCGATCACCACCCAGATCACCCTGCTGGGGCTGGGAGTCACCATCACCCGTGACCCGAGCGCACCGGCCTTCCGGGTCCTCCAGGTGCAGGGGGCCGCGAACGTGCCCGGCACCCAGGGCCAGTTGAGCCTGGTCGGGGTCACCGTCCGGGGCGGCAGTGCCGTGCTGCCTTTCCCGGGGGGTGGCATCTCGAACCTGGGCGGCACGCTCTCGCTGCTCACCAGTTCCGTCACCGGCAATACCGCCGTCGCCGGGGGCGGTATCTACAACGACAACGGCGCCGTGGCGCTGACCGCAAGCTCCGTCACCGGGAACACCGCCGCCTCCGGGGGCGGCATCTACGTCAACTCCGGGGGCGTGACCCTGCTGGCCACCACCGTGAGCGGCAACACCCCGGACAACTGTGCTCCGTCAGGCAGCGTCATCGGCTGCACCTGACGGCCCGGCCGACGTATCGGCCGAATGCTCCACCAGGCAGCCCACCGCACCGCCGGCGCCGAACGCAGCCCTCCGGTCTCGGTTCGTCACTCCCACTCACACACTCCACCGAAGGAGCAACGCCATGCCAATCTCCCCCAACCAGGGTTCGACCGGAGGCGGGACCACCGTCAATATCACCGGTACCGGCCTCGGCGGCGCCACCGCCGTGCACTTCGGCGCCAAGACAGGCATCATCACCGCCAACACCCCCACATCGGTCACCGTCACCAGCCCGTCCGGCAGCGGTACGGTTCCCGTGACCGTGACCACCCCCGGCGGAACCAGCAACCCGCTGTCGTTCTTCTATGTCGGGGCACCGTTCAAGTCCAGCCTCGCCCCCGTGACCGGAGTCACCGCGGGCGGCAATACCGTCACCATCAACGGCAGTGGCCTGAGCACCGCCACCGCGGTGCACTTCGGTGCCGCCACGGCGACCCCCATCGTGGTCAATGACGGCCAGCTGACCGTCACCGTACCGGCGGGCGCGGCGGCCGGGCCGGTGAGCGTCAGTGTCACCACCGCGGGCGGTACCAACAACGGTCTGTCCTACACCTACGTCGACGTGCCGACCGTCGGCACGCTGAACCCCAACTCCGGCCCGGCGACCGGCGGAACCGTGGTGACCATCACCGGCACCAACCTCAGCACCACCCAGTCGGTCACCTTCGGCGCTACGCCCGCACCGTTCTCGGTCATCAACGACACCACGCTTTCCGTCGTCACCCCGCCCACCCCGGACGGTGCCCCCGGCCCCGCCGAGGTCACCGTGACCACGAGCGGTGGCAGTGCCACCGCTGCCTTCACCTACGTTGCCGGGCCCGGCATCTGACCGGCAGCCCGAGCCACTGACCGCCTGGTCCTTGCACCTGGCGCGCGAACAGCCTGTCCGGACAGGGTGCGTCCTGCCCTGCCCGGACCCACCCGACCTCCCTTGACGAGCCTCGGCCCGGGGCTTCTCCCCAGCGGCCGGGGCTCACGCCCCCGAAGGACCTGGCCGTGAATCGCTCAGCACAATCTCCCACCGCTTCCGCCGCGCAGCAGGCCGCAGCCGTGCCCGCAGTCATCTCCGTCTCTCCTCCCTCGGGTTCCTCCGCGGGTGGTAACACCGTGACGGTCACCGGCACCGGCTTCACCAATGCCACCGCCGTGCGCTTCGGCGCCACACCGGCACCCTCGTTCACCGTCAACTCCGACACCCAGATCACCGCCACCACCCCGCTCGGGACCGGGACGGTGCAGGTCACCGTCACCACCCCCAGCGGCATCAGCAACCAGTTCGTCACCTACGCCTACGTCGCCACGCCCGCGCCGGGCCTCTCCTCGGTGAGTCCTGCTTCGGGTCCGTCGGCGGGTGGGATGCCGGTCACGTTGACGGGTTCGGGGTTCTCGGGTGCGACGGTGGTGCGGTTCGGTGCCGTGTCGGCTTCGTTTGTGGTCAATTCCGGTACGCAGATCACGGCGACGGCGCCCGCGGGTTCGGGCACGGTGCAGGTCACCGTGACGGGGCCGGGGGGTACGAGTAATGGTGTGTCGTTCTCGTACACGGCGGTTTCGGTGCCGGTGTTGACGTCTGTGAACCCGGCTTCGGGTCCGTCGGTCGGGGGTACGACGGTCACTCTCACCGGCACGGGCTTGGCCACCGTTGGCGCGGTGCGGTTCGGATCCGTGGTGGCGACCTCGTTCACCGTTGTCTCCGACACGCACATCACCGCGATCGCCCCCGCCGGGACCGGCACGGTGCAGGTCACCGTGACGGGGCCGGGCGGCACCAGCAACGGTGTCTTCTACACCTACTCGGTGACGCCCACCCTGAGTGGCGTCACCCCCAACCAGGGGCCCACGTCCGGCGGGAACACCGTCATGCTCACCGGCGCCAACCTCACCGGAGCGAACGCGGTCAGCTTCGGCGCCACCCCCGCGACGTCCTTCACGGTCGTGTCCTCGACCCAGATCTCCGTCGTGGTCCCCGCGGCGACCCCGGGGCCGGTCGATGTCACCGTCACCACCCCGGGCGGTACCACGACCCTCCAGAGCTCCTACTTCTACGTCAGCACCCCGGTCCTCACCGGCATCGCCCCGCCCTCGGGCCCGCTCTCGGGCGGGAACACCGTCACCCTCGCCGGCGTCCACCTCGTCGAGGCCACCGCGGTGCGCTTCGGAACCACCGCCGCCACGGCGTTCACGGTGGTCTCGGACACCCAGATCACCGCCGTGATTCCTGCGGGAGCCGCCGGTTCGGTCGATGTCACCGTCAGCACCGCCGGCGGAACCGGCACCGGGGTCTCCTACACCTACCTGGCGGCCCCCGTCGTCACGACGGTCGTCCCGAATCAAGGACCCACCGCCGGTGGTATCACCCTCACCCTCACCGGCACCCGTCTCGCCCAGGCGACCACCGTGCTTCTCGGTGCCGCCCTCGCCGGGTTCACCGTCGTCTCCGACAGTCACATCGTGGTCGACGCCCTGCCCGGAGCCGCCGGGCCGGTCGATGTCACCGTCACCACCCCCGGTGGCACCAGTGCCCCGAAGACCTACACCCGAGTTGCCCCACCCGGGATCTGAGGCGGCGGGGCGGGTGCCGGCGCCAAGGACCGGCGGCGGGGACGGCGCCGGTCCACCCGCCGGGTGCGGGAGTTCCTGGCATCAACACTCACCGGCGAAGTGCGCTCCGAAATCCTGTCGTCACGCTTTCCCCTGTCCCTCCACGAGTTCAGGCGTCTGCGCCCCGTATGACAGCACCACTGGACGCGACGCCCGGAGGCGCTGGGTGACGCCGCTGCCCCGCACGGTGACGTAAGGTGCTCTCCGGGGGTACGTCGCTTACGTCGGGAGGGCTTGATGGTTCCGGAACTCGTCAGGATCTGGGCGTCCGGCTGGGCCGTGTCACGGCACACGCCCCGGCCGACGGAGCACCCGTGGGGGCTCTATCTCGAGGTGGGCACGCCCGGCCAAGTGGGGCGCCATGTACTGCCCGACGCCGATGAGTCCTCGGTACGCGAGGCCGCCGCCTCGGTGACCGTGCCGCACACCTGGCTCAAGGTGCCCATGGAGCCGGACGAGGTCGGGGGCTGGCTCCCGCAGGGCTGGGTGGTGGACAAGGACGAGGCAGGACATCTGATGGCCGTGGACCTGCGGGTCACCGAGCCGGTGGCGCCCAAGGGCTACACCGCGTCCGTGCAGACCGGCGACGGCGTCGTCCACGTCCAGGTGCACGACGCCGCGGGCGAGCCCGCCGCCCAGGGGCAGATGGCCGTCCTCGGGCGGGCCACGGTCATCGACCGCGTCACGACCGAGGAGGCCCACCGCCGTCGCGGCCTGGGCAACTTCGTGATGCGCACCCTCGTCGAGCACGCCGTGGGCGAGGGCGCGGACCTCGGCGTGCTGGGCGCGACCGACGACGGGCGCGCACTGTACGAGACCCTGGGCTGGAAGACGCACACGCCGCTGGCGGCGTGCATCTACCGGCCCCAGAGCGGTTGATGTGACGACGGAGCCGCTGCCCTCGCCCCGTACGGAACGCCACCTGACGAGGTGGTTCGGGGGCTGTTATCGCCTCGCGGACGTTCCGGCGTAGTCGGCAGCAACCTGCGCCACCCGGGGGCGCCAATGTGCCAGGCCCGCCACCCGAAGGCCCACGACCTTCCCCGCGTCGTCGGCGTGCCGCAGCGCGACCGCCGCGAGGAAGTCGGGGTTCGCCTCGAATGCTGCCTGCTCCTCCGGCGTCATTGGTCCGCCCTGGAGGGCGAGGGTGCGAGTGCTCTCCGGCGACAGCCCGGTCGCATGCTCCGCATCGGTCGCCGCGAGGTAGCGCTTGGCGGGGATGTGGAGCGCGACCAGCCGTGCGACCCGGGGGCCCAGCAGGCCGGCGACGGCCGCGGCGGCGTGCTCGCCGTGCTGCGCCTCGTCGCCGGGTACCAGGTGATGCCCGATGTCATGTACCAGGCCGGCGACCTGCAGTTCCTCGTCGTGCGGGTGCCGCTCCGCCAGAACGGCCGCGACCTGCAGACCGTGGTCGAGGATGTCCACCGGGTCGCCCGAACGGTCCGGTGTGTCCCAGACGTCCGCGCAGTCGGCCAGCATGGCCATCAGCCCGTCCACGGACAGTACTTGTTCTCTGCTCATCGTCGCTTCCCGTCATGGCGCAACCGCCGGCGCCATCCTGTGCGCCGCACCGGAAGAGGAATCTGCCGCACAGGGCTGTCCACGAGGTGTACGCGGGGCGTCCGGGCGGGGACCGGGTGTTCCTCAAGGGCAGTTTCCTCGATGCGGCGGAAGCGGCAGCCCAGTACGAGGACGCTCCTCACTCCCGGCCGGGCATGCCCGGCCCCGCGGTCGTCGTGCCGCCGGCCGACGCCGCGGAGCCCGCCGCTCCTCCCGGTCAGGGACCCCTCCTCGTCCTCAGACGCCTGCCACGTACTGCCAGAAGTCCCGCATCACAGGGGGCGGGGTCGGCCCGGTCAGTTCCAGTTGGGTGAACAGGATGGCGACCGTGCCGGTGGACGCGGTGAGGTGGGCTGCCGTTCCGGTGCCGCCGATCCATCCGTAGCGTCCCGGCACATTCCATGGCTCGATGGCCTCGATGTCCACCGAGCCGCCGAAACCCCAGCCCTGGCCCTCCAGGAACATTTTCCCGGCCTCGCGCTGCGCCCGGGTCAGCTGGTCGGTGGTCATCTGCCGCACCGACGCGGGCGACAGCAGTGGGCGGCCGTCGACGGTTCCTTCGGCGAGCAGCATCCGGGCGAAGGCATGCCAGTCGTCGACGGTCGAGACCAGCCCGCCGGCGCCGGACGGAAATGCCGGCAGGCTGCTCCACTGCCCGTCGGGGGCGTCGGCCAGCTCGCGCTCGCCCCCCGGACCGAGCCGGTAGTAGCTGGTGAACCGGTCGAGCTTGCCGGCCGGTACCTCGAATCCGGTGTCGGTCATGCCGAGCGGCTCGAACAGTCGCTCAGCCAGGAACTCGGGCAACGTACGGCCGGAGACCCTGGCGATCAGCACCCCCTGGATGTCCGAGGAGGTGTTGTACAGCCAGCCCTCGCCCGGCTGGTGCAGCAGCGGAATGCGGGACAGCGCCGCCATCCATGCGTCCGGCGCCGGGACGAGCTGCGGTTGCGGCGGGCCTTGTTTGAGATCGCTGAACAACCGTCCGACCACCGGCAGCGAGAAGTCCGACGGGAAGCCGTATCCGGCGCGGGAGGTGAGCAGATCGAACACGGTGATCGGTCCGGCAGCCGGGACCACGTCGTCGACCGGGCCGTCCGGCGTGCGGACAACAGTCGGTGACGCCAGCTCCGGCAGCCATTTCCCGACCGGGTCGTCCAGCGCGATCCGGCCGTCCTCGACCAGCATCATGACGGCCGCCGCGACGACGGGCTTGGTGAGCGATGCGATACGGAAGATCGAATCTCTGGCCATCGGGGCAGTGCCGTCGGCGTCGGCCGAGCCGGCGGTCTGCACCTCGACCCGGTCGCCGCGAGCCACCAGAGTCACCGCGCCAGGCACCGGCCCGTCGCTGATGTACGTCTCCAGGATGTTGTGCAGGTTGGTCATCGGTCCACCTTCCCGAGTGTGCGGTCGGAAGTAAGACTGCCGCCATGACGCGGACTCATCGGGCCGAATCCATCGCATCCGACCCGATCAGCCCTCGGCGATTTCGCGGACCACGGCGGTCACCGTCATGTTCTCGTCGTGGACCTGCAGAAACCGCGGGCTTTGGCGATCTCCTCGAACAGCGTGTCCATGCGCTGCTCGCACCCGCACCCGCACCCGCACCCGGGCCCGGGGCCTGTGCGGGCGCATTCCGCTCGTCGATGCTGGTCCCGCCCCCGGCAGGCCGCTGTGGGACGATTCGGGGCGCGGCACAGGGGCGAAGGAAGATCAGCTCGTGCCGCAGCGAGCACGAGACAAGCTGACGTAGCAGCGAGGGCGGGGGAGAAGCAGATGTTTGCGAGAGCGCTGGGTGACGACGGTGCCGAGCTGCGGCCGCTGGAGCCATGGCATGCCGGGGAGTACCTCGCACACCTGGCCCGGGGCCGCGAGTACATCGGTCGGTACGTCGCGTTGGCGGACCGTGCCACCGACCTCGCGTCGGCCACGGCGTTCCTGCAGTCCTATGCGGACAAGGCAGCTGCCGACAGCGGCCGGCTCTACGGCATCTGGGCGGATGGTGTGCTCGTCGGCGGTGTCCTGTTCAGGACGTTCGACACCGAGTTCGGCACCTGCGAGGTCGGCTGCTGGCTGGAGGAGGCGGCCGTCGGGCGCGGGTTGGTCACGCGCGCGATGCGGGTGCTCATCGACTGGGCGGTCGAGCAGCGGGGGATCCACCGTGTGGAGTGGATCGCCTCCTCCTCCAACACCGCCAGCATCAAAGTCGCCGAGCGGCTCGGCATGGTCCGGGACGGAGTGCTGCGGGAGAGCTACCCGTACCGAGGCGTGCGCCACGACATGGAGGTCTGGTCGGTCCTGGCCGGGGAGTGGCGCAAGCAGCGCGCCTCCGGCCGGTGACCTCTGCCGCGACGGTCCGGGCCCCTGAAGGTTCGGTCCGGCAGCCCGCGTAGGCCCTGTTCGGAAAAGGTGCGCCGCCATGGTGGCGCACCAACCCCCGCGGGGACTTGGGTGAAATACCCCTACGCCGCGTCCCTTTTACGGAATCATGTGACCAAACGCCTCACCTCGCATCGGCCTTGAGAGGTGGCGGCGCACTATCCGTGCGCCCCAACGGGCGACACACAGGGGGAATTCATGAGGACCGTACAGCGGACGCTGCTCGCGGGAGCGCTGACCGGAGCACTGGCCTTGACCATGGGAGCGGGGACCGCGGGTGCTTCGGCACCCGCCGGCGCGGGACCCGACACCGCGACCGCCACCGGCACCGTGCAGACGGTGAACGCCCGTAGCGGTGACGTGATCACCTGCAAGATCACCACTCACCTCCCGCACTACTCCCACCACGCCCACGCGGACAACCGGCACATGGTGAACGTCACCGCGGACATCAAGTGCACCAAGCGGGTGGCTCAACTGGCCATCCGCGTCGGCCTGTACAAGAACGGCACGCTGTACAAGCAGAGCGGGACCAGGACCAACACCGGAAAGAACAAGGTGAGCCAGAACGCCGCGCGCCGCTGCGTGAAAAGGCAGAACTACACGGGGTCCGCCGTCGGCGTGGTCACCTTCCCGCCCGGGTACACCCCGCGCACCAAGCAGGTGAAGCACACCAGCGCCACGGTCCGCATCAACGCCTGCAAGAAGAGCTGACCGAACGTCCCGCGAAAGCGCTGACACTTCGCGGCAGGCGCTCAACGCACGGCTCAGCCGATCCGGTCGTTGAGCGCCACCGGAAACACCTCGAAGAGTGGTTCGCCCGCCAATCGCTCCGTCAGGCGGGCGGACCCGCCGAGGTAGGTGGAGTCGAGATCCACGTCCGTGGCGACGCACCAGGCCCGGTCCTGTGGCCACCACAGATTCGGCGCCTGCGGAAAGAAGACCCCCGCGCTCCGGTCCCCCAGGGCTGTTGCCGCTTCGACCGGCCCCTCGTACAACGCGTAGGCGCGCCCGCTCAGTTGTACCTTGGGCCCCTCGTCATGGAGCCAGCCCCACCCCTCCCAGAGCCCGAAGAGGCACTGCTGCGGAGTGCCGGTCTCCGTCGCCAGCACCGCGCACAGAGCCGCCAGTACATGCGCGGGCAGCGAACCCTGCCACGGTGGTTCGTCCCCCGGGCCGGCCACCTCCTCGAAGCGCGCCAGCGGGTGCAGCGGGCGACCGGACCGCTGCGCGACCTCCGCCCACCGCTCGAACCGGCCGTCCGCCGGCTCGCTGGGATGCAGAAGCCGTGCGTAGGTCTCGAACCCGGCCGGCAGCAGGGCATGGACACCACTGTCGAACCCGCCGACCCCCTCCTCGATCCAGCGGGCGGACGACACGTCCTGAACCCGCTGCGGCGGCCGGGCCCCGTCTCGCGACATCGTCATGACTTTCGCTCCCCCTCGTTCCTGGCAGGGTGCTCAGTATGACCCGCGGACGAAGCCACCGGTGGAGTTGTCCACAGGGGCAGATCGCGGCGTGGGTGGTGGCGGGCGGGGGGGGGGCGGCCCGCCCCCCCGACGGGGAGCCGGGGCAGGCGGGCTGCGGCCGCCGGGGCCGCGACGCCCCCCGCCGGTGCACCG